>CAZRIE010000006.1:0-94642 GCA_964600075.1 uncultured Flavobacteriaceae bacterium
GGTTCCTTGCGTGGTATACGGAGGGGAAAAACCATTACACTTTTCAGCGGATGAACTAGCGTTCAGAGATTTAGTGTACACCGCCGCTGCGCATACCGTAAAGGTTGACTTGGGCGAAGGAAAATTGAAAGCGATTATGCAGGATATTCAATTCCATCCGGTGACGGATAAAATTCAGCATGTCGATTTTTATCAGCTCTTCGATGACAAAGAGGTCACCATGAACATTCCCGTTCGCCTTCAAGGCATCGCACCTGGAGTAAGAAATGGTGGACGATTATTATTTAGAAAACGAAAATTGGCCATAAAGGCATTGCCTGATAAATTGCCCGATTTCTTTGATATCGATATCACAAAACTCAAGATTAGCGATAATATCACCGTTGAGTCTTTGTTAAACGATGATTTTACTATTCTACATCCAGAAACTACAGTTGTTGTACAGGTGAAAACTCAGCGTGCTGCAGTTGTAATCGATGACGAAGATGAAGATGCAGAAGGTATCGAAGGAGCTGAAGGAGCTGCAGAAGGAGGTGAAACTCCAGAGGCTACTGAAGGTGGTGAAAACTAGGAATAATTTTTTCCTTTAGAATTTGATAACAAAGCATCCCGTCCCGATAGTCATCGGGATTCGGGATGCTTTTGTATTTTTATCGAAATTATAACATAATGTTCCAGTTTTTCAAATCACTTTTTAACACCCCTAAAACAGTTTTAGAAGAATCGGAAAGCATGAAGAAATATTTAATTGTAGGGCTCGGAAACATAGGTGAAAAATACACCGAAACACGCCACAATATTGGCTTTAAAGTGTTGGATGCCTTGGCCGAAAAAGAATCTTTTTCATTCGAAACCGTAAAACTGGGCGATATTGGATTATTCAAAATAAAGGGCAGAAGCATACTTTGCTTAAAACCTTCTACCTATATGAACCTTAGCGGTAAGGCCTTAAGATATTGGATGGAGAAAGAAAAGATTCCCTTAGAAAATGTTTTGATCATTACCGATGACATAAATATACCCTTCGGAACTATACGAGTAAAGACTAAAGGGAGTGATGGTGGTCACAATGGAATGAAAGACATTCAAAACATGTTACAGACTACAAACTACAACCGCTTTCGGTTTGGGATAGGTGCAGATTTTGGGCAAGGTCGGCAGATTGATTATGTATTGGGAGAATGGAACGAGGAGGAAAAAAAGGGCCTAAAAGAACGCTTTGAAAAAGCTACGGAACTCGTAAAATCTTTCGTATTGGCCGGGGTCAAGAATACGATGAACGTATTTAATGGCACCTAAAATCAATGATTCCGGTATCGGAAGTATTACCCTCCGCATCTTTGGTAACGACCCTCCAGTAATAGACCGTATTCGATACCACGCTCACCTTTTTTTCGGTGATATTCGCTCTTGGCGAATCAATTAATGTTTCAGGTGGGTTTTCGGTGGAAAAGTAAATCTCATAGTCTTCGATATCGTTATCAATATCGGCACCTGACCATATCAAGGTCACCTCATTATTGATATCTTTAAATACTGTAGTGCCCGGTTTCGGAGAAATAATTTCTGCAGGAAAGGGCGGATGGGTAGTTTCCGACCCTGGATTATAGAACAACCATGAATCACTCGATGCCGTTGTTTGCGTTTGTGAATTTCTTGAAATAACAACCCAAGAAAACGGAGCCCCCTTTTCTAAGGACAGTGTTTCAACCGTACTTCCGGTACTTTTGGTTTGAACTATACCTGTGTTCGAATTAGTTACCCGTAATTCATACGTTTCGGTATGTTGAGAGACTTGCCAACTAAATCGAACCACACTACTGGTCGTAGTTGTACTCTGTATCGGTGTGCATTCCGAGTTTTTTGCAGGAGCTGTCAAAAGCACTTTTTCAGGTGGCTTAGGCGGGTCTTTTTTACAGCCCGATAAGAGCACCACACCTAATAACAAGACAAAAAATATTCTCATCGCTTTATTATTTTGGCGGTTCCTTCAACTGTTTTACCCTTGAATTTTATAAAATAGATTCCCGATGGCAGTCCGACAAAGTCAAGATCCACTTCCCGTCCGTTGCTTGTATATCTTTCACTTTTTATCAATTGTCCGCTCACGGTATAGGTATCTATTATCAAATCTTCTTCCAACGCACCTAAAAATAGCTTAGTAACATCATCAAATGGATTGGGAAACACAATGGGTCGATCACTTACAAAAAATTCATCTTCATAAGCGCCTTGACAAGAAAGACCGGTCGAAACCTTCAAAGCATTGTTTCCACTTTTCAAGTCTAAGGTAATTTCCGATTTTTCGGTCTGGAAGGTCTTTCCGTTTAGTTCGATAGTATACAGATTTGCACCCTCCAAGGAAAGTACAACCTGATTGCCATTATCAGCTATTTTAGAAGTAACTCCCAAAGGATCCGGTTGTGAAATAGTTGCCTCAAAACAGTGTTCTTCATAATCTATATTAGCGTTCGATCCATTGACACATAGCGTGTAGGTACCGGAACTTAAACCGGGCAGAGAAAATAATGTCGTGAAATTATCGGTAACGTTCAGACCATTACCGACGACGGTTACCACATAGTCTAAAGGAAGCATCGCATCGATATTTATTGCCCCATCGTCATTGTTACGGCACGACTCACTTTGTACTGACACTGAAAAGTTATCGTTGGGAAAGCGGAATATCTGGCATCCGTCAGTATCGACCTCTGCACCTTCGGTGGTATCAAGGCAAAGGTCGTCTCCATCATCAAAAACACCGTCTTTATCGGCATCTGGCCGAAACGCTCCCTCAACGCAAATATTCAACGAAAAATCGTTCAATACGCCACCATCTGATGAGGCATTATCTACAATTTCCAAAATCCATTCTCCTAAAATAGACTCCCCAGTAAAAGAACTGAGTGAACCGAGCGGTTTTACTGTGCCGCTGATTGCCGTACCCGAATCGACACCACAGATAAAACTCGATGCTTCATCATCAAATGTAGCATCTACATTTTGTAGATCCCCGCAAGAATTAGAAATTAGCGTAACCTTTGTTCCTTGAGGAGAGGTAAGACTTACCACCAAATCAGCCAGAAAGCTATGGCTAATATTTAGCTTGACATCAATGTCGGCAATCGGTAGGTCTTCAAAGAATGCGATTTTCGAAATTATGGTTGGTGTACCTGATGAAGATATGGCCAAAGGCAGATCACGTGCTTTTTTAGTGTCACAACTTACTTGAATCGTAGTAAAACTAAAAGGCGCGTTGAAAGTACCCTCCCCACAAATATTCTGCGGCTTTACCCTCCAAAAGTAAATAGTTTGGCTTTGTAGGTCCGTTGGCGTGTATGAATTAGTGTTCACCGTGGCAACCTCAACGATATTGGCAAAAATGGCATCGGTAGCTATCTGCACTTCGAAAGTAGTATGCGATGGGCTATCTTCCCATTGCAAAGGCACACGTATCGATGCATCGACAAGTTCGTCTATCGGCGCGCTCATAATGACGTCAGGAAAATCGGTATCGAAAAAGTTCAGGTTTAGCGTAACTTGTTTTGTAATACTCGCGGAAGTTGCCAAAACTTGAATATCGTAACTTCCTTCAAGTACATTCTCGGTATTTTCGAAAAGCAATTCTATAGCACTATTTCCAGCAATAATCGTACTTGGAGTAAAGGAAGCTCCTAAATTCTCAGGAGCGTTTGCCACGCTAAATGTCACTTCTTCGTCAAAACCCAAATAGGTCTCATAAATGAACGGAACTGGTAGGTCATCGAAATGACATACTTCAAATTCCAAGGTCGAAAAGTTCAGAACAATTTCCGAAGCTTCGATCGTAAAATCGGCTGCATTTACCGCATAATAAATATTGTCAACGGGCTTGACCATAATTCTGGCTTCTGTTGTAGGGAGACCGGGAATGATAATTTTACGAGATCCGTTGTTGTTCACACCCGAGGCCAAGACAACGGGAAAAGTAAGACCCCCATCTGTTGAAAGCATAATATCAACGGTTGCAGTATTAACAGGCGAAATATTTGTTCCAGCCACATCCCATTCAATGGTGTGGGTATTACCGGCTACATAGCTTTCGACAACAGCCTGCGAAGTCACGGCAAATGGACCTGCGCTGTTCATAACGGCTACGTTTACCAACTCGGAAACCACCTGCCCTCCTGAAGCCGCATTATCTCTAACCGTAAAGGCAAAATTCATTTCCCTTTCAACTTCTGAAACAGTCTCCCAAGCGGAGCCGACCTCAGGATCGGTCTGGGTAAGGTTGCCATCAATGACACGCGATAGTAATGGAAAATAACGGGTGGGGCTTGTGCTGGGCGGTAGCGACCTAAAATTCGCACCACTAGGGTTGGTCGGCCCGAAAGTGGCCCTTGTGACTACACCATTGTCAATTTGTTCCCAAGTATAACTAAGTATATCTTCAACATCAGGGTCCGTACTGTTTCCAGTTAAAACAAAGGGTGTGGACTTTGGAATTACATAATCATCAATGGGCATCACCGTAGGTGGATTGTTCGTAATCGGAACAACCTCTCCGCAACTTTTTGTTTTTAGACTTTCAATAATCTGTTCGATACTGACATAATGAAAATAATCATCGCCGTTCTGGGCTACGTTGTCATTATCGGTAATTCCTGCATAACCCATAATTGTGGATCCACTGCCTGGTTCGACCTGCACTAAAGTACCCTCCAATTCGTGCGACCAAGTATGATTGGCCCCTAGTTGATGCCCCATTTCATGGGCTACAAAATCGAGATCAAAGACATCACCCTCAGGAGTTTGGCCCGAAGAATAAGCACCTCCCTTTCGATTATCAACACAAAGACCACCGATAAAACCGGCATTACCACCATTTACTCCTTTATGGAAGACATGACCAATATCGTAGTTTGCCGCGCCGATTTCCTCTGTTAATGTATTTTGGCCCTCATTACCCATTGAACTTAAGTTTCCAGAGTACGGATCAGTATTCGGATCAGTATAAATAACCTTATCGGTATCGCCAACAAGTTCAAGCCTAACGGCCAGATCAGTCTCAAAAACCTCGTTTATTCTAGTTAGCGTAGCATTGATGGCCGCTAGGGCATCTGCAACTGTACCCCCATGATGCGTCGTATACTCGCCTGTAGCCGAAATTGCCAAGCGGTATTTCCGCAGTACCTGACCGTTGACCGGTTTTGCCGAAGTATTTGCGTTCTGGAGCGGAAACTTATCTTTTGTACGGCATATAAAATCGGAATCATTAGCCTGCATCGACCCTCTTGAATAGAGCACATATTTGTTATTGGAGGCTTTTTGAACAAAACTACTTGCACTACCATCTGCATGCACTATCATGGCCTGAACTTCGCTATGCGATACACTGAAACGCACCTTATCCCTACTACCGTCTACCGCATAGCCCGTATAAGACTTTATATCAGGGTATTTCTCCGAAAGAATGGGGGACAGGACAGGTGATTCTTTTACTCTATAGGCAATAGTGTTCCCAACCTTGCTGGGAAAATATACAAGTTTTGAACTGCCCTTTGAAGTGGATACTGATTTGAGGTCTTGCCTGAAAAGCTTTTCTCGAAAAGAAAAAATCTTTCCTTCTTTAATATTGAAACGCCTAGAGACTTTTTCGACAACCGTATTTCGTGCCGTCTCCTTTTCCCAATATTTGCTCTGTGCCGATGCGTAAAAGGAAAGAAATACTATGGTAGTTGTAAAAACTAGACGTAATTTTGTAAGCATTCAGGGGTATTAGACAAACTCAAATATAAGTCTTTTTATTATTTTTAGTACGTGGTAACAGTCCAAAGCATTTCCAATTACGATGAACGACATCCCACGGCCATTACGATAGGTACATTTGATGGTGTTCATATCGGTCACCGCAAAATACTGGAAAGGCTTATCAAAAATGCTGCCACATTAGAGCTAAAATCTACGGTACTTACTTTTTTTCCGCATCCTAGAATGGTTTTGCAAAAAGATACCGACATCAAATTGTTGAATACCATAGGTGAGAAAACCAGAATTTTAAGGGAATTAGGGCTCGACCAATTGATTATCCATCCGTTTACGAGAGCGTTTTCTAGATTATCCTCCACCGAGTTTGTTCGCGATATTCTGGTTAACGATTTAAAAACAAAGAAGATTATCATTGGATACGATCATCGTTTTGGCAGAAACCGAAACGCCAACATTACAGACTTAAGGGCATACGGAAGCACATTTGATTTTGAGGTCGAGGAAATACCGGCGCAAGAAATCGATGAGGTGTCCGTCAGTTCGACCAAGATACGAAAGGCCCTGGAAGAAGGAGATATATCAACCGCCAACGCATATTTGGGATATAATTACATGCTAACCGGAACAGTTCAAAAAGGGAAAGGACTTGGTAGACAGATTAACTTTCCTACAGCGAACCTCCATATTAAAGAGACCTATAAATTAGTACCAAAAAACGGGGTCTATGTGGTTCAGAGCGATTTATTAGGAAAAACGGTTTACGGCATGATGAACATAGGCTACAACCCAACTGTAGCAGGAAAGGACAAAAGCACGGAAATCCATTTTTTTGATTTTGATCAGAATCTGTACGGAAAGGAAATACAGATCGATATTCTTCACCGCATTCGTGACGAGCACAAATTCGAATCGGTAGATGCACTACAAGAACAGCTAAAAAAAGACAAGGAAACCTCCCTCTCCATAATCGCCCAATAGATGTTGAATCGTTTTCTTTTTACGAAAATGGATAATTCGTCACTGATCATTTTCCGTATTTTTTTCGGGATACTGGTGGCCTTGGAGTGTTATGGGGCCATTTTAACGGGGTGGGTCAAAAGAACCTTGATCGAGCCACAATTTACTTTCAATTTCATAGGCTTCGATTGGCTACAGCCCCTGCTGGGCAATGGCATGTATTTCTATTATTTTGTGATGGGCACCTTAGGGGTTTTTATTGCACTGGGATATAAATACCGATTTAGTATCATTTCGTTTACCATACTTTGGGCAGGCGTCTATCTGATGCAAAAAACATCGTATAATAATCACTACTATTTGCTGGTCTTGATTTCAGGGTTGATGTGCTTTTTTCCTGCACACGGAAGCCACTCGCTTGATGTTAGACAAAATCCGTTACTAAGAAGCGATTCGATGTCTGGTTGGGTCAAGTGGGCTATCATCTTGCAACTACTGATCGTGTACGTTTACGCGTCGATCGCCAAACTTTACGGCGATTGGCTCGATTTTGGAATCGTCAAGATTTTGATGCTAGACAAAGCTGATTACTACATCATCGGAGAACTCTTACAACAACCATGGCTTCATAAAATAATCGGAACTGCGGGCATTCTATTTGACTTACTGATTGTACCCGCACTCCTTTGGAAACCAACGCGAAAGATTGCCTTCTTCACTTCGGTTTTTTTCCATCTTTTCAATTCTATTGTATTTCAGATTGGAATCTTTCCTTACTTGGCCTTAGCTTTTACAGTTTTCTTTTTCGAACCGGAAACCATCCGTAAAACCTTTTTCAAAAGAAAAATACCATACCTACCTAACAAAGTAGAAATTCCATCTTATAAAAACATGCTATATATTTTAGCCGGAATCTACTTCATGATTCAGTTGGGACTTCCCATCCGTCATCATTTTATACAGGACGATGTTTTGTGGACTGAGGAAGGTCATCGTCTGAGTTGGCGTATGATGCTAAGAAGCCGTGGAGGAAATGTACAGTTCAGGGTAACGAACAAAGCAAATGACGAATCGACCATTGTTGACCTTGAGGACTATCTTACCAAAAAGCAAAAAAGGAGAATTGCCTCATACCCCGATTTTATCTGGCAGTTCGCACAACATTTAAAAAAGGAGTATGAAGAAAAAGGGGAAGAAATTTCGGTCCATGCCCTAAATTCAAAAGTAAGCGTTAACGGAAAAGCATATCGCGCTTTTATAGATCCTAAAGTAGATTTGGCCAATACCGAATGGAACTATTTTTGGCATAACGATTGGATCTTGCCATCGGAAAAATAAACTTGCAAGTACCGCTCAATAAATCCCATATAATACACAAATAATCTCAGGTAAAGCCCATTGAGGTTAAAATTTCTTTGTTCTTTGACATAGTTGCAAAGGCATACCCCAAGGGTCACGCAGCATTACCAAGTGGCTTCCATCTGCTTTTTTTACCTCCTCGACATAAGATGCGCCTTCAGTAACAAGCCGTTCTTTGTCGGCTTGTGCATTTTCAGAAACAAAGGCCACGTGAAAGGTGAGTTGGTGTTGCGTCCCAAAATCTGTAATATCCGCATCTGGTCTATGGTAGAGTTCCATAATAACGCGCCCACCCGAGTCGGCCAAAAAATTCATGAAAGGCGGTTCCTTTTGTGCGCTTACTACTTTCAATTCCAGATGGGCAACATACCATGCAATCCGCGCATCGATATCAGTTACATTAATAGCAAAATGTTCAAAAATCATTTTTAATCGGCTTTATAATATCCAGCCTTAAAAGTATCTAATTTAAACCTAAGAAAACCTAAATTTGCAGCCTAAACCGAAAATCGATGTTACAGCTACAGGCCATTCGAGATAAAAAGGACGCAATCGTAAAAGCGCTTAAAAAAAGGAATATCGATGCTGCACCTTTAGTGGATGCCGTTCTGCAATTGGATGAAAAACGCCGTGCAACACAAACGCAACTTGACAATACCTTGGCGGAAAGCAACATGCTTTCTAAAGAGATCGGTATGCTCTTCAAAAACGGAAAAGCGCAAGAGGCCAATATACTTAAAGAAAAAACGGGAATCTTAAAAGAAGATTCCAAAAAATTGGGCGATGAACTCAATACAACTTCAGAAGAGCTTCAAAAGCTATTATATCAAATACCCAATGTACCCCATGCTTCCGTTCCTGCGGGGAATTCAGATGAAGATAATGAAGAAATTTTCAAAGAAGGCGAAATTCCTGTTTTAGATACCAATGCCCTACCCCATTGGGAACTTGCCAAAAAATATGATATTATCGATTTTGAACTTGGGGTAAAAGTTACCGGTGCGGGGTTTCCGGTGTACAAAGGAAAAGGTGCACGGCTTCAACGCGCCTTGATTTCCTATTTCTTAGACAAAAATACCGAGGCCGGTTATACCGAAATACAAGTGCCGTATGTGGTCAACGAAGCATCCGGCTATGGCACGGGACAATTACCCGATAAGGAAGGCCAAATGTACCATATCGGCGAGGATGACCTGTACCTGATTCCTACTGCGGAGGTACCCGTGACCAACCTTTTTCGAGACGAAATTTTAAAGGAAAATGATTTCCCGATTCGCTATACAGCCTATACCCCATGTTTTAGAAGAGAAGCGGGAAGTTATGGCGCCCATGTTCGCGGACTAAATCGGTTACATCAATTCGATAAGGTCGAGATCGTTCGGGTAGAACATCCCAAGAAATCGTATGACGCTTTAGACGGAATGGTAGCGCATGTAAAAAGCATACTCGTTGAACTAAAACTCCCCTATCGTATCCTCAGGCTTTGCGGTGGCGACCTGGGCTTTACGTCTGCCCTGACTTATGATTTTGAAGTTTTTTCAGCGGCTCAAGACCGTTGGCTAGAAATCAGTTCGGTCTCCAATTTCGAGACCTATCAGGCAAATCGCTTAAAACTTCGTTACAAAGACGAGAACGGCAAAAACCAATTGGCACATACCTTGAACGGTAGCTCACTGGCACTACCTAGAGTGTTAGCCGGTATTTTGGAGAACTACCAGACAGCCGACGGAATCCAAATCCCTGAAGTTTTGGTACCCTATTGTGGTTTTAAAGTAATAGACTGACGTCGTTGCAAGTAGCGAAACGAGCATGCGGTTTTCCTTTTTTCTTGTTATTGATAAGAACAGTGCGGAATTTTGTGTAAACCGACCATAAAGCATTTAATGGCATCATTTCGCCGAATTATCTTCCCCTTAACAGCTTTTTTTCATGGGCTGATGTAAATTTGTTAAATTTCCTTTATGAAGGTTTTTTATTGTATCGCCGTTCTTTTGATTTCGATGTCCACTATTGCCCAAGACGACTTCCTCGCCAAGCAATATTTCAATGATGGGGAGTATGAAAAGGCCGTGGTATTCTATGAAAAATTAGTAAAGAAGAATCCACGTCGAACCGACTATGCCGAAGGCCTCATCGCCACCTACCAACAATTAGAACGTTATTCGGATGTAGAAAAATTTCTGTTGAAAAAAATCGACAAAGGTAACGCCTACCCCACGCTTCTGATCGAGTTTGGCTATAACTACACATTACAGAACTTGCCGCAAAAGGCGAACGAATATTACAAAAAAGCTATTGCAGTAATCGACGAAAACCCAAATCTGGGTTACGGTATCGGGTTTAGATTCCAAAAATATGCGTTGTTAGACCAAGCGTTGGAGGCCTACACCAAGTCTATGGAGCTCAACCCAGAGCTCGACTATAATTATCAAATGGCAAAGATTTATGGCGAGCAGGGCAATATTGAAAAAATGTACACTTCCTACTTAAAGCTGATCAGCCAAGGCAAGACCTCGAAATCGAACGTTCTACGCAATATCGATGACTTTATTTCTTCAGATGCCGAGAACGAGAATAATCTCAAGTTTAAAAAGATTCTACTGCGGAATGCGCAAAAAAACCCAAATATTCTTTGGAACCAACTCTTAAGTTGGCTCTTTGTACAACAAAAACAGTACAGCAGTGCCTTTCGGCAAGAAAAGGCCATATATAAGCGGATGGACGGGGCTTCGCTGCAACGTCTTGAAGGACTCGGCGATTTAGCCCTGGAGGATAACGAAATTGAAACGGCCAAGGAAATCTTCAAATATATTGCCAATAACAGCAATGACGAGATTACCAAGTTGAATGCCCAATTGAACCTTATCGAAATTCAACTTTTAGATAGGGACACGAAGAAACTGGACGCCGTTCAAAAACAGTTCGATGAGTTGATGGCCATTCACGGCTATAAAAGCCAAACCTTGCAACTACAGGTCGCCTATGCCAACTTTCTGACCTTCAAAAGAGACCTGCCCGAACCCGCTATCGACATCCTCAAGAAAAGCTTGGAACTGCCTTTGAATTCTCGCGGAAGGGCATTTGTGAAATTGACCCTTGGCGATATCTTGGTCTTTGACAAAAAGTTCAATGAAGCTTTGATCTATTTTTCCCAAATACAGAAAAACCTCAAAAATGATGTATTGGGCCAAAATGCGCGATACAAAGTAGCGCAGACCAGTTTTTATAAAGGCGATTTCGATTGGGCGTTGACCCAACTGAAAGTACTGCGTAGTTCAACTTCACAGCTCATTGCCAACGATGCCATGCAGTTGAGTCTGTTGATTTCAGATAATTCCTTGGAAGATTCCACACAAACGGCCTTAAAAAAATACGCCCGTGCCGACCTTTTGGGCTATCAGAACAAAACGGAGGATGCGATAGCCGAACTCGATGACATACTCAAAAACCATAAAGGAGAAAAAATCGAGGACGAAGCACTTTTGAAACAAGGCCAGCTTCTGGAGGGTCTAAAGGATTATGAAGCCGCCGAATTCAATTATCGAAAAATTACGGAGTTTTACTCCGGTGGAATTTTAGCTGACGATGCCCATTTTGCATTGGGCGAACTCTACAGGAACATCTTGAACGAACCTGAGAAAGCCAAGGTCCAATACGAAAAGATTATCTATAATTATCAGGATAGTTTTTATTTTCCACAGGCACGGAAAAATTTTAGAATGCTGAGAGGAGACTCGATAAATTAAAATGCAAGTTCAAGTGTCAAGCTCAAAAGGGCCTAAACTGAACTTGAACTTGAACTTGAAAAATGTACATCTATAACATAACTACCAACATCGAAGAATCCGTTCACGAAGAATGGTTGCACTGGATGCAAGAAATACATATTCCCGATGTATTGGCGACGGGTAAGTTCTTAAACGCCAAAATGAGCAGGGTGCTGGTCGAAGAAGAAATGGGGGGCTTGACCTATTCCGTACAGTTTACAACAGTAGACAGGGCGAGACTTCAAAAATACTATTCCGATGATGCGCCTAGGTTGCGCGACGATGCCCTTAAACGTTTCCCCAATAAGTTTGTTTCATTCCGTACAGAACTTGAAATTATAAGCGAACACTAATGTTATACTCCTGTCATATAGAAATCCGAGTTTTTCTGTCTTTCTTTTCCCCTTTCCCCAAGTTAAAATCATCAACCGTAGCTATGGGTATGTCTGATAATTTTGTCTTGGGAAAGAAAAAAATAAAATTTCCAAAATTTCCAAATTTGTATATGCCATGAGTATATATCTGTTCAGTTACGATACCCTTCAAGATAAAAACATCCAAAACGAACTGTTTCATAGGCTATTGATAGGAAACCCTGATTTACTTTTAGGATTCGAACTTCCACGGAAAAAGGCCTATGGAGAATATTCCGTTATCTCTAGGGCAACTAATCCGTCTTCGTCTGTAAAAGGGATGGTCTACCAAATCTCAGCTGGGGAGATAGAGAAAGTAGATGCCTACGAAGGCGAAGAATACGTTAGAATTTTAGTCAAACTGCAATCAGGTAAAAAAGCTTGGGTATATATTGCCAAAGAGCCTTAATTTCTCGCTATGTCGAAAAAGAAAAAACGAAATAAAACTTCACATAATAAATATCAGAAGCCCTGGCAGGATAAGAGCCCCGTAAAGGCAAAAAAATATTTGGGGCAACATTTTCTGAAAGACGAAGAAATTGCCCGACAAATTGCAGAAACCCTTTCATTGAAAGGCTATAAGAACGTTATCGAAATCGGCCCGGGCACAGGTGTACTGACCAAATATCTATTGTTACGAGAAATGGATCTCGTGGCTATGGACCTCGACGCTGATTCCATCGTTTACCTCAACCATAACTTTCCTTTAGAGCATCCTAAAGTTTTACAGGGAAATGGATCTTTTAAGGTCATTGAAGCCGACTTTCTGAATTTCGACCTCACATCGCTTTTTGGTGATGCACAGTTCGCAATTACCGGAAACTTCCCCTACAACATTTCTACCCAGATCGTTTTCAAAATGTTGGAGATGAAAGAGCAAATTCCTGAATTTTCGGGTATGTTCCAAAAAGAAGTGGCCCAACGTATCTGTGAAAAGGAAGGAAACAAAACGTACGGTATTCTTTCCGTTCTAGTGCAGGCGTATTATGATGCCGAATACCTTTTTACAGTACACCCGGAGGTATTCGATCCGCCACCGAAAGTACAATCGGGAGTTTTACGGCTCGTTCGTAAAGCGAATTTCAAATTAGATTGCGACGAAAAACTGTTTTTTCGCGTTGTTAAAGCGGCTTTCAACCATCGCCGAAAGACCATACGAAACAGCCTTAAAACCTTTGAGCTTTCCGATGGTTTACGAGCGGACACCATTTTCGACCAACGCCCGGAACAATTGAGTGTTAATGATTTTATCGGACTTACTCAAAAAATAGCGCAAGAACAAAACTGAAATTTTTGACCAACCTGTCTCTGACCAATTTCTTAAATGTAGCCAAAAAAATAGGGTTACAAACTTTTTAAACCCGAAACCCGAAACCAAAAACCCTTACGCGTTTTTTCTTAGCTTTGCCCATTCTAAAGATAGCTTTACGCGTAAGAATGAATCCGTTTAAACTCACAGACGAACTGGTTGCCGAAATCGAGCAGCTCATCAAAAACCAGAAGGGCACCGAACTGGTCACTCTTATGGAAGATGTCCACTATGCCGATGTCGCCGAAATCATCAATGAGCTAAACGAAGACGAGGCTACCTATCTCATCAAATTGCTCGAGAGCGACAAAACTTCGGATGTACTTACCGAGTTGGATGAAGACGTTAGGGAAGCCATTCTGAACAACCTCTCCGCAAAGGAAATTGCCGAGGAAATTGAGGAACTCGATACCGATGATGCCGCAGATATCATTGGGGAACTCCCCAATGAAATGGTAAAAAAGGTCATTTCGGAAATTGAGGATCGAGACCACGCCAAAGATATTGTTGACCTGCTACGTTACGACGAAAACTCGGCCGGTGGACTCATGGCAAAAGAACTGGTCAAGGTCAGGGAAAATTGGGATGTGCTCAAATGCGTGAAGGAAATGCGTACGCAGGCCGAAAATGTAAAGCGTGTGCACTCCATTTATGTTGTTGACGACGACGACAAATTAAAAGGTCGTTTGTCCCTAAAAGACTTGTTGACCACCTCTACAAGAACCCATATCGCAGAGGTCTATATTCCCAAAGTTGATTCGGTAAATGTAAACGAAAAGCCAGAGGAAGTCGCCAAAATCATGCAGAAGTATGATTTGGAGGCTATTCCGGTTGTTGATGAAATTGGTCGTTTGGTAGGCCGTATCACGATTGACGATATTGTGGATGTCATTCGAGAAGAGGCCGATAAAGATTACCAAATGGCGGCAGGTATCTCTCAAGACGTAGAGGCCGATGACAGTATTTGGGAACTGACCCGTGCCCGTTTACCATGGCTTTTTTTAGGATTGCTTGGTGGCGTCGGTGCAGCGGTCATCATGGGTAGTTTTGAGGAAATAATCAGTAAACATGCCATTTTATTCTTTTTTACCCCGCTGATTGCGGCCATGGCCGGAAACGTAGGTGTACAATCAAGTGCCATTATAGTACAGGGGCTTGCCAATGACGACCTGAAAGGGAGCATTGGCAACCGTTTGATCAAAGAAATGCTACTGGCCACATTAAACGGACTGATATTGGCAGCCATACTTTTACTTTTTACTTGGGCCTACAATGGCGATTTTTTAACCGCTCTTGCTATTTCCATTTCCTTAGTAGTAGTCATTATAGTTGCCGGAATCATCGGCACATTTACGCCATTATTTCTTCATAAGCGCGGTATTGATCCGGCTATCGCAACCGGACCATTTATTACGACCAGCAACGATATTTTCGGAATCCTGATTTATTTTTGGATCGCAAAGGTCGTTTTGGGAATATAGAAAAACCAAATGCTCCAAAAGGATTATCCCCTATATTTGCGTTAAACACTTCTCCTTGAATACTATCTAAAAACTACACTGCGAGACATTTGAGTATTTTAAGAGGCGTAACAGAAATAGCACCTATGACTCCCATCAATCTAAAACAAAAACATACGCTCTTTACCAAACAATGGCACCCGCACCAGATTGCGACCGTTGACGATATGCAGGTCATCTTGGCAAAAATTCGGGGCGAGTTCGTTTGGCACGCACATGAACACGAAGACGAGCTTTTTCAGGTCTTGAAAGGCACGATGTACATGCAGTTCCGTGACCGGACCGAAGTTGTCAAAGAAGGTGAAATTATTGTCGTGCCTAAAGGAGTGGAACATTGCCCCTCGACCAAAAACGGGGAAGAAGTACATTTGCTTCTTTTCGAAAAACAAACCACCGCCCACACGGGCGATATAGCACACGAACTTACCCAAACCCATTATCCTGCAATATGAAGACGTGCTATTGCATTAGTGTTCTAATACTAGTTGTAAGCCATCTATCCCTAAAGGGTCAAGAAAACCTATCCAAATCGGAAACTTCATTTTCCAAAATTCAGTTTAAGGAAGGTACACGCGATGTAACTCTAACCAATAATTACAACAAACGGTGGAAGATGCGGGTCAACTTTCCCGGGGAAACCCAAGAAGAAAACAGTTTGGTCGTTGCGCTGCATTGGGCCGGCGCAGGTAATACCTATAAGGAATTCAATGACTGTTTGGCACTTCCGGGTTTAGAAGTGTTGAACGCTATTATTGGCTCTCCAGAAGGGGAAAGTCAATTGTGGTCTACGGGAAATAATATCGAGAAAGTACTTTCTATCATAGCGAATGCCCCAAAATATTGGAATGTCGATGCCGAAAAGATAGCTGTCGCGGGCTATAGCAACGGCGGTAACGGAAATTGGTATTTTGCACAGCAGCATCCCGAACTGTTTTCTGCCGCTATTCCTATGGCAAGTGCATATCCTATCAACCAAAAAAATTGAAATTCCTTTGTATGTCATCCATGGGGCCAAAGACGAGCTTTTTGAGCTTGCGACAACTAAAAAATGGGTCGAAAAGATTAAAGGGAAAGGAACAGATCTTACATTTGTGGTAAATGAACAACTTTCACATTTTGATGGATGTGCCTATATTTCCGATAAAAAAAATGCCTGGGAATGGTTAAAAGTATTATGGGCAAATAAAGAAACCCAGAAAGATTAAAAAATCATATGAAAATATTACATGTAGACGCTAATCACCCGTTACTTTTGGAGCAATTCGCCAATTTGGGTTTTCAGAACGATGAAGACTATACCTCCTCCAAAAAGGAAATAGAAGAAAAAATTCAAGACTACGACGGGCTCATCATTCGCAGTCGGTTCACCGTTGATCGGGAATTCTTGAACAAGGCGACCAACCTTAAATTCATCGGAAGACTCGGTGCCGGGTTGGAAAATATCGATGTCAGACATGCCGAAGCGAACGACATTTTCTTGGCCGCGGCCCCCGAAGGAAACAGAAACGCCGTTGGTGAACACACCTTGGGTATGCTACTTTCCCTTTTCAACAAACTCAACAAAGCGGACCGAGAAGTGCGCTCTGGCAAGTGGGATCGCGAAGGCAACCGTGGTGTCGAATTGGAAGGAAAGACCGTAGGCATTATCGGCTACGGAAATATGGGTAAGGCCTTCGCCAAAAAACTTAGAGGCTTTGATGTTCATGAAGTCATCTGTTATGATATCAAAGGGGGTGTCGGCGATGAAAACGCCAGACAAGTGGGTATTATGGAACTACAACAGCATACCGAGGTACTAAGCTTGCACGTTCCGCAAATGACGGATACCATCGGTATAATCAACACCGAATTCATCAGTAAATTCCATCATCCGTTTTGGCTGTTGAATTCCGCACGGGGCAAATGTGTGATTACCGAAGATTTAGTGACGGCCCTAAAATCGGGCAAGATATTGGGAGCAGGCCTAGACGTGCTGGAATACGAAAAAGCATCTTTTGAGCACATGTTTACTGACGATGCACTACCCCAAGCGTTCGAGTACTTAATTAATGCGGAAAATGTAATCCTCTCCCCCCACGTGGGCGGATGGACGGTCGAAAGCCTAGAAAAACTCGCGCAGACCATTGTAGATAAAATCAGGGCAGAATTTTGCTGAATTTTAAGATAGAAAACCTGGCAGAACTTTTGGAAGCGTTAAAACGAAAAGGCGTAACCGTCATTGTGAGATAGAAGAATATGACTACGGAAAATTTGGTTGGATACTAGACCCTGATGGCAATAAGTTGGAACTTTGGGAACCCATTGACAAGGCATTTCTCTGATTGCGGAATATTTGCTACATTAGTTAACATATTAACCACCAAAAATTGCAACAATGTCAGAAGACAACAAAGACTTAGGCGAAACGGGCGACGATGCCCTTGACGGTACAAAAAAAGGGGCAGAAAACCTTGATGACAAGGCGGAAAACGCTGCGGATAGCATAGGCGACGAAGCTGGAAACCTTGCCGACAAAGTAGAAGATGCCTCTGATAGCGCGAAAGAAAAAGTAAAAGACCTTGCAGACGATGCAAAGGAAGCAGCCAAAAAAGTTGGTGAAAAGGCCGAAAATGCATTTGAC
Source organism: uncultured Flavobacteriaceae bacterium (assembly GCA_964600075.1). Taxonomy (GTDB): domain Bacteria; phylum Bacteroidota; class Bacteroidia; order Flavobacteriales; family Flavobacteriaceae; genus CAZRIE01. The sequence goes on from CAZRIE010000006.1 coordinate 17,694, forward strand.
GGCGCCAAAGAAAAGGCAAAAGATTTAGGCGAAAAGGCCAATGAAAAATTGGAGGATGCCAAAGAGGCGGCCGAAGAATTTGGCGAAAAGGCCAAGGAGAAGACCAAAGAATTCACCGAAGATACCAAAAAGAGTGCGAATGATTTCGCCGATGATGCAAAGAAAACGGCCAACGAATTCAAAGAGGGTGCCAAAGAGGCTTTTAGCGGTGCCGGTGGTGACAACAAAAAAATGCTTGTAGGCATATTGGCCATTATATTGGGAGCTCTTGGAATTCACAAATTTGTACTAGGCTACCAAAAAGAAGGTATCATAATGCTAGTCATCACCCTTGTAATTGGTTTTTTTACTTGTGGTATAGGTGCATCCGCGATGGGATTGGTAGGTCTTATTGAAGGCATCATTTACCTTACCAAATCTGATGAGGAGTTTTACAACACCTATCAGGTAGGTAGAAAACCTTGGTTCTAAACGAATAAAAAGCCAGATTTCTATCGTCTGGCTTTTATATTTAAATGTATTATCGTAATATTGCAATATTACTATTTCATATAACTTATACCTATAATCTTAATGGGCGCAACGAAAACTGAAATATTTACCACTCCGCAAAACTCCCTGGCCGTGGCTGCAAAAGTTCTTGCACACCCTGCACGAGTGGCGATTTTACAATATATAAGCAAACAAGAGGGTTGTATTTGCAATGATCTGGTCGGCGTTATCGGCTTATCACAACCCACTATTTCGCAACACCTTAATGAAATCAAGAAGATAGGTTTGCTTAAAGGCACCTTTGAAGGAAAAAATCTTTGCTATTGTATCAACAAAGAAAAGTGGGAAGAATTGCAAGAACTTTTTCATTCCTTTTTCGGAAAAATAAATCAGAACTGCTGTTAAACAGTATAAAACGACAATTATGAAGACAGATGAATTTCTATTGCTATTAGAAGAAAACCAAACTAAAAGCCTTCATTTCGAGTATAAGGCCGGACAATTCGTAGCTCCGAATTATCACATTACCGAAGTTAAGAACATCACGATAGATTCGGTTGATTGTGGTGCGGGTACCGATTTTTGGAAAGAGACCATAATACAGTTATGGGAAAGTCCACAGGAAAAAGATACCCGTGAATATATGTCTGCCGAAAAGGCTTTGGAAATATTGAAAAAGGTCGACAGTATTAAACCTATGGAAAGGAACACCGAAGTAAAAATCGAATATAGCAATGCCGATTTTCATACGGCACAGCTTTTTGTAAATGACTTCGAAATTCAAAATGATCAACTCATCTTAAGTCTAAACGTCGAAAAAACAGACTGCAAAGCCAAGGATACCTGTGGGGTTCCCGTAGCGGTGAATACAAAAGAAGAAGTCTATTGTAACCCCGAAAGTGGTTGTTGCTAAAGAAATAGATTTTTGTAAGATGTCCAAAATTCAAATACGGCCCATGCAAAAAAAAGATTGGAAAGCCGTTTCCCAAATTTATAGGGAAGGCATCGCCACAGGTTTTGCAACGTTCGAAACCGAGATTCCAAATTATGAAACTTGGGATACCGCGCATATGGAAAATTGTAGAATAGTTGCGGTCGAAAATGAACATATCTTAGGATGGGCCGCCCTGTCTCCCGTTTCGGGTAGATGTGTATATGGTGGAGTGGCGGAGGTGAGTGTTTATGTTGGCAAAAAGGCCAGAGGTCAAGGTGTTGGAAAACTTTTAATGAAAACCTCAATAGACCTAAGCGAAAGGGACGGTCTATGGACATTGCAATCTGGTATTTTTCCAGAAAACAAAGGAAGCATCAAACTACATGAACAAATGGGATTTCGTTATATCGGCAAACGTGAACGAGTTGGAAAGCTGAAAGGAATTTGGAAGGATAATCTCCTATTTGAACGGAGGAGTGAAAAGGTAGGTATTGCTTAACCAATAACGGAGAAGAAAGAAACAGATTCTTTCGCTTCGCTCTGAATTACGAATTATGAAAAACATCTTGGTACTATGCACCGGAAACTCCTGTAGAAGCCAAATGGCGCACGGTTATCTTCAAAAACTACGAAACGGCAAGACCAACATATACAGCGCCGGTATTGAGACCCACGGGCTAAATCCTGGTGCGGTAGCCATTATGGCCGAAGATCAAATCGACATCTCTAATCATACTTCCAATCATGTAGATGAATATTCAGGTATTGAATGGGACTATATCATTACTGTCTGCGATCATGCGAAAGAAAACTGTCCGTTTATTCCATCCAAGAATGCTAAGCGCATTCATCATAATTTTTTCGACCCCTCAAAGATCGAGGGTACCGACGAAGAAAAGCACGCTGCTTTTAAAAAGGCACGAAACGAGATTAGGGTATTTTTTAAATCGTTCGTAAACAACTACTTGCGGAATGAATTGTCTTACAATCCATAATTTTGTGGTAGCATTCCACCTACTCGAATTTGCGCCATTTTACCACCAAAAAACACATTCTTTGGCGGCATATGGTTTCCATAGCCGTCTATGTAAAAAAAGGAATTCTTAATCTTTATAGACGATTGTTCTTTTTTGTCATAAAGTATACTAAGGGCTTCGCCACTTTGAAAAATTTGGACTGATTTTTTTTTGGCCTCTAATCGGAATTCCGAATAGGGTTCGACTTCAAGCTTGTTCTTAAAAACCTGAAAACCTTCTATAGTGAGTTTCTTTTTTGAAAGTGCACGCATAAAATGAAGCTTTGACCCGGCATATAATTTTTTCCGTTTTTTAAAATGACTTTTTTTTCTTTTTTTAGGGTTCAGCTCAGAAAAGAAAGCAAGGCCAGCAAAGTAAGTAGAACGCACTGCGTTGAGCCCAGAGGGGGTATTTTCTAAAAAATGTGCCTCAAAGTCGTTCAGATTGTAGGTAATGCTATAGCCTAAGGAGTTATTCTTTATAATTATGGGTTTGTCCGCATAAGCATACAATATATTTTTGTCTTGGTTATAGTACAAACTAATAGCATCCTCATTCAAAATTCTGCACCTTAGACCGGCAGGAGTACTTCCTATAAACTGTCTTCTGAAAATGGCAAGTTTTTTTTGTCTACTCCAAGTATCTGGTTTTAATACAACCTCATCCAATTTGATAGCCCTTTCCTTTAAAAAAATATTTTTCAGAGAACCTGTTTTACTTCCATCCAAAATAATGGTTTCAAAACCAATGTAGCTAATGACGAGGTATGTTGTCATCAATTTCTGGGAGGTCAGTTCAAAAAATCCTTTTTCATTGGTAATTGTACCGACTGTGGTACCATTGTAAAATATAGACACCCCCACTAATGGTTCTTCCGAAAAAGCGTCCAATACAAAACCGGAAGTTGTATACTGTTAAAACCCAAAGTTCGCCTGGAATAAGACTATTATTATTAGTGCATGAACTATCCTCATACGTGAAGTAATTTAATTTTCCCTTTCCTGTGCCTCGGCAAACTTCCTTTCCAATTCCGCCTCAAATTCTTCCATTACTGGCTTCACTGTACTTTCGGGCAAATCAGCTATTTTGATGTACATCAGACCATCAACGGCATTATTGAATAGGGGGTCCACATTAAAGGCGACGACTTTCGCATTCTGTTTGATATACTTTTTTATCAGAACTGGCAAGCGTAGACTCCCAGGTTCGACCTCATCGATCAATCTATCGAATTTATTCAAATCGGCCTGCGTCTCATCAAAAACAAAATCTTTGTCTGCATCTTTTAATTTGACTTTGAATTCTTTTTTCGGGCGCACATACTGGGCGACATAAGGATCCCAATAGTTGCTTTTCATAAACTCGATCATCAACGACTTCGAGAAATTAGAAAACTGATTACTGATACTTACCCCGCCAATAAGGTATTTATGCTCGGGATGGCGTAGGGTAGTGTGTACGATACCCTTCCATAACAAAAACAAGGGCATAGGTTTTTGTTGGTATTCTTTCATAATATAGGCCCGCCCCATTTCGATAGACTGCGCCATCATACCAAAGAGCTCGGGCTCGAAACGAAAGAGATCTTGTAAATAAAACCCGTCGATACCGTATTTCGCAAAAATCTCTGACCCAAGTCCCATGCGGTAGGCCCCCGCAATTACTTTTGCTTCATTGTCCCACAAAAACATGTGGTGGTAATAGGCATCGAATTGATCTATATCAATAGAGTTGTTGGTACCCTCGCCGATTTCACGAAATGTAATTTCACGCTGCCTTCCGATTTCTTGTAATATGAAAGGCATCTCATTGGCCGGTGCCAAGAAAACCTCATAGTTTTTACTTTGAACCATGCGCCTATCTTTTTCAATAAGCTTTTCAATTTCCCCCTCGATGACCGCAGACCTTACCGGTTTAGCAATTTTTCGGCGCTGCTTCGGCAATTTCAAGGTCGAAGGTAGCTGATCGATCAAGCGTTCTTTAGCGTAAGCATTGGAAAGTATATACGTTTTTCTTCGTAGTAGTTCGGTATATTCTTCAAGGGTTTGTTGTTCGCCTTGTGTTGCCACCGAAATCGGCTGACCTATCCGTACCTTAATGGGCCTATTTCGCTGCGAAAGGACCTCAGAAGGTATTTTTGCGGTTCGAAACACGTCGCTAATTTTGGCTAACCTATAGAACAGTTTGCTATTACGTGCATGAAAATAAATAGGCACAACGGGAACTTCAGCTTTACGAATCAATTTTAAGGCGGCTTCCTCCCATGGTCTGTCTACGATAAGTTTTTCGTCTTTAAAAGTTGATACCTCTCCAGCCGGAAAGATTCCCAATGGATGGCCGTTCCTTAAATGCGTCAAAGCACTCTTGAATCCTGCAATATTGCCTTTAACATCTTTACGGTCTTCAAAGGGATTGACCGGTATAATGAAAGGTTTCAACGGCGCCATACGCTCCAAAAGAAAATTGGCCATTATTTTATAATCAGGCCTATGTCGAACCATTAGTTTAAAAAGCAAAATACCATCAATACCACCCAGGGGATGGTTTGATATGGTAATATAGGGACCTTTTTTTGGCAGCCTTTTAAAATCTTCTTCCGGTATTTCATAATCAATTTCAAAATGCTCGAGGATGGCACCGGCATAATCTGGGCCTTCAAGGTTCTGGATGGTGTCGTAATATGAATTGAGACTGGAAATTCTCGTGACCTTCATAAGCAACCAAGCTATGAAAGTGCCGAAAAAACCGTATTTATCGATTTTGATGGCTTTGGCCAATTCTTCGGCGGTAACTAAACCCATACATTTTGATTGATTTGAAGGTTGCTAATATAGGAAAATCACTATAGGTCTGAGTCATTTTAACATTTTCTGCAATACCGAAAACTAACCCTTCTAAAAAAGTGCCATCATTATAGATTGCTAACTTGCATGTCACATTAGCCATTTTGATACACTTCGATTAAACCCAATAAAATTTGTTCACAAACGGTGTGATATCAGCCTTGAACCGCTCGAAGTATATCTTTCGATAAGAACAATTTCTATAAAAAAAAGGAATGGTAGAAAATACATTAAATATCACAAAAAATCTAAACTAAAATAGGCTAGCAACGATTACAAACTCCACCTTTTCCCTATTTGCGAAACAGGCATACAACCATCGAAGACACCAGGCACTGGAAGATAGCTTAGCACGTTTTCCCCAATTTCTTCCGATGTAAAGTAGGCCCAAATCGCCATGGATTTCATGGTACGATAAAACCCTATCGTCTTTTGATCACCAACGGTCTTACCCCAGATATTTGGGTTGAACTTAGCAGAAGATTTTTCGGCTGAGGTCAATACCGTTGTGCGCTGTTCTTGGTCGAGCCCATGAAAAGGGTGACCGTAGTTTTCTTCGCAATCGGAATTGAATGCTGCAATTTCATCGCGTAGGTTTTGCTGGCTTTCCCTATCGTAGGTTTTTGCGCAGACCTTATCAATAAAAACATCGACCTTAACATCCAAGGCTCCGGGAGTATCAGTTCGGGGAAGAACCATATCTATCAAGGTCGCCACTGTACTTGCTTCAACAGGGGTAAAGAAAAGAGGTTGCCAATTTACCCGCGTTTCGTTCTCGCACGATTGCAGAATGGAAAGTATTGTGGGCATGGCAACTGCAGCTCCTGCAAATAAACCTGTTTTTTTAAGTGCGCTTCGTCTATCCATAGTATTTAAATATTCCGTTTTTTCAATTCAGATACGGCGTGATTTGCTGCCCTTGCGCTCAAAGCCATGTAGGTTAAAGATGGATTTACGCAAGATGAAGAAGTCATACATGCGCCATCGGTCACGAAGACGTTTTTAGCCGCATGCACTTGGTTCGATGCATTTAGCACTGAAGTTTTCGGGTCTCGACCCATTCGCGCCGTCCCCATTTCATGAACACCGAACCCTGGGGGGTGCTCGTTATTAAAGCCTAGCACATCTTTCAATCCGGCTTTTTCGAGCATTTCTACCGCATCTTCCTGAATCTGTTTATTGATGGCTTTCTCATTATCCTTGAACTCGGCATCTATTGACAGCGTAGGTTGGCCCCATTTATCTAAGACATCGGTATTAAGCGAAACTTGGTTGTCGTGGTATGGCAAACATTCAGCAAATCCGGTAATAAAGAATTCCCATGGCCCCGGTTTTAGAATACTGTCCTTATAATCCGCTCCAAAAGCTTCTACATTGGCAGCCATAGATCCACCGGCACGACCTCCACCACCCTGATAACCAAAGCCCCTCAAAAATTTATCGGATTTCGAGTTATCGTCAACGTTCCAATATCTGGGTATATAAATTCCGTTTGGGCGCCGACCCTTATAGTACTTATCATCAAAACCATCTACCCGACCTACGGCACCTACGCGATAGGTATGGTCCATTAAATTATGGCCCAACTCCCCACTGTCGTTTCCGAGTCCGTTCTCAAATCGGTCCGATTTCGAATTCAGCAGTATTTGGGTGGTACTCAAGGTAGAGGCATTGCAGAAAATCACCTTTGCAGAAAATTCGATATCCTCATTGGTCTCGGCGTCGATGATACGCACACCAGTGGCTTTTGCTTTTTTATCATCATAGATTACCGATTGCACTATTGAGAAAGGTCTGATTGTCAGATTTCCAGTAGCCTGTGCCGCGGGCAAGGTCACCGCATTACTACTGAAATATGCGCCAAAAGGGCAGCCACGGCTGCATCGATTACGGTTTTGGCATTGTCCGCGCCCGTTGTGCGGAACGGTCAAGTGGGCACAGCGCCCTATGATCATATGTCTGCCGTCGAATTCCTTTTCAATTCTTTTTTTTACGTGTTTTTCAACACAGTTCAGTTCCATAGGAGGCAAAAAATGACTATCGGGTAACTGGGGCAGTCCAAGAGGCTCGCCACTTATTCCTGCAAATTTTTCAACATAGGTATACCAAGACTCTATATCTTTATAACGAATAGGCCAATCGACCCCATGGCCGTCTTTGGCGTTCGCCTCAAAATCCAAATCACTCCATCGGTAGGTCTGTTTTCCCCATAGCAGTGAGCGTCCACCCATTTGGTGGGCCCGTAACCAAAGAAAAGGTTTTACTTCCGTGTATGGGTTGGCCTCATCATCGGCCCAAAAATGTTCCGTATCGGTGCTCATCCACCCCGAACGCATTTTCTTATAATGTTTCTTTTGCTGCTGCGGAGTGAGCCCCCCTCGTAATTCAGTATCCCAGGGATCAAGGTTCATAGTAGGGTAGTCTACAACATGCTCAACTATTCTGCCGCGTTCGAGCACTAAGGTCTTCAAACCTTTTTCACAAAGTTCTTTAGCGACCCAACCACCACTAATCCCAGAACCAATAACAATAGCATCATAGGTTACCTCTTTCTTTGCGTCGATATTGTAATATGCCATGTACTGATGTATTTAATTAAGACTAAAATACTACTAATCGGCCAAAGTAGCAACGAGTGTTACCATACCGGAGTAAATATTGGTTACGGATTTAGGAACGGAATTTACTACGGATCTATAGAACAAACCCATCCAATAAGTATTCGCCAAAATGTTTCAAAAGGGAGGTTGTCAAGCTCAAAATTTACTGAGCAATCTTAGAAAATCCGCAACTTTCTGTTTCTTGCAAATTGCACATTTTCTCAATAGCCAGAGTAAAATTAGCCATACAGTGATAACAAGATTATTTCACCACCAACTGCAAAGTCTCCTTTCCGCGCTGTTCTAAAAGAATTTCATGTCCGTTCTGGAGTGATTCTATAGCCTTTTCGTTAAAATGCCTTATCGTATACAACGATACCCCTTCATGGCATACTACTTTGAACCTACTCTTTAGAAGGTTCAATAACTCTTCTAAACGACCGAAGCGATTATCAACACATACCGAAAAGCTGATAGCGGAATTCTGAATAAGGTCGACTTTCATTTTATGGTCGTGAAACAACTTAAAAAGCTCGCTGATACTATCTTCTACGATAAACGAAAAATCTAATGAAGAAAGTTTCATCAATACCTGATTTTTCTTTACTATGAAACAAGGTACTTCAGGTTCAATACCCACTCCCTTGCCTACAGTAGTACCAGAGTCTTTCGGATTGATGAACGATTTTACATGTAAGGGTATTTCCTTTTGTTGTAAGGGTTGTAAGGTTTTCGGATGAATGACCGATGCACCGTAAAACGCCAATTCAATAGCCTCTCGGTACGATATTTTATTCAATAACTGGGTTTCTTTAAAATATCTGGGATCGGCATTTAAAACGCCCGGCACGTCTTTCCATATAGTTACCGAATCTGCATTGAGGCAGTAGGCGAGAATGGCCGCCGTGTAATCGGAACCTTCTCGCCCTAATGTAGTTGTAAAATTATTGTCGTCGCTACCCAGAAAACCTTGGGTGATGTTCAGTTTCGACCTATCAATCTGTTTTACACGTTCTTGGGTCTTTTCCCAATTTACCGAAACGTCGCGATAGCTATTGTCAGTCTTGATGAAATTACGAACATCCAACCAATTGTTCTTGATGCCGATTTCGTTGAAGTATGTACTGATAATGGTTGTAGAGATCAACTCTCCATAACCAACAACCTGATCATACACAAAATTATATTTGGGTGATTTGTTCCAGGCCAAAAAACCCCGTACTTCATCGAACAGCGCTTTTATTTTAGCGAAAACAGCATGATTTCTATTGTCGAAAAGGTCTCGTAAAATAGCTTCATGATAGCCAATACTTTCCTGAAAGGCCAAAGCTAATTTTGTTTTATCATCGAAATAAGCATTGACAATTGCCTCCATGGCGTTTGTGGTCTTGCCCATTGCAGAAACGATTAATAGCGTATTTCCGTGGCCGATTTCTTCCAAAACCTTGACCACGTTTTTTACCCCTTCGGCATCGTTGACGGAGGCACCTCCGAACTTAAATACTCTCATAAATAATTCTACTTTATCGGTATTCCCCATCAAGAGGGGATCTTTAGTTTATCCACTTAAATAGGAAAAAAACGACTTTATACTTCCATTAAGATAGACTTCCCCTTTGATTTGTCGCCTGATGTCCATTCCCAGCTTTCATAAAGTCTAATCTTCCCATCGGAATGGAACTCGGGTCTAGAAAAACATATTCCTGTCATTAAAACACCTTCCGTATTGACCTGATGATAGCGCATTTCTATGTTTCCCAAGTCATCGACCAAACCAATGAGATGGCCTTTCACTATTTTTCCGCCACTATAATCCGAGGTCAAAATATTACCTTCTTGTTTATAGTGAAAAATGGTATCCACAGTTGTTTCTCCGTTTTCGGTATTTTGTAAAGGCCGAAACTTCTTATTATTATAGTCCATTAGACATTTCTAGTGACTCTTCAAAAACGCTCGGATCCCTTTTTCATCTAATTGTACCACATCCCAATCACGCATGACATTGGCACCTTTACTTTCGTAAAATCTGATAGCGGGCTCGTTCCAGTCCAATACTTCCCAGCTGATCCGTTTAACGCCCAAACGATTTCCGTACTTAACGACATCAGTCAAAAGGGCACTGCCCAATCCGCTACCTCGCATACGTTCAGTAACAATAAGGTCTTCTAAATGTATCACAGGGCCCTTCCAAGTTGAATATCTGGGATAGACCAAAGCCATTCCTACAATTTGGGCTTCGGCTTCCCCAACAAAACACTGGAACAATTTTTCGGCACCAAAACCAGCAGTGACCAAATCATCTACGGTAATCTCGACCGCCTCCTCTTCCTTTTCAAAATAAGCAAGTTCTTTGACCAGCTCAAGTACTTGAGGCATATCAGTCACAAGTGCTTCTCGAACTATGTATTTCATATTGTTATAAATAAAACACAAAGTTATAATTTTAAAAAGGGAAAATACATGCAAGATGGGGTAGTTTCACAAAATACCCGATATTTGTGGTCAAATAAACAGCCCAAACATGCCACACAGAAAAAACCAAACTCTCGGAGAATTTATTATCGAGAACCAAGCTTCTTTTCAATATTCCTCAGGAGAGCTTTCCAAACTCATCAATGCCATCCGTTTGGCGGCCAAGGTAGTCAACCACGAGGTGAATAAAGCTGGACTTGTCGATATTTTAGGAACGGCAGGAGAGGTCAATATTCAAGGTGAAGACCAACAGAAATTGGATGTATTCGCGAATGAAAAATTTATAAATACCTTGACCAATAGGGAAATTGTCTGTGGTATCGCTTCGGAAGAGGAAGATGATTTTATAGCCATCAATAGCAATGATGAGCGGCACCAAAACAAATATGTAGTGCTGATTGACCCTCTGGACGGCTCGTCAAATGTAGATGTTAATGTGTCCGTTGGTACTATTTTTTCGATTTATAGACGCGTAACCCCTGTAGGTACACCAGTGACCTTGGAAGATTTTCTACAGCCCGGTAAAGAACAAGTAGCTGCGGGGTATATTGTTTATGGTACATCGACCATGTTGGTGTACACCACCGGCGACGGTGTAAACGGCTTTACGTTGAACCCGGCTATAGGAACTTTCTATTTATCACATCCGGACATGCAATTTCCCGAAACGGGAAAAATCTATTCGGTAAACGAAGGCAATTATATCCACTTTCACCAAGGTGTAAAAGATTACATTAAATATTGTCAGAAAGAAGAAGATGACAGGCCTTATACATCGCGATATATTGGATCTTTGGTATCTGATTTTCACAGAAATATGATTAAAGGTGGCATCTATATGTACCCGAAGAGCAGCATTACCGAAGAGGGAAAACTAAGGCTGCTATACGAATGCAACCCGATGGCTTTTCTAGCCGAGCAGGCAAACGGTATGGCCATAGGAGGGAAAAATAGAATAATGGATATACAGCCTAGCGAGTTGCACCAACGTGTACCTTTCTTTTGTGGTAGCCGTAAAATGGTTGAAAAACTTCAAGAGTTTTTAGAGAAATACCATTGACAACAAAGTTCAAAGTTTATGAATTCCTTAACCTTAAACTTTAAATGCCCTAGTGCTTCAAAAGATACAGGTAATCGTCAAAATCTATACGGCCACTAAAAATGGCAACCGACTTCTCAATAATCCTATTAGCTTTTTCGCTGGAAAAGCCGAGTCCGATGGCATATCTTTTGAGCAGCAACATTTCATCAGCATCGATCTGATGATCCGAGAAGATAATACGAAACAAATCATATATTCGCTCCAATCGCTTTTCCGAACCGTGCGGCGGATCGATAGGGTATTTATTTTCCTTCTTCATTACCTCTTCGTATTCCAATTTGGTAATATCCAGTTTGTTAGCAAAACGGTCCAACATTCTCTTTTCTTCCGTACTTATCTGTCCATCTACCGAAGCCAGTGTGGCCAAGGCGGCAAAATGTGCAAGATTTCTTCGATGTTCGCCACTGGTATATAAATCTGCAAAAGACATAAATTTTATTTTTAAAGAGGACAAATATAATTTTTTTAGAGGTCATATTTTAGATTCCTCGAAACTTTGTTTTGTCTCCAAATTTGTAATTTCACAAAGCTATGCAAAAACCACTTCTAGAATTTACGAATAAAGGCATTTATTGTAACGTCGCCAAAGTATACCTCGATCCCTGGAAGCCTGTTGACAAAGCTATTATCTCTCATGGCCATGCCGATCACAGTCGATGGGGCCACAAACGGTACATCACTCACCTCCGCAACGTTCCGATTATTTCACACCGCCTAGGGGAAATCAATGTAGCAGGAAAAGAATGGGGTGAAACGTTTATGATCAACAATGTGAAGTTCAGTCTGCACCCTGCAGGCCATATCATCGGCTCCTCACAGATCCGTGTCGAACACAAAGGTGAGGTCTGGGTCTTTACTGGGGATTACAAAGATGAAGATGATGGAATCTCAACGCCCTTTGAACCTGTAAAATGCCATACCTTCATAACCGAATGCACCTTCGGATTACCTGCTTTTAAATGGACCCCTCAAAAGGAAGTTTTCGAAAACATCAACCAATGGTGGGCCGAAAACAAATCAGAAAGAAAGACCTCCGTTCTCTTCGGATATTCTCTTGGGAAAGCACAACGACTTCTAAAATACTTGGATACCGACATTGGAAAAATATATACTCACGGGGCTATCGAAAATATGACGGAAGTCTTACGCCCTTTAGTTGATTTTCCCGAGACTACTTTAATTACCCAGGAAACAAAAAAGGAAGAATTATTAGGCAATATTGTATTGGCCCCACCAAGTGCCCACGGCAGTACGTGGATTCGTAAAATGGTGCCTTACGTCACGGCATCTGCCAGCGGATGGATGACCTTTCGGGGCGCAAGAAGAAGACGCGCCATCGATAAAGGTTTTGTACTCAGTGACCATTGCGACTGGCAGGGTTTATTGAATAGCATCAAAGCCACGGGAGCAGAAAAAGTCATCTGCACACATGGTTACACCGAAATATTCTCACGTTATTTACGAGAACAAGGGTATGACGCTAGAACGGAGGAAACACAGTACGGAGAAGAAAGCCCCCTAACTCCCGTAGCGGGAAATGAGTTAACTCCCGAAAAAGAAGTGGTTGGAAAGGAGTAATCGGAAGTCCATGAAAAAGCAAGAAATTTTAGAGCCAAGTGAAAGAACGGCTCCTTTAGGGGTTCGGGGGCTTGGAATGAGTGGTTTCGCAACATTGATAAAGACACTTGATAGCACCAACAAAACCAACCTAAAGGTGAAGGCCCTGGCCGACTATTTTAAGGTGGCTAGCGATAAAGACAAGGTATGGACCATTGCCATACTTTCACACCGTAGGCCTCCGCGACCCGTGAATACAACTTTGTTACGGAAATGGGCTTCAGAATTAGCGAATATTCCACTATGGCTTTTTGAGGAGAGTTATCATATTGTTGGCGATTTGGCCGAGACGATTGCTTTGGTCGTTCCTTCCTCAAAATCATCCACAAAAAAATCGCTGACACAATTTTTAGAGGAAATGATTGTGCTGAAAAAGGAATCCGATGAAGAGAAACGAGACTATCTTTTTGAAAATTGGAAGGTGTTGGATTACTACGAACGCTTTGTCTTTACCAAATTGATTACAGGAGGATTTCGAATCGGGGTCAGTCAAAAACTGATGACCCGAGCGTTATCAAAAGCTACTGAAATCGACGAGGATATACTTGCCTACAAACTAATGGGAAATTGGGATCCCAATAAAATTTCTTTTCAAGAATTAATTTTGGAGGAAAACGAAAGCGATTACCTCTCTAAACCGTATCCGTTTTATCTGGCCTATGCCATAGAAGGCGAAGTAAAGGGTTTGGGAGCAGTAAGCGAATGGTCGGCCGAGCATAAATGGGATGGCATTCGGTCTCAAACGATCATTCGAAACAATCAACTATTTGTATGGAGCCGTGGCGAAGAATTGGTCACGGATAAATACCCCGAATTTGAAAGTTTTATAGGAGCTATTCCAAATGGAACAGTCATCGATGGCGAAATTCTACCTTTCCCTAATGGTCAAATCGGGACCTTCAACGACCTCCAAACACGAATCGGTCGAAAAACGGTTTCCAAGGCCTTGTTAGCCAAAGTTCCTGTGATTTTAAAAGCTTATGATTTGTTGGAATGGGAAGGCGAAGACATTCGGAGTAAACCCTTTATGGAGAGAAGAAAACTTCTTGAAAATTTATTTGAATCTGTCACCTCAAGCACTCTTCACCTCTCTGAAACCATGTATTTCGTTTCCTGGGAGGCAGTTGCCCAAGAACGCGAACGTTCCCGAGAAGTTCATAGTGAAGGTTTGATGTTGAAGCGAAAAGATTCTCCCTATTTGGTCGGGCGCAAAAAGGGAGACTGGTGGAAATGGAAAGTCGACCCTCTGACCATCGATGCTGTTTTAACTTATGCAATGCGAGGCCATGGGCGTAGAAGTAACCTTTTTACCGACTACACATTTGCACTGTGGAATGAAAACGAAGAAGGCGAAAAAGAATTGGTCACTTTTGCAAAAGCGTATTCTGGGTTGACCGATGCTGAATTTCGACAAGTAGATTCTTGGATCAAGAAAAATACTTTGGAACGATTTGGTCCGGTACGTTCTGTTAACGCACATCACGTTTTTGAAATCGCTTTTGAAGGAATAGCACTTTCAAAAAGGCATAAAAGTGGAGTTGCGACGCGTTTTCCTCGCATTTTACGTTGGCGGAAGGATAAGAGTATTCATGAGGCGAATACGCTTAAAGACCTTAAAAAAATGATTGTTTAATTTTTAAGACCTCTCCAAAAATATTTTAAACTAACGCCCAACGCTTTTGTTGATTTGAATCCATTTTTCCTTTAGTTCATTATACTTCGCAGAATGCTTTTCAGCTACATTGTTTTGTTCTCCAAGGTCTTCCTCTAGATTATAAAGTTCATCATCCAGTAATTTCCAGTAGCCACTTCGTAAAGCATATTGATTCGACTTGTCGTATTTCCAGTAGATATCCCTGTCCAAAGTTTTATTTTCAAAAAGCACTTCACTGATATCGATTCCATCTACTGATTTTTTATCAATCTTATTACTGATTCCTGTAATACTAGCAAGCGTGGGCAGCACATCAACGTTACAAGCTGGTTGTTCGATTACCTGACCCGGTTTAATACGCTTTGGCCAACTTACTAGGGCAGGAATGCGTATCCCCCCTTCAAACAGTTGCGCCTTTTCGCCCCTCAACTTGCCATTGCTGGCATGGCCAAAATAGGTTTCCGAATAGCCTCCATTATCTGAAATAAACCAAATCAGCGTATTTGCCAAGCTGCCATCTTCGTTAAGTTGGTTCAACATGCGACCTACATTATCATCGAGGTTTGCTACCATGGCGGCATACATTTGCCGGTAAGGATCTTTCTCTTCATTGAAACGGGCAAGATATTCCGTAGGCACTTGTAAGGTGTTGGCAATGGGCATATCCTTAAAAATAGTTTCCTTCAAAATCAGTGTACTGTCAGGAAGAGGTATAGTAGGGTCGGTCTTCCCGAAATGGGGTGCATTATAGGCTAAATACATGAAATAAGGCTCGTTCTGTTTCTCTCTATTTTGAAGAAAGCTCAGGGCGTGGTCAGTAATCAAATCAGTGGAATAGCCTTTCTCGATAAAAGGCTCGGTATTCTTATACCAAGCGTCCCGCAGTGCAGAATAGCCGTGTTCGAAATAGTCAATACAGCCGTCTAAATGCCCCACAAAATAATCGAAGCCATGATTAGTCGGCATATCTTCTATGTTTTTTGAACCCAGATGCCACTTTCCGAATAGGGCAGTTTCATATCCTGCTTCCTTAAGGTATTGTGGCAAAAGTCTTTCTTTCCCGTCGATTCGGTTCGAATCTCCAGGCATTAAGGCCGTGATAATTCCGTGCTTCGAGCGTTGGGGATAACTGCCTGTCAATAAGCTGTACCGCGAAGGTGAGCAGACCGGGGCCGAAACGTAAAAATCGGTGAATTTAATACCTGCATCCGCTATCTTTTGGATATTAGGGCTTGGAATGTCGCCTCCATAGGTCGATAAATCTCCATAACCCAAATCATCGACATAGATGATCAATATATTCGGTTGTTCTTTGATTTCTTTTGCCCCATTTGAATTGCATGACGAAAAAGCGAGAAGAAGTAGTACGAAACGTGTAATTGATAGTCTGTTCATGATACTGGTCAAATTTTTTGTTCTACGCAAAGACTTTCTGAATGAATTAGTCTAAAATACACCATCGCAGTTTAATTCCAACATTTTTTTGCCCCTGTATTTTAAGGTAACTTTAATCCTTTGATGAAAAGAGAAGATTTATTCGATATCGCCGAATCGTGGTTCCAAGATCAAAACTGGAAACCGTTAAAATTCCAAAAAGATACTTGGAAAGCTTTTCTGCAAGGCAAACACGGACTGCTAAATGCTCCGACGGGCAGCGGAAAAACCTATGCGCTTTGGTTTCCTATTGTTTTGAATTATATTAAAAAGAATCCGCGATACAAGACCAAACATAAAAAGGGATTAAAAGCCGTTTGGATTACGCCTCTTCGCGCACTTTCGGAAGAAATCAGACAATCCGCAGAACGGGTAACAGCTGATTTGGGTACACAAATGACGGTCGGAATACGCACGGGCGATACCTCGACCAAAGCTCGGGCAGCCATGAAAAAACAAATGCCCGATTTGCTGATCACTACTCCGGAAAGCTTACAATTGCTATTGGCATCCAAAGATTATAATAAAATGTTCAAGGATTGTACTGCTATCGTTGTGGACGAGTGGCATGAACTTTTAGGGACCAAAAGAGGAGTTCAAATGGAGCTTGCGATTTCCCGTCTAAAAACAGTTTCAAAACAATTGCGCATTTGGGGTATTTCCGCAACCATTGGTAATCTAGAGCAAGCTAGAGATGTACTTCTGGGGCCTGAGACAGAAGCTTTGCAGAATTCCGTGATGATCAAAGCCAACATCAAAAAAAAGATTACGGTCAGGAGTATCATTCCGAAAGAAATGGAAACCTTTCCATGGCGCGGACATCTCGGTATTCGACTACTGGAAGATGTAGTTCCTATCATCAACAATAGCAAAACCACCTTGCTTTTTACGAATACGCGCAGCCAGTGCGAAATCTGGTTTCAAAAGATTCTGGAAAAACATCCTGAATATGCCGGTGAAATCGCCATGCATCATGGAAGCATCAATAAAGAAACCCGCAACTGGGTCGAACAGGCGATTCGCAATGAAAGCCTAAAAGCCGTGGTATGCACCTCAAGTTTGGATTTAGGAGTGGATTTCGCTCCTGTAGAAACTGTAGTACAAATTGGTGGACCCAAAGGCGTAGCTCGTTTTTTACAGCGTGCCGGCCGTAGTGGCCACGGACCCGGAAAGAAGAGTGTGATTTACTTTTTGCCCACCCATGCCATCGAATTGATAGAGGCTTCTGCCTTACAGAAAGCAGTAAAACAGAATACGGTAGAAGACCGAATTCCGTACCTAAACAGCTATGATGTCTTGTTACAGTACTTGACCACTTTGGCGATTTCTGACGGATTTTATCCCGATGAAATCTACGAAGAGGTTCGGCAAACCTTTTGTTATCAGACCTTGAGCAGAGACCAATGGCAATGGCTTTTGAACTTCTTGGTCATGGGAAGTCAAAGCCTACAGTCGTACGACGAATACAAAAAAGTGGGCGTTGAAGAAGATGGAAAATTCAAGGTCAATGATCGCGGAGTTGCCATGCGACATCGTTTTCAAATCGGTACTATCGTTAGCGACGTGAATTTGACGGTTCGCTATCAAAAAGGAGGATACATTGGCTCCATCGAAGAATACTTTATTTCAAAATTGAACAGAGGTGATGTCTTTACGTTTGCAGGGCGCAATTTAGAATTTATACGGATTAAGGAAATGCAAGTACATGTTAGAAATTCTAACAAAAAAACCAGTAAGGTTCCGGCCTGGGGAGGCAGTCGAATGACACTTTCGGCACAAATGTCAAAACTACTTCGAGAAGAATTGTATTCTTCATACGATGACGAAAAAGACCAGTCCCCAGAAATTAGGTCATTGGCCCATATTTTTGAACGGCAACGCCGGGAAAGCATTGTGCCCAAACCCAGCGAATTCCTTATCGAGACCTTTAAAACGCGAGAAGGTTACCACCATATTTTTTACCCGTTTGAAGGGCGTTTTGTACACGAAGCCATGGGGAGTTTGCTCGGCTATCGGATAAGTCTGCTCTCCCCTATCACCTTCTCGTTGGCTTTTAACGACTACGGATTCGAATTGCTTTCCGACAAGCCTATTGACATGCAACAGGTATTAGATAACGATTTGTTTACCACGGATTATCTACTTGATGATTTACAGAAAAGCCTGAACGCAACCGAAATGGCCAGACGGAAATTTCGTGATATTGCCATTATCAGCGGAATGGTTTTTACAGGCTACCCCAACAAGGGCATCAAGATGAAGCACCTGCAAAGCAATTCGCAATTGCTGTTCGAGGTCTTTCGCGATTACGAACCAGAAAATTTACTGTTTCAACAGGCTTTTACCGAAACCTTTCAGCACCAGCTGGAAGAAGGTCGTTTGCGTCTTTCCATGGAACGCATAGCCACTCAAGAAATCGTTTGGAAACAGTGTGAAAAAGCTACTCCCTTTGCCTTCCCGTTAATTACAGACCGCTTAAGTCGCGAAAAATTGTCCAGCGAAAAATGGGAAGATCGCATCAAGCGTATGGCCGCTATTTTAATGAAAAAGTAGATACCTTTAACTTTTATGAATACCGAATCCATTCAAATTAAGAGTCAAAATTTCACCATGCACCCGTTGGGAGTGCTTTTTTGGAAAGAAAAATCAATGCTCTTGATCAGCGATGTGCATTTGGGAAAGATTTCTCATTTTCGAAAATTTGGAGCAGCTGTTCCGCAAAAAGCCGTTCAAAAAAACTTTGATTTGTTGGATGAAGCGGTTGCTTTTTTTCAACCGGAAACCATCGTTTTTATGGGTGATCTTTTTCATTCCTCTTTAAATAAAGAGTGGCAACTTTTTGAAAAATGGACTTCAAAGGTCAATACAAAAATAATTTTGGTAGTCGGAAATCACGACATTATTTCCCCCATAAAATATGAAGATTTAGGAATTGAGGTCGTTTCTGAAATTCAGTCAGCGGGTTTTCTATTGACCCACCACCCAGAAGAACGGGAAGGGTTTTTTAACTTTTGCGGACATATTCATCCGGCTATTCGGTTAAGCGGAATGGGAAGGCAATCCGTTCGCTTGCGGTGCTTTTTCAAATCCGACGCACAACTATTGCTTCCTGCGTTTGGCGAATTTACGGGGTCATACACCATGGAGCCCGAAAAGAATTGTCAGGTTTTTGCCCTATTGGGCGATACTGTACTTCTTGTTCCTTTTAAATCCGGAAGGCGTCGAAAACATTTTTCGAAGTAGTTTAGATTTAACTAAAAATTTCCTGATTCTTTTCGAATGCCTACTTTTATCAAAAAGCCAAGATGAAAAAGAGATTATCCGTGCTCAACCTAGTTTCCGTACTACTTGTAATTGCCATAAATTATGTGTCACAAGCAATTCGCATCAATGAAACTACGATTGGGGAAGTCAGTAATAAGTACTTCAACTTATTCACTCCTGCGAGCTACGCATTTGCGATTTGGGGGCTAATTTTCACTGCCCTTATCGCCTACGGATTCTATCAAGTCAAAATAGCTTTTTTTAGCAAAAAATCATCAAAATTTATTGAGGAGACCGGCTACTGGTTTATCATCACCAACCTATTAAACTGTGTTTGGGTTTTCGTCTTTGCCTATGACTATACGGGTATTTCGGTTTTGGTAATGTTGGGTATTTTGCTCTCACTAATCAAGATAATTTTGAATACGAATATGGAAAAGGAACCGGTTTCTCGTACAACATTCATTTTTGGCTGGTTACCTATTGGAATATACAGTGGGTGGATAGCGGTCGCCACCATCGCCAACGTATCGGCATATTTGGCCAAATTAAATTGGAATGGAGGTTTTCTTTCAGAATCAGGTTGGACCATCACGTTGATAGTCATTGCTACGGCTTTATACCTTATCATGATTTATACACGGAATATGCGCGAGTTCGCGGCCGTCGGAATTTGGGCCCTGTTCGCCATTTATATTCGTCATCAATATGAGTATGAAAATATCGCTTACGTGGCGCTCGCAGGGTGTGCCTTGATTCTTATTGCAATACTATGGAGCATATACAAAAGTCGACAGACCAATTTGGTTTTAAAATCTAGCGAATAGACGGAATTTTATTTCTTTTCCGTTGGATTGGACCTGAAGAACAAGTTATCTTTGCGTTCAAATTTTAACGGTTGACCCAAATAAGCATTCAGCAACTGTTTTCACAGTCTCCAAAAACTCGGAAACTGAAGGATGCTATTGCCCAATCGGACGCTTCGACTCCCCTCAGGGTGCAATTTAAAGGATTGGCCGGTTCCTCCCTTTCCTTCGTTTTAGCAGATACCTTTCAAAATTCATCAACGCCCTTTTTATTGGTTTTTGATGATAAGGAAGAAGCCGCCTACTACCTCAACGACCTCGAACAATTGATTGGCGAGAAAGATGTACTTTTCTATCCTGGCAGTTATCGCCGACCCTATCAAATCGAGGAAACGGACAACGCAAATGTATTGCTTAGGGCCGAAGTGCTGAACCGTATCAATTCACGAAAAAGACCGGCCATAATAGTTACCTATCCCGATGCACTTTTTGAAAAAGTAGTTACGCGTAGAGAGCTTGAGAGAAACACCCTAAAAATAAAACTTGACGATACCTTGTCACTCGACTTTTTGAACGAGGTGCTTTTCGAATATCAATTCAAAAGGGTCGATTTTGTAACGGAGCCCGGAGAGTTTTCAGTGCGTGGGGGTATTGTAGACGTATTTTCCTTTTCACATGACGAACCTTATCGTATCGAATTTTTCGGGGATGAAGTAGATAGCATACGTACTTTCGATGTAGAGACGCAGCTCTCTACTGAAAAGGTCAAGAAAATCAGTATCATACCCAATGTGGCCAACAAGTTTTTGGAGGAAAAAAGGGAAAGCTTTTTACAATATATTTCGGCTGAAACTATTGTATTTGCAAAAAACACCGACTTCCTTTTTGACCGCTTGGATGATTTCTTCGGAAAGGCCATTGAGGCTTTTGGAAAACTATCCAAAGACCTCAAACACGCCCAGCCGGAGGAGCTTTTTATGAATTCGAAGCGGTTTCGAAAGCAATTGGAAGGATTTGGATTGATTACAACAGGGTCTTCGACGCTGCCTGTCCTGAGCGCAGCCGAAGGGCTCAACCTCCATAACATGGTCACTGAACGTAGCCAAAGTGACATTATCGAATTCAACACAAAACCTCAACCCTCGTTCAATAAAAAGTTCGACCTGCTCATCGAAAACCTCAATGGGTATAAAGACGAGGGGTACACCAATTATATCTTCTGCGCCAGTGAGCAACAGGCCAAACGCTTTCACGCTATTTTTGAAGACGTTAACCAACATGTACATTACGAAACTTTGGTATTCCCACTGTATCAAGGTTTTATCGACGATGATCAAAAAATCGTCTGCTATACCGATCACCAAATTTTTGAGCGCTACCATAAATTCCACTTGAAAAATGGCTATGCCAAGAAACAAGCGATTACACTCAAGGAACTCAACAAATTAGAAATCGGCGATTATGTGACCCATATCGACCATGGTATCGGTAAGTTTGGGGGACTCCAAAAAATCGATGTCGAAGGAAAGAAACAGGAGGCTATCAAATTGATGTACGGCGAGCGCGATATCCTATATGTCAGTATCCATTCGCTACATAAAATCTCAAAATTCAATGGTAAGGACGGGGCCGTTCCAAAAATCTATAAACTCGGTTCCGCTGCTTGGAAAAAACTCAAACAGAAAACAAAAACACGGGTAAAGAAAATCGCCTTCGACCTTATCAAGGTCTACGCTAAACGTCGTTTGGAAAAAGGATTTCAGTACGACCCGGACAGCTATTTGCAAAACGAGCTCGAAGCTTCCTTTATTTATGAGGATACTCCCGACCAAAGTAAATCGACGGAAGATGTCAAACGCGATATGGAAAGTGAACGCCCGATGGACCGACTCATCTGCGGTGATGTAGGCTTCGGAAAAACGGAGGTGGCCATTCGTGCGGCTTTTAAGGCAGTCGATAATGGCAAACAAGTAGCAGTTTTAGTACCGACTACAATTCTGGCTTTTCAACATAACCGTACTTTTAAGGAACGTTTGAAAGAAATGCCCGTTACGGTAGACTACTTGAACCGCTTCCGGACGACAAAGGAACGACGAGATACCTTGGAAAATCTCGCTTCCGGAAAAGTAGATATTATTATAGGCACGCATCAGCTCGTCAACAAAAATGTAAAGTTTAAAGACCTCGGACTGCTTGTAGTCGATGAAGAACAAAAATTCGGTGTTTCGGTCAAGGACAAGTTGAAATCCATCAAAGAAAATGTAGATGTGTTGACTTTAACGGCTACGCCAATACCAAGAACCTTACAGTTTAGTTTGATGGCCGCGAGAGATTTGTCCGTTATCAATACCCCTCCGCCGAACCGCTACCCAATCGAAAGCCGGGTCATTCGGTTTACCGAAGAAACGATTCGTGATGCCATTAGTTATGAGATACAACGCGGCGGGCAGGTATTCTTTATACATAACCGTATCGAAAACATTAAAGAGGTAGCTGGTATGATTCAACGCCTCGTACCCGATGCCAAGGTCGGTATCGGGCACGGCCAAATGGAAGGTAAAAAATTGGAAACCCTAATGCTAAGTTTTATGAACGGGGAATTTGATGTACTCGTCTCGACCACTATTGTCGAAAGCGGACTTGACGTCACCAATGCCAATACCATTTTTATCAATAACGCGAATAATTTCGGACTCAGCGACTTGCACCAAATGCGTGGTCGTGTGGGTCGTAGCAATAAAAAAGCGTTCTGTTATTTTATTACGCCCCCATACGATGTCATGACAC
Organism: uncultured Flavobacteriaceae bacterium; assembly: GCA_964600075.1. Lineage (GTDB taxonomy): Bacteria > Bacteroidota > Bacteroidia > Flavobacteriales > Flavobacteriaceae > CAZRIE01. The sequence continues at coordinate 40,715 of CAZRIE010000006.1, forward strand.
CTGATGCCCGAAAACGTATCGAGGCCCTCGAGCAATTCACAGCACTCGGCAGCGGTTTTAATATCGCTATGAAAGATTTGGAAATACGGGGCGCAGGTGATTTACTAGGTGGCGAACAGAGTGGCTTTATCAACGAAATCGGTTTTGAGACGTACCAAAAAATCTTGGCCGAGGCCATTGATGAGCTTAAAGAAACAGAGTTCAAAGAACTCTATGAAGAGGTCGAGGGTCATAAAGAAAAAGTCTTCGTAAAGGAGACTCAAATTGACGCTGACTTTCAATTGCAATTCCCTGATGATTATATCAACAATATTACCGAACGCTTAAATCTCTATACCGAACTCAACCAAGTTAAAGATGAAGAAGGTCTACAAAAATTCGAGGTCGAACTCATCGACCGTTTTGGTGAACTTCCCACGCAGGCCGAAGACCTGTTGAACTCCGTTCGCATCAAATGGATTGGTAATGGCATTGGACTCGAAAAAATCGTGATGAAAAAAGGTAAACTCATCGGTTATTTTATCGCCGATCAGCAATCGGAATTTTATCAAAGCCCAGCTTTTACCAAAGTGTTGCAGTTTGTTCAAAGTCATCCGCAGCGTTATAAAATGAAAGAAAAAAACACCCGTAACGGGCTCCGCTTACTGTTGGTCTTTGAGGGGATTACTTCTGTGGATATGGTACTAAAGGCACTACGCCCTTTTGAAATGCCAGCTCCTCTTCGGGCATCATCGTAATAATCCTGACTAAGCAGGAGAGGTGCGAACCGGCTAAACCGTTAACTATTCGAGAATAACTCCTGAGGTTAGCTATTTACGGTCGAAATAGAAATAGCCTTCTTCGACTCTTTCTGAAACGCCCCATTAAAATTATGGAAACACAATCCATTCATTTTATCTTGGCCGAAAAATTGGCTATTGTACACTTAGTTGATTCGGTAATTCTAGTTGATAGACAGGTGCACAACGGTGAGATAGGCGCTGACACAACTCATGAAACTTATTGATTTTGATAGTAACTTTATCCTTCTGGCACGGAATATCGATATCGAACAGGCCCTAATGCTTCTAATAAAAATGTCCGATGAGAAAAAAAGCACATTGAAATCTATTCTAGAAATGATTGCTATCTCCGATGGCTTTGTTCATGAAAAGGAAACGGATCTTATGGTCCGTGTTTTAAGTCAATTGAGATGCGTTAACAATTGAGACAACAAAAAAGATTTCGATTACTCGCTTCTTTCACCACGTAACGACTATTAATTTCTAGTACCATAAAATTTGATTAGGAAGAAAAAATGGTAGGCATAAAAATGACCTATGAGATCATTTTGGCCCAAGGAACTATTCGTCCCGACGAAATCGCGGCTTTACAAAAGCTATAATTAGTAATTGGTTTTGATAGCGATTTTCTAGCCGATGCCCAGAATATTGATGTTGACGAGGCCCTCGTTCCCTTGCGCAATATGCCATACGCCAAAAAGAAAGTTTTAGCGAAATTCTTGAAGACATGGCTATTTTCGATAAATTTCGGCATAAAAAGAAAATGAGTCTAATTATACAAACTTCTAAAAATATTGGTATTCGTGGCGAATTGGAGTAGCTAATCTTGATTTAGAAGTTCATGAACATATTGAAAATACCTTCTAATAAAATTCATAAAGCAACTAGCAATAGTATTTTTATGCACTGTACTGTTATTAGCGAGCACCTATACCCGGCAAACCATTGACCTTAGCCAAAAAGAGCAGCCAACTTTGCCCTGATTGCAGAAGAGATGTTAATCTCTAAAAAACTATGGTTAAACGGCCTGGCCATTACAACCAAAATTTTGAACAGTTCTCCGTGCAACCTTCATAGGTTTTGTGGTGGCGTTTACCTAAATTTAACGGAACTAAATACATTTTTTATGAAGTCGAATCTCTACCAACGTAGACAGTTCTTAAAGCAAAGTGGCTTAGGCCTTTTAGGCTTGACCCTATTGCCCTCGGCATACGGCAAAATTGCGCCCAGTGATCGTTTACGGGTAGCGCACATCGGTGTGGGCGGCATGGGCAACAACCACATGAAGTGGTTCACAGGTCTACCCGAGGTCGATGTGGTGGCACTTTGCGATGTTGACGAACAGCACCTTGCCACGAGCCTAAAAACAATGGACACCTTACAGCCCGGAAAAAAGGTGGACGGATATGGTGATTTCCGTCATATTCTAGATCGAAAAGATGTAGATGCCATTACCTGCGCCACGCCCGATCACTGGCATGCCCAGATTGCCACCCTTGCTTTTCAGGCCGGTAAAGATGTGTATGGAGAGAAACCCTTATCCTATGATGTCAAGGAGGGGCAGATGATGCTCAAAAACCTGAAGAAACACAAGCGCATTTTTCAATTGGGCACACAGATACATGCGACCGATAACTACCACCGAGTCGTCGAGATCATTCGGGCAGGTGTTATCGGTAACGTACATACCGTTCGGTTATGGAAAAACAGTCCACCTCCAGATTTAGGGCATCCAAAAAGTGTGGCCGTACCCAAGGGCTTGAATTGGGATATGTGGCTCGGGCCGGCACCCTACGTCGATTATATACCCGAACGATGCCACTTGAACTACCGGTATTTCTTGGATTACTCCGGTGGTATCTTTGCCGATTTCTGGTGCCATATCGCCGATGTGGCTTTCTGGGCACTACAGCCGAAGGGTCTAAAAAGTATTACCGCACGAGGGGAAGAAGCCGAAGGTATTGCCGACACCCCCAAGTGGATCGAAGTAGATTATGAATTTGAAGATTTAAACCTACATTGGACTACTGAACCCCCTAAGGTACCTGGTGCTGCGGAACGCAGTATCGGCGCTTATTTCGAGGGAGACAAGGGTACGCTTATTTGCGATTACGAAACGCGTGAAATCAGTATTAACGGCGAAACAGTCACTGATATTCCTGAAGTACCAAAAAGCATCGTCCGCTCGCCAGGGCACCAACAGAATTTTGTGGATTCGGTAAAATCAAGGGCCTCTCCAGAATCGAATCTGGCTTATGCCCGGGAAATGACCCTACCTATGCATTTGGGGCTCATCTCATACCGCTTGAAAAGAAAACTTCAATGGAATCCGAATAAAGAAAAGTTCATCGGTGATTCCGAGGCCAATGCCTTATTATCCCGGAAACCTCGGAAAGAATGGCGGTTGGCAAAATAAAAGCATAAAGGCTTACAAAATACAATATGACCATGAAAAAACAGTTTATTTGGGTCGTTTACACCATACTCTTATCAATAAGTATCAACGCACAAGAAACCCCAAACCCTAGCCAAAAAGAACAACCCATCTATACTCTAATCGATGAATACGCCCAAGCCCGAGAAACAAAAGATAGCGTTCTCCTCAAGCAAATTCTTACCGACGAGGTAGATCAATTAGTGTCATCTGGTGAATGGCGTAGAGGCTTTAAAAATGCGAAAGAAGGGATGTTACGTAGTTCTACCAGTAACCCCGGAGATAGAACATTGACCATAGACCAATTACGTTTTTTAAGTGCCCAGACCGCTATCGTAGATACACGGTACGAAATACGGAATGCCGATGGCAGCATTCGAAAAATGTGGAGCACCTTTATTGTAGTCAACAAGGGCAATCGTTGGAAGATTACCGCGATTCGAAATATGCTGCCGGCCAAAGGCTCATAGCCTTGTATTACCAGAATTGAAATCCCACCAGTATTTGCTATCTTTCAGAAAGTTAGAAATCAGATTTGATTTCTAATGAATACACATTTTAAACAAACCCATCCGAAAAATGAAATATAAAACGTTCGCCTCTCTCCTATCAGCAACCCTTTTCTGTTTATACCTCACCGCCCAACCCAGTCGGCAATTGGTCGAGGTCATCGTTAGTCCGAACCATACCGACTGGACCTACGACGTCGGTGAACAGGCTGAATTTTCTATTAACGTCTTGAGAAATAACGTGCCTTTAGAAGGAGTGAAAATTAACTACACGATAGGACCTGACCCCGGCTATCGTGAAATTAAAATTTGGGACGAGGGTACACTCTCCCTAAAAAAAATTACAAAAGTAAAAGCCTCGAAATTCAAAGAACCGGGCTTTCTGAGGTGTACGGCGACCGTTACGGTAGATGGTAAAGAATATTCGTCCTATGCAACCGCTGGCTTTTCCCCAGATAAAATAGAACCGACCACCACATTGCCTTCCGATTTTAATGCTTTTTGGAACAAGGGAAAAGAAGAACTGGCCGAAATACCCATGAACCCGGTGCTCACCCTCATGCCAGAACGCTGTACCGATAAGGTCAATGTGTATCATGTAAAATTGGACAATGTTAAGGGAAAAATATACGGAGTGCTATGTACTCCAAAAAAGGCAGGAAAGTATCCGGCCATCTTACATGTACCAGGGGCCGGTATTCGTCCGTATTACGGCGAGGTAAGCGAGGCGGCCGAAGGTTTTATTTCCTTTACCATAGGTATTCATGGTATTCCAGTGAATCTTGACAAAGTAGTTTACGACGATTTACGGGCAGGGCCGCTAAGCAACTATCAAATCTCTAATCTTGATGACAGAGATAATATGTATTACCGACGGGTATATCTGGGCTGCGTTCGGGCAGTTGATTTTCTAGAAAGCGTAGACAGTTTTAATGGTGAGGATATTGGGGTTACCGGAGGTAGCCAAGGGGGCGCGCTTTCTATTGTAACCGCTAGTCTCGATAATCGAATCGATTACTTGGCGGCCTTTTACCCCGCCCTTTCCGATATGACCGGATTTTTACATGGGCGCGCCGGTGGATGGCCCCAGATTTTTGTCGACGAATTTACAAACAAACCTGAAAAAATAGTGGTCTCGAAATACTACGACGTGGTCAATTTTGCGCGATTTGTAAAAGCCGAAGGTTGGTACAGTTGGGGCTATAACGATAATGTGTGCTCCCCTGCATCTACCTTTTCCGCCTATAATGTTATTCCTGCAAAAAAAGAACTGCATGTTTTTCAGGAAACCCAACATTGGACTTTTCCAGAGCAACGGGAACAGCGTAACGAATGGCTTTTTGAGAAGCTGAAAAAGTAAATCATCGTCCAATGAACTCGCTTAAATGACTGCTATATCAATCAGTAGGTATAGGGCTCTTGCCAAAGCATTAAATTACAATTGAAACATAATTCATGCCTATTTTCAAAAAGATTTTCGTTACCTTGTTATTTCGAAAATATATCCCCCAACCTTTTAAATTAGCACCTCTTGCTACGGAGTTTGTATGTGGTGATTACTAGAAGTTGGCTCCGAATTATTCTCGTAACATGCAATTTCAATAGTACCTGAAAACTGAAATACTATAAAAAACAAATTAGATGGAATTTAATCTAGCCGAAAAATTAGCCATCATAAAGGCTATGGACGAAGTTATACATGTTGATGGCACCGTCAATACTAGCGAATTAAAAATCATGAACCAATTGATGCGAATGCTGGAATTTGACAAAAAACTTTTGGATGATGCTAGAGAAGTCAATAGTAAGGAAGCGTTGTTAATTTTGGGCGCGATGAACGCAAGTAAAAAGAAGACGCTCGCGTTGATTCTAGATAAAGTTGCTAATGCCGATGGAAAAGTTCATTATAAAGAGATTAATTTGATTTTAAACATATTTGAAAGTGTAGGCATCAAATGCGAATACAGGTTTTGAGACTATTTTTCGCTCCTTTACTCACGAATGCAAGGTGTCTGGGCCCGAGACCGCACCGCAGACACTTGATATCTTCTTAAATTTCAAAAGTGCGGCAGTGCTCCTGTAATTCTGGTGTTGTGCCTAGTAAAATACCCTTTGTTCAAGGGGAAAAACAACAACAACTTTTAGTCCATATGAAGTATTACATTAGCGTTTCCCATAAAGACCATGTAAAAGTGTGCGAATAATAAAAATCGGCCAAAACAGGCCGGGAAAAAAATACAAATCAAGAAAACTAAAATAATAAATGGCATCGAATATTTTAAAAATTCCGTTTCAGAAAATGCAGGACACATTGGAAACCCTGTTCCTAAAGTATGGCTTTACTGAAAAAAAGTCTCAATTGTTGGCCCAAACCTATACGGAATCAACACGAGATGGGGTGAACTCACATGGTATCAACCGCGTTCCGTTGTTCATCGAATATGTAGAAAAAGGGGAAGTTAAAATAGACGCAGAAGCAGAAAGAGTAGAAGTATTCGGCAGTATCGAACGCTGGGACGGCAATCTCGGCCCCGGTATCATCAATGCCGTAAAATGTACCGATCGGGCCGTAACCTTGGCCAAGGAGCACGGCATGGGCCTTGTGGCCCTTAGAAATACCAACCACTGGATGCGAGGCGGTGCCTACGGTTGGCGTGCGGCAGATGCCGATTGTATTTCAATATTATTCACCAATACCCAACCAAATATGCCACCATGGGGAGGTAAGCACAGTCGTTTGGGCAACAATCCGATTATTGTTTCCATACCCAGAAAAGAAGGTCATATTGTATTAGATATGGCCATCTCACAATTTGCTTTTGGCAAGATCAAGGATTACCGATTGAAAGGAGAAAAACTACCCTTCCCTGGAGGTTGGGACGATAACGATGAGCTTTCCAGGGACCCCGAAAAAATATTGGGCAATGAAAGGGGCCTTCCTATCGGTTACTGGAAAGGTTCGGCACTTTCGATGGTATTAGATATGCTGGCGACTGTTTTATCTGCCGGTGATTCGACCTCAAAAATTGGAAAAAAAGACTACGAAGTTGGAATTTCACAAGTATACATTTGTATCTACCCCGCGCTTTTCAATGATAAAGAGTTACAAGAAAAGCTATTACAGGAAATAATTGACTACACCCATGATGTGGAACCCATGCAATCTGGTGGGCGCACTTTTTATCCTGGGGAAGGCACCTTGCGAAAACGTACCAAAAACTTAAAAGAAGGCATTCCAGTCAGTCAGGAAGTTTGGGATAAGGTACTTGATTTAGCGAACTAAACAACCATTGAACTAAGACTCAACGCATACAAAACTATCAATTACTAAAAGGTCACAGCTATGAAAGCTAAATTTCTCACCGTAGTATCCCTTGTTTTTTTTATTTGTTATTCCTGTAAAGAAACTAGGCCGACAAACGAAACGGAAGACCTAGCAAATATGGTGATTACCGACAGCGTCACTGTTCGAATCGATAGGGCTTTAAAGAGCTTTGTCGACTCTGGAAACATAGCGGGAGTTTCCGCCCTGATTTTTGAAAAGGATAAAGAAGTATACTTCAATGCCTTTGGACATGCCGATCGGAAAGCCAAAAAACTGATGGACAGAAATACCATCGTACAGATCTATTCCATGACCAAGCCCATTACCGGTACGGCCTTGATGACCTTGTACGAAGAAGGGAAATTCGATTTGGACGATCCGGTAGCGAAATATGCCCCAGAATTTACCGATATCAAAGTCTATACTGGAGAAGATGCCTATGGTAAACCGATTTTAGAAAGCCCGAACCGCCCGATGACCATCCGCGATCTGACCCGCCATACCGCTGGATTTGGTGCTGCAAACGATACACCTTTGGGTAAAATGATTGGCAAGGCAGACGCCTTGAACCGAGAGAACACCTTAGTACAAATGGCCGAAAAAATGGGGAAGACACCATTACTCTTTCACCCCGGTGAACAATGGCAATACGGCCCCTGTGTCGATGTACAAGCCTTTCTCGTCGAACGTATTTCGGGTCGGCCCTATGCCGAATATGTCAGTGAGCACGTACTTGACCCTCTGAAAATGAACGAAACCCGCTACTTTATTCCCGAAAACGACCGTGACCGTTTTGCCGCCTTGTACCGAAGAAGAAGCGAAGGAAATTTGGATCGCGATACGATTACGTACAGTAACTACCTCGAAAAATGGCCGATGACCAGAGGTGGTTCTGGGCTAACTTCTACACTAGACAATTATATGCGTTTTGCCAGAATGTTGCTGAAAAAAGGAACTTTGGATTACGTGACCGTCTTAAAACCTGAAACCATAAAACTGATGGCCACCAACCAATTGGCCGATAGCATTACCGAACGCCATTTTCTGCCCAGCAAAGGGCAGGTCGGTTTCGGAATCGACTTTGCGGTACGTGTGGCCCCACCCGCAAATGCTGAGGAGAACAATGGTATAGTAGGCGAGTTTTTCTGGGATGGTGCGGCCAGTACACTTTTCTGGGTCGACCCTGTCAACGAACTGACGGCCGTGCTTTTCGTACAGCTGATGCCCTATGACCAAGTCGGGTTACATAAAAGTTTTCGTGATGCAGTTTATGGAACGGTCGATCGGAACGATTGATTATATTTGAGAGACACTAATAAATGAAACTATGCCGATCCGTATTTTATCATCAATACTCTTGCTTTTTATTACCACGACTTCCTGTGCCCAAGAAGCAGATTCCCTCTATCTGAAAAAACACTATGATCTAAAGGAATACCGTATTCCGATGCGTGACGGGGCGGAACTCTTTACGGCCGTTTACACCCCTAAGAATACCTCAAAAGAGTATCCCATTCTATTGAATCGCACCTGTTACAATGCCTCGAAATATTCCAACTATGAATACGGAGGCTATCCCTCTAAATATCTAGTAGAAGACGGATACATTTTAGTCTTTCAAGATGTACGCGGGCGATATATGTCGGACGGTATTTTTGACAATATGCGGCCCAATATCCCCGGAAACAATCGAAAGAATAAAAAAGACATCGACGAAAGCTCCGATACCTATGATAGCATCGAATGGATGGTCAAGAACATCAAAGGCAATAACGGAAAGGTCGGTATGTATGGTATATCCTATCCCGGCCATTATACGGCCGCAGGTATGATCGATGCGCATCCGGCCTTAAAAGCTTCATCGCCTCAGGCGCCAATTGCAGATTTTTTCTTTGACGACTTTCACCATCAAGGTGCTTTTTTGGAAAGTTATACAGCAGCCTTTGCCGTATTCGGTTACCAGAAAGACAGCCTGACCCGAGAGCCATGGTATACTGATAAGTTGATGCGATTGTATGGAAATCCCGCTGCCGATGCGTATGACTTTTTTCTTCGAATGGGGCCTCTTAAAAACATTACCGACAAATACCATAACGATAATTTTTTCTGGCAGCAGATTGTTGAGCACCCCAATTACGATGAGTTCTGGCAAAAGAGAAATATCCTGCCGCACTTGAAAGATATCGACCATGCGGTTATGACCGTTGGCGGTTGGTTCGATGCCGAAGATCTCTACGGGCCATTGAACATCTACAAAACTGTGGAAGCTACCAGTCCCGAAGCCAAAAACACTATTGTTATGGGACCATGGGACCATGGCGGATGGGCTCGTGAGACAGGTCAAACCACCCATAACCATATCTATTTCGGAGATAGTATTTCTACTTTTTATATGAAGGATATAGAACGGAAGTTCTTCGCCCATCACTTAAAAGACGATGGGCCTGACACACTACCTGAAGCTTATATGTTCGATACAGGTTCAAAGCAATGGGAAACTTTTAATGAATGGCCACCAGAGGAAATTGAACCTATAACGTTGAATTTTGGGGAAAATGGGCACTTGGGCATTAATGAACCGGCCGATGAAAATGCAGTTTTCGAATATACGAGCGATCCTAAAAAACCGGTGCCCTATACTTCACAGACCGAAGGGCTCACTTTTACGCCACGGAGATATATGTCTGACGATCAGCGTGAAGCATCGCGAAGGCCGGATGTATTGACCTTCGAAACCGAAACACTAAAGGAACCTCGTGTGCTTGCCGGTGAAATCATGGCCAAACTAAAGGTAGCCATGTCCGGTACAGACGCCGATTTTATCGTGAAATTAATCGATGTTTATCCTCAAGACCATGAGAATTATAAGCACAACCCCGATAACATAATTATGGGTGGGTACCAGCAACTAGTAAGGGCCGAAGTCTTCCGAGGAAGGTTCCGAAACAGCTTTGAAAAACCCGAACCTTTCGTGCCCGGTGAGCCACACGATGTGAACTTTCGTCTGCAAGATGTGCTGCACACCTTCAAAAAAGGCCATCGCATTATGATCCAGATCCATAGCACTTGGTTTCCGTATATCGACCGCAATCCACAGAAATACGTCGACAATATATACAAAGCGAACGAAGAAGATTTTGTCAAATCGACCATTACGGTATATGGTTCTTCGACCGTTGAAGTGGGCGGAACACAAGATTGCTGTATGCCTTCTCCATTTCGTTTGAAACCGGAAGAAATGATTAAAGACTAGACTAGTTGACTTTTTAAGTTTGCTATTTCAATGTGAGCGATTTTTGAGAGACTTAACCCATGAAAATTTCCTTTTTTGCACTTTTGTTTCTATTGTCATTGCCATTGCAAGCGCAGCGTGCCATTTCAGGCACCTTTTCACCTGCCAAAGACTACAGATGGCTCATCGCCTATCGATTATTGCCTGGAACGCAGGTATATACGGCTGACACCGCTATCAAGGGCGGGAATTTTTCGCTTAAAATTCCCGAAAATGCACAATCTGGCGTGTATCGATTGGTGTATGCGGTGCCGCAGGATGAGTTCTATTTTGATGTCATTTATAACGGAAAAGAGGAAATTCAATTGGCCTTCGATGCAGAGATAGGTGTTTCTTTTGCAGCTTCTCAAGAAAACAAACTATTCAACGCTTATTTCAAGGACATAAATACTATTGAGGGCGCAATCATCAAATTTTATTCGGAAGGAAAGTCGGATAAAGTCATCTTTGATGATCTCATCAAAAAGTTGACGGCAACGCAAAAATCGTATGAGGAAAAATCTAAAGGAACCATAGCGAGCAGATTTATCACAGCAAATAAACCTTATATCTCCTCCGGATATGAATCGATCGAAGATTATATTTCCCACAAAAAAAAGAGCTACTTCGACGGATTGGATTTAGGCGATCAAATTTTGCAGGCTTCGGGCTTCTTAAGCCAGAAATTAACCAACTATGTTTTTACGGCTCTTCCTTTGCAAAAGATGTCCGAAACCGAAAAGGAAAAGGCCATACATGAGAATATAATAACGGTAGACAGGCACTTAAAAGACATCCGTGATATGTATAAATTTGAGGTATTTCGTCAACTATGGAAACAGGCCACCACTGACAATCTTAACAACACTTCCGATTTCATATACAACTACTATTTAAAACCGCTATCAGGGGCAACGAATAACCAAAAGGCTATTTCTGAAATTGAACTTAATAATCGGCTACGAATTGGGGCTATAGCACCAGAAATTACGTGGAAGGAGGGTGGTACGACAAAAAAACTAAGCACATTGTCAGGTGCCGAGAATTATATCCTGATCTTTTGGAGCAGCACTTGTTCGCATTGCTTAAAGGAAATTCCCCCTTTGCACGAAGAATTGAAAAACTATCCTGCGACAAAAGTAATAGCTGTAGGTTTAGAAGATAACGAAACCACATGGAAACCTGAATCTGCCAAATTTCCAAATTTTCACCATGTCTTGGCCCTGGGCCGTTGGGAAAGTGAATATGCCGACTTATACGATATACACAAAACACCAACCTTTTATCTTTTGGACAGGAATAAAAGAATCATTGCCAAGCCAGAGAGCGACAGAGAGATTGTCGAGTTTTTGAAAAAGTAATGCTTTTGAGGGAAGGCTGTTATTTATGTTTAAGCGTTTATTAAACCCTAACTAATAACCGAATAACCACGGCTTAAAGTGTTTTCAAATCCTTTATGGTTTTGAACGCCACGTCGACTTGATCGTCATCAACTAAAATTGTAAACTCGTTGGTAGTCGAAATCACTTCATAGAGTACAATACCTTCCCAGGCGAGACGCTGGAAAATAAAATAATAGATGCCCGGTACGGAAACATTCTCGGCCGGTAGCTTTACAGTAATCGAAGAAAGATTTTCTGCCTTTTGAGAGCATTTTTCATCTTTGAAAAGTGTTTCCACAGCTCCATCGAGGCTATTGCTGACGACAATATTCAGCTCGTTCACACCACGAGAAGAGGTATAGAAAACATCCTTATTCTTGTTGACCTCTTCCAAAAGCTGTGCCTGATTTTCTAAAATAGATTCCGATACAAAAAATGTGAAATCGGTCAAGGAGGAGCGCACGGTAATTTCCCCGATATTCTTTAAAACCTTGATTATTTTATGGGTCGCCCTGAATTCCAGATCATCCGACAAACGTTTTAGCGCCATAACTATGGCTCCGTTACGAATATCCTTACCCAGTTCATCTTCAATTTCAGGCTTTACTATTCGCGATAGCGAAGTAAGGTTGATGATGCCCTGTGCCAAGGCGCTTTGCAAAAAAGGCTTTTTTTTAATGTATTGTTCGACTACGGAGGAAATAGTTTTCATTATTCATAGGTTGGTTGTCGAGCAAAAATAACATATTGTTACAAATAAAACAAATTGTGTTTAAACTAAAAGTCTAGAAAATGACACTTCAAAAATGATAGAACGCACTTTCTAAATGTTCGATTTTAAAAATCACCCTATTCTTTAAAATGGTAATGACATCAAAACGTACCTCGACATCAAGGTTGTTTTCGGTCACATAATAATCTGCCGCCATTACCAATAGTTTGATTTTTTTTTGTGTGATGGTCTCGGCAATCGGAATAATTTGGTCATTGCTCCGTGCACGTACCTCAACAATAGCAAGAATATCCTCCTTTTGAGCAATAATATCTATTTCGGCCTTGAGGTAGCGGTAGTTTTTATACTTGATAGAATACCCTTTTTTGACCAAAAAATTAGTGGCGATCTTTTCACCCTCTTTACCGAACTCATTGTGTTTTCCCATAAAACAATAGCTGAAATCTTAATAAATGATGCACTTCGTCGAAAAGGTAAGTGCTTGAACGCCTTAAATTCCCCGTAGCCCGTAAATTCTTAAACCATACATCGAAAATACTCGAATCACTATACTATCCAAAATCTTTGTACGTTAAGAATTGACCCCAAACACATGAACGGTTCTTAAAAGCCTACAAAATTATGGAGTACTTTATTAACTGTAATACGGCACCTTTGGCGCCGTATTCAACACCCTTGGATAGAACGAGGGCCGCGCACTTGTACAGAAGACTGGGGTTCAGTGCCTCTGTTCAGACTATTAATAATGCCGAAGGCCAAAATGCCGGGGCACTCGTTGATAGTCTTGTTAACCAAGCGATCAACCAAGCTCCGATTCCTGCGCCTATTTGGGCGGACTGGAACAATAGCAACTATCCCGCAGACGACGACCAGCGTAACCAGTTGCGAAGAGCTCAACAAGACGAGTTCAGCTTGGCCTACGCCAACCAGTTGTTGAACAATAATCTAGCTGATCGTATGAGCTTCTTTTGGAGCAACCATTTTGTTACAGAATTGGATATATACGACTGTAACTCTTTTCTTTATCACTATATCAATTGTCTGCAGCGTAATGCCCTAGGCAATTTTAAGACCTTTGTAAGTGAAATTGGTCTGACCAGCGCGATGCTCTACTATTTGGATGGTGTTTTCAACAATGGTAACAATCCCAATGAAAACTATGGCCGTGAACTGTATGAGCTTTTCACCTTAGGCGAAGGCAACGGGTATACCGAACAAGATATCATCGAGACCGCAAAGGCCCTTACAGGTTATGTGGAAAGAGGAGAGCTGGGTTGCGAAGCGGTAGCCTTTGACCCGGAACGCCATGATACCGGAAGCAAAACCATTCTTGGCCAAACCGGAAATTGGGGGTATGACGATGTTATCAACATTCTATTTGACCAAAGACCCAATGAAATAGCGGAATTCATCTGTAGAAAGTTATATGAGTTTTTTGTCCACCCAGACTCTAAGGACGATGCCGGAAACGCCCAAACCATTATTTCGGGTATGGCCGCTACCTTTCTTTCGAACAATTTTGAGATTGCCCCTGTGCTCTCGCAATTGTTCAAAAGTCAGCACTTCTTTGACGATGAGGCCATTGGGGTCATTATTAAAAGCCCTTTTGATTTCTATTTCAATACCTTGAAGGAAACCAATTTTGCCTACAACGATACTACTGTAGCCAGTTTGGTCAATTACAGTGGTCTGTTAAGTCAAAATCTGTTCGACCCCTTCGATGTTGCCGGATGGCAACGCGACCGTTCGTGGATCAACACGAACTTTATGATTGGTAGATGGCTGACCATCGAAACTATTTTAGAAGACTTTTTTAGCGCCGATAATGAACAATTTCGCTCTTTTGGACTATCATTAAGCGGTAATGATGGCTTGACCAGTAACAATCCCGATTTGATTGCTAGGCCGATTATCGATTTCATTCTTCCAAAAGGATTACTCAACGATTCAGAGTACGATAAGGCATACACGATTTTTAGAAGTGATATACAAGAGCAATACTATGAGGGGGGCTCGCAACCATCATGGACGTTGCAAACAGCCATGGAGGCCCCGACCCAAGTATATCTTTTATTACAGTACCTAGCCAGACAACCCGAATTTCAACTCAAATAACTTACTATTATGCGCGATACCCACGATACATCACCCCATAAAGGCATAGAACATGAGGGCCACGATCTAGAACATAAAACCTGGAACCGACGTTCATTTCTACAAGCCTTAGGCATCGCCGGTTCGGGATCTATGATGCTTGGCAGTAATTTTCTAACTGCATCGGCGCCTTCTCCTTTGACTTCGGCGATTGCAGATGCCGAGACGGATAACATACTAATATTGATACGTCTTTCCGGCGGCAACGATGGTTTAAGCACCGTTATTCCCATAGAACAATACGATACTTATGCCAATGCCAGACCCAATATCTATATTCCGGAGAGTAAGGTCTTAAAACTGACCGATGAATTCGGCGTTCCTTCCTATATGAAGGCCTTAGAACCGATGTGGGGCGAAGGGCAGTTCAAAGCTGTACATGGCGTAGGATATGAAGGGCAGAGCCTGTCGCATTTTACGGGTTCCGATATTTTTGCCAATACCGACCTGACCTCAACGGGCTTTAGTGGTCTTAATACCGGCTGGATGGGTAGGCATTTTGAAGAATGCTATCCTGATTATTTGATGGCTCCACCACCAGCACCTGCGGCCATACAGATAGGACAGTTCGGAAGTTTGGTATTTCAAGGTGAGGAAACCAACTACGCATTTGTAACCTCCAATATCGACCAATTGGAAGAGATTGCCGAGTCGGGTGTTCGCTACGGCCTTGATGACAACTTGTTCAACGATTGTATGTACGGTGATCAATTGAGATTTTTAAGGGGAGTTGCCAATACCACTTATGAATATTCAGGATTAATTCACGAAGCCTATGAACGTGGTGTAGCTTTGGATTGCGGTATTGAATATCAAAATAATGGTTTTGCAAGGCAATTATCTGTTATTTCCAAATTAATAAAAGGCAATTTAGGAACCAAAGTCTATATGATTTCTATAGGCGGTTTTGACACTCATGGCAACCAGCCTTTAGCCCACGAACGTTTGATGAGCAATCTATCCATTGCCATCAGCAGTTTTTATGAAGATTTAGCCTGTACCCAACAAGACGAAAAAGTGTTGAGTATGACGTTCTCCGAATTCGGAAGACGTATTTTCGAAAACGGTTCGAACGGAACGGATCACGGCAAAGCAGCGCCTACCCTTTTCTTTGGTAAAGGCCTCAACGGCAGTGCCTTTGTTGGTGATCATCCGACCTTGGAGAATCCTGACGGTAGGGGCAACCTTGAATACACTATGGATTTTAGAGATCTCTACGCGACGGTATTGGCCGAATGGCTCTGTGTTCCGATTCCTTTGGTAGAACAACATTTATTGAACCATACATACGCACCGGTAAATTTGGGCTTCAATTGTAGTGGTACGGAATTTCCCGACATTGTGTACAGCGATGGCGAGCCTTCACTACCCACATCGCCCGATTCAGAACCGAGTGAACCTGTGGTTCCCAATGCGGATCAGTTGAATGCCATCGTGCATAAACCTTTTTATCCATCGGATAACAATCCACATATTTATCTTGAAATGCCCGTTACGGCCCATGTCGATATTCAATTGTTCAACATTATAGGGCAAAACGTCGGTACGATACGTAATATGATCATGTCAGAAGGTGCCAATGAAATTAATATTAAAGAAAGTATGCCCGGCCATTTGGCGGCAGGTAAATATATCTACCGAATTCAGGTGCAAGACCATAAAATGAGCAAATCAGTTATGGTAGCTTGATTTTTAACCCCCACTGTATTACAAAACCTTCGAAAAATAATATGTTTTCGAAGGTTTTTCTTTTTATTGTGCATTAACGACAACGCCATAACAGCATGATTGGCCTTACGGCAAACTGATTTTATACATGCTCATAAAAACACTATTTTTGTGGCCAAATTGAAACTTAATGGCCGAGAACCAAGATTACCCTTTACGCTATACAATTACCGCTGCATTGCCCTATACCAATGGGCCTATTCATATCGGGCATCTGGCCGGTGTGTACGTACCTGCGGATATCTATGCAAGATATTTGCGTTTGACCGGAAACGATGTCGCTTTTGTCTGCGGTAGCGATGAGCATGGGGTCGCCATTTCGATGAAGGCAAAAAAAGAAGGCGTTTCTCCAAAGGAAATCATCGACAAATACCACGGCATCATCAAACAGTCCTTTTCCGATTTCGGTATTACTTTCGATAATTATTCGCGCACCTCGGCCGAGGTCCATCACAAAACCGCCGGGGACTTTTTCAAGAAGTTATATGAACAGGACGATTTTATTGAGGAAACTACAGCGCAATTATATGATGAGGAAGCCCAACAGTTTCTTGCAGACCGCTTTGTCATTGGAACCTGCCCCAAATGCGGCCATGAAGAAGCCTATGGAGATCAGTGCGAAAATTGTGGTTCTTCTTTGAACGCTACCGATCTTATCAATCCCAAATCGACGATTACCGGGAGCGTGCCAACCACCAAAGAGACCAAACATTGGTTTTTACCGTTGGATCGTTACGAGGACTTTTTAAGGGAATGGATTCTGGTAGGCCATAAAAATGATTGGAAACCCAATGTCTATGGCCAATGCAAAAGTTGGATCGATGGAGGCCTGGAACCCCGAGCCGTTACCCGTGATCTCGACTGGGGTATACCGGTACCCGTCGAAGGTGGCGAGGGTAAGGTACTTTACGTTTGGTTCGATGCCCCTATCGGATATATTTCCTCGACCAAAGAATGGGCCGAACGCGAAGGTAAAGATTGGGAACTCTATTGGAAAGACAAGAACACCAAACTGGTGCACTTCATTGGCAAAGATAATATCGTTTTCCATTGCATCATTTTTCCGGCAATTTTGAAAGCGCATGGGGATTATATTCTACCGGATAACGTGCCTGCCAACGAATTTTTGAATTTGGAAGGCAACAAGTTGTCCACCTCAAAAAATTGGGCAGTGTGGTTACATGAATATCTAGAGGAATTTCCAGATATGCAAGACGCTTTACGGTATACATTGACAGCCAACGCTCCCGAGACCAAAGACAATGATTTTACTTGGAAGGATTTTCAAGCACGTAACAACAACGAGCTCGTCGCTATTCTGGGTAATTTTATCAACCGTGTGGTCGTATTAACGAACAAATATTATGATGGTGTAGTTCCAAACCCTTCGGGTTTTTCGAAAGTGGATACGGAAACTTTGGAAGCTCTTAAGCATTTTCCGGAGACCATTTCAGGTTCCATCGAACGCTACCGTTTTCGCGAAGCCGGCCAAGAACTTATGAACCTTGCCCGTTTAGGCAACAAATACCTCGCCGACGAAGAACCGTGGAAGGTTATCAAACAAGATGAAGAACGGGTAAAGACCATTATGTTCGTAGCACTACAAATCGCAACCGGGTTAGCCGTTTTGAGCGAACCCTTTTTACCGTTTACTTCAAAGAAATTGAAAAACATTCTTAATGTCACTTCGGCTTCGCTCAGCGACCAAGATGCGGTGACTGAGCGTAGCCAAAGTAATAGCTGGGAGCATGTTTCAACCAGCGAAATACTCATAGCTCCTGACCACCAAATCAACAAAGGCGAACTCCTCTTCAGAAAAATAGAAGACAAAGAAATACAAGCGCAACTGGACAAACTAGAAGCCACTAAGAAGGCTAATGAAAACGAAAACGCATCACTTATGCCACAAAAAGACACCATCACTTTCGACGATTTCACCAAATTGGATATGCGGGTTGGCACCATAGTCGAAGCCGAAAAAATGGCAAAGACTAAAAAACTACTCGTTCTCAAAGTAGATACGGGCTTAGATACACGAACCATTGTTTCAGGTATTGCGGAGAGTTTTACTGCAGAAGAAATAGTTGGAAAGAAAGTTACTGTTTTGATCAATCTTGCGCCCCGAGCTTTACGAGGAGTAGATAGTGAAGGTATGATTCTTATGACTGAAAATGCGGATGGTAAATTGGTTTTCGTTAATCCTGATGAAGATGGGGTTGGTAATGGGGAAGGGATAAGTTAAAATTTTTGTTTTTGAAAAACCGCAGGTCGAGCGCAGTCGAAAACTCAGGAACACAAATAGGTCTCGAATGCGCCTGCTGGCAAGCGGGACAGGCCATATCGGCCAAAAATCAAATATCTAATGAACCTTATTTCCTACCTCACCAAACATACTCAACTCTCCGAGAAGAGTATACAAAACACAGTCAAACTCCTAAACGAAGACTGTACCATACCCTTTATATCACGCTACCGAAAAGAAAGAACAGGTAATCTTGATGAAGTACAAATAGGAGCTATCGTACAATTTAAAGCACAGTTCGAAGCCTTAGAGAAGCGAAAATTAGCCGTCTTAAAAGCTATCGAAGAGCAAGATGCCCTAACGCATGAGCTTCGTGCTAAAATTCAACAGGTTGAGGAACTAGTTACCCTAGAAGACATCTACCTTCCTTTCAAGAAAAAACGGAAAACGAAAGCCGAAACGGCCAGAAAAAATGGACTAGAACCTTTCGCGAAAATCATTATGGCTCAAAACCACAATGAAATTGAAGACGTGGCTTCACATTATTTGAACGACCAAGTTCTTAATGAGGATGCGGCTTTAGAAGGCGCCCGCCATATCATCGCCGAATGGTTGAACGAACGTATCTCGGTCCGAAATGAAATCAGAAACCAATTGGAAAGGTCAGCTATGATTACCACCAAGGTAATTAATGCTAAAAAAGATGATGTAAAAGCCCAGAAATTCCGAGATTATTTTGATTGGAGCGAGGCTTTAAAGCGTAGCCCATCACATCGGTTATTGGCGATTCTACGCGCAGAAAATGAAGGTTTTATAAGGGTCAAGATTGAAATCGACGATGACTATCTCTTATCAAAAATCACTGATCGCATTGTCAAATCAAATAATTCATGTACCCCTCATATTGAGCTGGCGATAGCGGATGCTTATAAGCGTTTATTATTTCCATCATTATCAAACGAATTATTAAAAAATGCCAAGGAAAAGGCCGATGATGATGCCATTCAAGTCTTTTCTAAAAATTTGAAACAACTTTTGTTAGGTGCTCCATTGGGCGAAAAAAGAATCCTTGCCATTGACCCAGGTTTTCGAACCGGCTGCAAAGTCGTCTGTTTGAGTGCTCAGGGCAATTTAGAACATAATGAAACCATTTATCCACATGCGCCACAAAATAAAAGTACAGAGGCCATTAAAAAAATAAGCTCACTTTGTGATGCCTATAAGATCGAAGCTATAGCAATAGGAAACGGAACGGCTTCTAGAGAAACGGAACACTTGGTAAAACGCATTCATTTTAGAAAGCCAATAGAAGTCTTTGTTGTGAGTGAAGCCGGAGCTTCAATATACTCGGCTTCTAAAATTGCCCGAGAAGAATTTCCTAATTATGATGTTACCGTACGTGGTTCTGTCTCTATTGGACGTAGGCTTGCAGATCCATTGGCCGAATTGGTAAAAATCGACGCGAAATCCATAGGAGTTGGCCAATACCAGCACGATGTAGACCAAAGCAAGCTCCAAACCTCATTGGATAGCGTTGTTGAAAGTTGTGTGAATTCAGTTGGAGTCAACATTAACACGGCCAGTGTTCCTTTGCTGAGTTATGTTTCAGGCATCGGTGCGAAATTGGCGGAAAATATTGTTACTTACAGAAATGAAAATGGTGCTTTCACAGATAGGGCTACGATTAAAAAAGTCCCTCGTTTAGGCGAAAAGGCATTTGAACAAGGTGCTGCTTTTTTACGCATTAAAGATGCCGAAAATCCGCTAGACGATTCTGCGGTGCACCCAGAAAGCTATTCGATCGTTCAAAAATTCGCAAAGGACAAAGGTATTGCACTAGCAGAAATGATCGGAAACAAAACTGTACTAGAAAGCATTGATTTGAATAGTTATTGCACAGAAACCATAGGCTTACCCACCTTAAAAGATATTGTAAATGAACTCGTAAAACCTGGCCTCGACCGTCGCGAAAAAGCCAAGGTTTTTACTTTCAATCAAAACATTAAATCCATAACAAATTTACAAGAAGGTCAATTGCTACCAGGCATCGTAAACAATATTACCAATTTTGGTTGCTTTGTGGATATCGGCATCAAAGAAAGCGGATTAATCCACGTTTCTAACTTGGCCGATACTTTTGTAAAAGATGTAAATGAACATGTGAGCCTACATGAACAAATTGTCGTTAAAGTTTTACAAGTTGATGTGGCCCGTAAGCGTATTCAGTTGAAGTTGCATAAGACATAAAACTCAAATGCTCAAAATTGCCAATCACCCCATTTACAAACACCCTTTGCCGGAAGGCCATCGGTTCCCCATGTTGAAATACGAACTGCTGCCCAAACAATTGTTGCACGAGGGTACATGTACCCAAGAACATTTTTTTGAACCTGAAATCCCCAATGATAAATATATCGTTGCCGTTCATGACCCAGAATATTTTTATGACCTATTGAACCTCAAGATTCCACCGAGGGAAGCCCGTAAAATCGGATTCCCCTTGACCGAAGATTTGGTGGAACGAGAACGCATTATTGCCGACGGGACTATGAAATGCTGCGAATTCGCCTTCGAAAACGGCATCGCCATGAACATTGCCGGTGGTACGCATCACGCATACACGAATCGTGGCGAGGCTTTCTGTATGTTGAATGACCAAGCTATTGGAGCACGCTATCTTCAAGCAAAAAACTTGGCAAAAAAAATATTGATTATAGATTTAGATGTACACCAAGGCAACGGTACGGCAGAAATTTTTCGGCATGACGATTCTGTATATACGTTCTCTATGCACGGGGCCGGTAACTATCCCTTTAAAAAGGAAAAATCGGATTTGGATATTCCATTGAAAAAAGGGACAGGCAATAGCGAATACCTATCTATTTTAAAAGAAACATTTCCTAAGCTTATTGATTCCCACAAACCTGATTTTATCTTCTACCTCTGTGGTGTAGACGTCATTGCTTCTGACAAACTTGGTACTTTGGCACTTACTGTTAGCGGCTGCAAAGAGCGTGACGAATTTGTATTGAAAACTTGTCATAAACTTCAGATTCCGGTGCAATGCAGTATGGGTGGTGGGTATTCGCCAGAAATAAAAACCATAGTAGATGCTCATGCCAATACATTTCGTATCACTCAAGAAATCTTCTTTTGAGGATAAAATTACTGCCTTGACATCAAATGTTTTTTTGTATTTTTCAAGGTACTTAAAACAGTTCTAACAATTATGAAGCTTAAATCTGTTTTTGTCAAAGGTTCAAATTGATTAATTTATAATAGTTACACCAATCTTTAATCGAAAATGACGTTCTCGTAAAAACAAAACGTTAGTCTGACTACCAGATGAAAAAAACATACGTCCTTCTGTTCTTTATCCCTTTTGTACATCTTTATGGCCAGGATTTACTCATTAACAAGTCGGAAACACGCTGGAGTATGTTCAAATATGATATGGTCAATGTGTTCTCAGGGATGGGCTATGCCTATTCAAGACCATTTCATTGGAAAGGCGATCAATGGGGCGACTTTGGGGTCACTATGGTAGGTACAGGATTTGCCTATCTTGTCGATGACATCGTATACGAATATGCAGATAGCATTAAGGAAGACGTCCCTACAGTGATTCGAGATTACGGTTTTGAATATGGTAGCCCGGCCAACAATTATATGATTACAGGTGGTGTTTATGCTGTTGGCTTGATTACAAAAAACGAAAAGCTTCGAAGAACGGGAGTCCTTTTGATTTCTTCGGCCTCTACCGCAGGCCTGCTGCAGCAAGTTATGAAATCAGTATTTGGTAGAGCAAGACCCCTATCAGGTTTGTCAAAAGATACTTTTAAACCTTTTACTGGGGATAAGGACTTTCATTCCTTTCCATCAGGTCATGCGATTCTAGCGATGACCAACGCACACGCAATTGCCAAACAATTCAAAAGTATTTGGGTAAAAAGTGGTATTTATACCTTAGGTGCAATTCCTGCCATATCGAGATTATGGGAGGGTAAACACTGGTTATCGGATGTGGTATTGAGTACTGCCATCGCTATTTTTACAGTCGAATCAATTGACCGGTATCTCGATAAAAAATATGACGAAAAATATAACGCTTCCAATAAAAAAATGAGCTGGAACCTCAACTTTGGCGCTGGTACTGTGGGACTACAAATGCAATTTTAAGTAAACAGACTTTCCTTTAGAAAATCAAATAGGTACTTAGTACCAAGGCCGTAATTGCTGCTCCTGCAATAACGGCATATTTCCAAGGCTCTACGCTTACCGCATCAGTAGTCATATGTTGATAATCAGTTGCTCTAGGATAGATTTTAGTAATTAGCAACATGATACAAATATTCAAAACAAATAGAACAGCCACTAAAAGTGTAAAGGCTACAAAAGAGATAATCGAGAGTATAATTTATAATTTTTGGTCAACTCGTTAATCGTTATTATTTCGGGTTGTCTATTTTTTTTAACACCTTGCATGGGTTTCCCACGGCGACAACATTTTCAGGAATGTCTTTTACAACAACACTTCCCGAACCAATAACCGAATTATTACCGATGGTCACACCAGGATTTATAATCACCCCTCCACCGACCCAAACATTATCTCCGATATGAATGGATTTTGCAGATTCGATACCTGAATTGCGGGCCTCATATTCCAGGGGGTGGGTTGCGGTCAAAATTTTGACTCCCGGGGCCATCATGACATTCTTTCCAATATGCACAGGGGCGGCATCCAAGATGATACACCCGAAGTTGGCATAAGAATTTTCGCCCCAGTGAATGTTATACCCATAATCACAGATAAATGGGTTTTCGATATAGAATCTCCCTTCTGTATTTCCTAAAAGCTCCTTGAAAAGATGTCTTCGTTGTCTTTCTTTATCCATGGGGATATCAGATATTTCCCTTACCAACCTACGGGCATTCAATCTGCCTTTAATAAGTTCTTTGTCCAAAGGGTCATAAGGCAAACCCTTTATCATTTTTTCTCTTTCGGTCATTACGAATACTTATTACAATTTTTTTGCTATCAGCATTCCACAAGGCGGCAACGCTATTTTCAGAACCCCTTTGAAAGGTTGTTGTTTTTTCATCTACCACCTTCCCCTGGCAATCTGCCAAAACCGTTCTGCACCGTATGATTTTATCGGCAATTTGTCCGTTCAAAACGTGGATTTCGTCTTCATCATTTTCCAGTTCGATTACATAGGTATTGTACACGCCAATTATAGTCTTCCCATTTTCGGAAACCCATTTCGTGGGATAATTTGCCAAAGGACGGGAAGATGTTCTCGTCGTTATGGGCGAAAAGGTTGATAACATGTGCGTCTATCGATATTCTCGATTCCATAGTGTCGAGTTCCCAATCGGCCTGAATGCGCTTGTTGAAATCTGTGGTAGGCTTCCAAATGCCTTTAACATTTATGGCGGGTTTTTTCCATGATAAGGTTATAGGTCTGGGTTATACTTTTTCATCGCCGCGGATTTTAAAGTTATAAATGGCCGATCCATCTATGTCAAGTATCTTCTCTAGTGTTCCGGATAGGGGCGCTACGGCACCTTTGATTTTAACCTCTTCTGGTTTTTTTGGAACACTGCTTTTTGCCATATTTATTTGCATAGGTCAATTGAAATATCTTCGCTAAAAAATAAGCCAAATATGCTACTTATGAAATCATTTTGGCCACCTGCCCATTATTGGCCACCGTCTTTTTCTAAAAATATTTAAAATTGGACTACTGTAATTTCACCTTTTTATATAGTACTTAAAGTGAATTCCGTCTCATTAAATGCATCGGGACAATTACTTGCGTAGTAGCTCGATTTTTCAAGTGTTCGGCGGCCCGTTTGGCCATATCTTTAAAATCGGTGGAAATGGTGGTAATTCCCCCGAAAACAATTTCTTTTACGAGGTGGTCATTGTGTGACAGTATACCGACATCTTTACCTACCACAAGTTCATTGTTTCTGCAATCGCGCAGTACTTCCCACAAATATGAATCGTTGATAAAGAAATAAAGGTTCTCTTTTTTTACGGATCCTTGTTTATAATTTTCAACAATGCTTTCGGGAATTTTATAATCGGACACGAATCTTTGAAAAGCCTTTAGGATACCTTCGGGATAGTCGCTGTCACTGGAGCAAAAAAGGACAAATTTTTTATATTTCCGTATTTCTGGCAATAGCGCTACCAACTTAATATAGGTAGCCTCATCGAATTCTTGTGAAATATATGAATACTCAATAGGCATTGGCAAATATCTATCTATAATCAAAAGTTTTTGTGAATCGATACTTTCCAAAAGTTTACTGATAGCTATATCGGGAATCGGCGCTACAACATACATACCATATTTGCCCCTAATATTGTTGAATATGGTCTCAAAAACGGAGACATTATTGTGATGAAAAAAAACATCGATCTGAAAACGCTCTCCCAACTCCTTTCGAAAAGTATTGTAAAATTCTTCTTGAAACCTTTGAAAAGAGAACAACAACAACGCGATTTTGAGGGTTACATTGGTCTCGTCGCTTACTATAAAATATCCCTTAAGTTTTTTTGATTCAACAAGACCTCTTTCCTTAAGTTCTTCATAGGCCTTTACAATGGTTTTTCGGGCATAGCCAAGGTCGCTTACCATTTCGTTAATAGAAGGCAATTTATCACCGACGGATAACACCCCAGAATCTATGGAATCTATTACCCCATGAACCAATTGTTCATGCTTCGAGAGGCTATTGATATCTTGTAGCTGTCTTATTTTGCTTAGTAGGGACATTGAAAAATCAACGAAATTTAGGGGTGCGATAAGATCGTTCGCGTGTAATGATACGAAATAAAAGTTAAATCCATTCACGTTAAAAAGGTAATACGCCCAAGAGGTACTATTCAAAAATCGATGAAGTTCTCTAAAAATTGAATATATTGAGATTCAAACTTTGAAATATGAAAAATACGTTTACTTTACTTTTTGTTTTGTCCATTTTTTGGTCATTTGCCCAAACATCATCAATCAACGCTTCACCCCCTCTCTCCGAAGCCGGTGCTGCAAGTATTGGTATATCTTCGGAGCGCTTGGAGAGAATCGATGCCATGCTTGAAAAAGCAGTAGCGGAAAATCAGGTTCCTGGTATTGTTGCTCTTATTGCTAGAAACGGGAAAATCATATTCCATAATGCTTATGGTATGGCGGACAATACATCTAAGAAAGAGCTAAAAAAAGACGCTATTTTCCGAATTGCTTCTCAAACAAAAGCTATTACTTCGACGGCGGTCATGATGCTTTGGGAAGAGGGAAAATTCCGTTTAGACGACCCCATTTCTAAGTACATTCCTGAATTTGGGGAGGCCCAGCTACTTGGTACGTACGACGAGACCGAAGGTACTTATACCACCAAACCTGCTAAGAAACAGATAACTATACGTCATTTGCTGACGCACACTTCAGGGCTTGGCTATGGGGTAATCGATGGTGACAAACGATTTCAAGAAATCTACGCCAAAGCCGGTATTACCGATTTATTTACCACAGAAGATATCTCTATTGAAAGTAGCGTAAAAAAATTGGCGAAGCTACCGTTGCACCATAATCCCGGTGACGCCTATGTCTACAGTGAAGGTCTCGATGTTCTTGGTTATTTTATTGAAGTGGTATCAGGAATACCATTCGACGAGTTCTTGAGAAAACGAATCTTCGACCCCTTGGGCATGGATGACACTTGGTTTTATTTGCCCAAAGAAAAGCATAACAGACTGGTTTCGGTGCAACAAATAACTGATGGAAAATGGGGGAAATACCCCATTACTTTTTACGATACCGACTACCCCATGAAAGGATCCAAACGCTTCTTTTCGGGTGGTGCCGGACTTTCGAGCACCGCCAAGGACTACGCAACCTTTCTGCAGATGTACCTCAACAACGGTGAACTTAACGGAAAACGTATCTTGAGCCGTACTACAGTACAAAGTGTCATGGGCAATCATACGGGCGAACTTTTTAGTGATGATAGCGAATACTACGGTCTGGCATTTGGGGTCGTTACTCACAAAGGCCAAGATTCAGGTGGTATTGGCAGTACGGGCACCTTCGACTGGGGTGGTTATTTCAATACCCAATATTTCGCAGATCCAAAAGAAAATGTCATTGGTATTCTGATGAAACAGACTCAGGGCAAGGTCTCCGATGAAACGGGGTGGAAGTTTCGCCAAATGGTATTTGCGGCTATTGATGATTAACATTTTTCTGAGGAGTACGCCATCAATATGATAGCTTCGACTAAAAAATTGAAGTAATCTGTAAAGTATCTGGGGAGTTTTCAAAAGATTGCTACACACCCCTCATAGTCATGGGATTGAATTTTTGCTTTTTGATGACACCTTGGTCCTGAATGCTTTCTTGCATGCAGAAACCAAAGAAATCACTACAGTACCTGACAGGGAAAACAATGAAAAATATATTCGGAGATTGAAAAGGAGACCGGGAAAATAGTTTTCACAAGTAAGTTTACCATGGTCTTCCCCCGAAGTTTCGGGGGAAGCACTTAGAAACATGCTATTCTCCTAATAAATACAACCCCATTTTAATCTTCCAATAGGGTACTTTTTCCTCAAAATATTCAAAATAAGTTTTTAGCCCCTCAGCCTCCGTTAATTCAGATTGCGCCTTTTTGATATTTTCGATTTCTTCCGAAGTTATAAATTGATACAGATCAATAACGATGCCTTCGGAATGTACTTTCTGCAAATGGCCGTAAACGCTATTTTCCTGAAGCCCTCTTTGTTTGGCAATTTCCGCAATGGAAAGGCCATCATTCAATAAATTGAAGGTTATTACATGGGTGGGCGTACCCTTCGATTTCAAAGACTTTTTGTGCTTGTTAATTTCCTTTAAAAAAACTGTTGCGTACTTTTCAAGTTTGGCTTGACCGACACCTGAAACTTCAAGAAATTCGGATTCATTGTAGGGCATCCTTTCCTCCATATCCTTCAAGCTGGCATCACTAAAGACGATATAGGCAGGTACACCTTCTTCTGCGGCAATCTGTTGTCGAAGCAACCGTAGTTTTTCGAACAGTCCGGTTGGTGTTGCTTTAGCTCTTTTCTCTCTTTTGGTTTTGGGTTTTTCTTTTTCGAGAATGGCCAGTTCGACTTTTTTTCCATGGAATACGATTTCCTTGGCCAGGGGAGTAAGTGCCAAACGACCCCCTTCACGAAAATTGATTTCCAACACGCCTTGGTTCAGTAATTGAATGAGGTATTGTTGCAAGTCTTGCCAAGAAACATCGGTTACCGCGCCATAGGTTTTGATATGCTGATAACCTTTCTCAAGCACTTGGGCGTTTTGCGCGCCGCGAAGTACGTCGACAACCATTCCCATGGCCTCGCTCTCTTTCAACCGAAGTACGGCCGAACAAATTTTTTGGGTCAGCACCGTGGCATCAAAGTATTTTGGTGGGTGTTTGCAGATATCGCAGTTGCCGCAGTTTTCGGTCATATATTCCCCAAAATAATTGAGTAAGGCAATTCGCCGACAGCTTAACGCTTCGGCAAACTGCTGCATACGCTCGAGCTTGGCATATTCTACTTCGGCATTATCGCTTTCAGAGATAAACCTGCGTAACTGGGCAACGTCGCCAAAACTATAAAAAAGTAGTGTATGGGCGGGAAGGTTATCTCGACCGCTACGGCCGATTTCTTGATAATACCCTTCAATATTTTTGGGAAGATTGTAGTGAATAACAAAGCGTACGTTGCTCTTGTCGATGCCCATGCCAAAGGCAATCGTCGCAACTATAATCGGAATACGGTCTGTGATAAAGTCTTCCTGTACAATTGTACGCTCTTCTGATGACATACCAGCATGGTATGCCTTCGCCTTAAAGCCGGAATCCCGGAGCCTTTCCGCTATTTTTTCGGTATTTTTTCGGCTAAGGCAATAGATGATACCGCTCTCATCGGAGCGATCCATTAAAAAATCCAATATCTGTTTGATCCGGTTTTGGGCTGGCCGTACTTCCAAAAAAAGATTCGGCCTATTGAATGACGCCAAATGCCGATTAGCATCGGGCATATGCAACTGATCTATAATATCATCTTGCGTAGTCTTGTCGGCCGTGGCCGTAAGCGCCATTATCGGAATTTCCGGAAACTGCTTTTTCAAACCACCCAACTGCGTGTAGGCCGGACGGAAATCATGCCCCCAAGAAGAGATGCAATGCGCCTCGTCGACTGCAAAAAGGCTAATCTTGATTTCGCTTAAGATGCCCTGAAAAAAACCGAGACTTTCAGGAGCAACATAGAACAGCTTTAACTCTCCCTCTTTTAGCTGACACACGATTTCCTCTTTTCGTTCGGGTGATAGCGAACTATTGAAATATTCTGCAACGATACCGTTGCCCCGAAGCGCATCTACCTGATCTTTCATTAGGGCGATCAGCGGTGAAATTACAATGGCAGTACCCTCCAATACCAAAGCCGGTAACTGGTAACAAAGGGATTTTCCGCCACCCGTAGGCATAATGGTAAGTACATCTTTTTTTGAAAGTACGTCGTTAATGACCTCCAACTGGTTCGGTCGAAACGAATCATAACCAAAGTGCGTTTTTAAAAGCGGAAGGAGTTCTTGTTTAGTGGATATCATTATGGTAAAAATAAAGATTGTCGCAAAACAATCGCTAGTAATGTTAGTCCGATTTGTAACCTATTCTTTTTCTCGGTTCGGTATTTGCATTCTTTCGAAGCAGCCCGTCTAGATAATCGAATACTAACGCCATGTTTTTATCATGATTAGAAAGTATCTTTTTGATTTCCTCGATTTCAAGTTTTAGGGCCAAGGTGTCGGTCAGTCGTTCTCTAAGTTCTGAGAACACTCTCATAATTTGGATATTTACAGTAATGACACGGTTACTTTTAAGGATACAGGCCAACATAGTTACACCTTGTTCTGTAAACCAGAAAGGCGCATAACGCAAACCTAACTTATCATTATTGGAGGTCACGAAATGTGACCTCCAATCTTGTAGTTCTATTTTTGTCATTTCAAACATAAAATCTTATGGGAAGCGTTTAATGTTTCTTCTTACGGCCTATTTTAGGGCTTTGGTACTAACACCATAAAGTTCTACCAGATCTCTATCTAGCATAATCTTTTGTCCACGTATCCAATATATCTTACTTGATATGATTTCTTAGGAAATATTGATTTCGTTTTTCAGACATAACGACTGCAAAAAAAAGTATCTCGTCCAAAAAAGTCTTTGGTTTACGACACCTACAATTTGAATCCGTTTAGATATAATGAACCGTCCATCTGTTTATACGGACAGACGGTTCATTTTTTGAAAGTTTCTTTTGAGATTCCCTCTTTGAGTACCTCCGAAATATAGGAAGGGAGAAATTTACTTCCCCAACATCAAAAGCTCATTACATCTGATTTCGGTGATGAATCTCTTATCACCCTCCTTGGTCTCGTAAGAGCGATGCATAAGCTTGCCCTCGACGGCAACCTGCTTTCCCTTTACGAGATAGTTCTCAACGATTTCTGCGGTCTTGCCCCAGGCGACGATATTGTGCCATTGGGTGTCTTCTACTTTTTCGCCCTGGGCGTTTTTGTAGCTCTCACTGGTAGCAATGGAAAATTTGGCAAGCTTGCTACCGTTTTCCAAGTTTACGATTTCTGGGTCTTGGCCCAAGTTTCCGATTAACTGTACTTTGTTTTTTAAGGCGTTCATTTTAAATAATTTTATGGTTAAACAATTGATACTATCGAACCTCCTTGATTCGACACTGCAAACATAGAACGCATTCCAAATCGTATTCGGTTAATAAATAATTACTTTCGTTTGTAAGCGTTTGTAAACGTTTTTATTTTTGATTATCAGGTTATTAAAATATTTTTCAAGATTGTCTGTTTTTGACGAATTACTTTTGTAGCTTGCTTCTCAATACTAAAATGCATGTATACAATATTCGATTTTAGTAAAAGAAAAGCTGACCAATACTCGACATGAAACCTATGCACTTTACATCGGAACACCTATTGCAAGCCAAAAAAAGAAATGACCTTATCGCTATAGCAGATAAGCACGATATTTCCATTAACAAGGTCCTGAGCAAAATCAGGTATGAGGCAGAATTGGCGAAACTACAATCGGAATTTGTAGACCTTCAAAAATGGATTGTACAACATAAACTGAGGGTGGCCGTGATTTTTGAAGGTAGGGATGCCGCAGGAAAGGGCGGTTCTATCAAACGATTTAAAGAACATCTCAACCCCCGTTCTTCAAGAGTGGTCGCCCTTACCAAACCGACCGAGGTCGAAAAGGGGCAATGGTACTTTCGACGATACATTAAAGTATTGCCCAACCCTGGTGAAATTGTCTTTTTTGATCGAAGTTGGTACAATCGTGCCGTAGTTGAACCGGTCATGGATTTCTGTTCAAAGGAAGAATACGAAAAATTTATTGTCCAAGTTCCGGAGTATGAACATCTACTTTATGAAGATAATCTAATAATTATAAAGTTTTGGTTTTCCATTTCAAAGGAAGAGCAGAAGCAACGATTCGATGCACGCCTCAATAATCCTTTGAAACGATGGAAATTCAGTCCTGTCGATATGAAAGGACAAGATCTTTGGGATAAATACACGCACTACAAAGAACAGATGTTCAGTAAGACACACACCAATTTTAGTCCTTGGATAATCGTTAAAACGAACGATAAAAAAGAGGCAAGACTTGAAAGCATGCGGTATGTGCTTTCACAATTCGACTACAAAGGAAAAGGAAAATCGAATATTCCCCTTTTGCCCGATCCCAATGTCATAATGAGATACCACAGAAGTGTCGTTCAAATCGATATATAATTCGAAATTACTATGGGCAAAATAAAACTGACCGAAGAAGAAGTTGCATTGCTGAATACAAAGTTGGGCCTGTACTCACTTTTAAGAAGCAAGAAAGTTGATCTCCCCAAGGCCTTGGAAGAGACAACATATATTGTTGAACTCAAAAAGAAACAAGAAGAGTTGATAAAGCTGCAAAAATGGGTCAT
The DNA here is from genome assembly GCA_964600075.1 of uncultured Flavobacteriaceae bacterium. Classification (GTDB taxonomy): domain Bacteria; phylum Bacteroidota; class Bacteroidia; order Flavobacteriales; family Flavobacteriaceae; genus CAZRIE01. Next base: position 72,338 of record CAZRIE010000006.1, read on the forward strand.
CAACAATGATAAAAAAGTAATTATTCTTTTTGAGGGCCGGGATGCTGCGGGCAAAGGTGGTGCGATACGACGAATAACGGAGTATATCAATCCAAGACAATTCAGGATTGTGGCCCTGAACATTCCGACCGAAGACGAAAGAAAACAATGGTTCTTTCAGCGCTATATCAACCAATTTCCCAAACCTGGTGAGATTGTCTTTTTTGACCGCAGTTGGTACAACCGTGCCGTTGTAGAGCCCGTGAACAATTTCTGCACCGAAGACGAATACCATATTTTTATGTCTCAGGTCAACGAGTTTGAAAAAATGTTGATTCAGTCCGACATTCATCTTATAAAATTCTATTTCTCGATTACCAAAAAAGAGCAAGAAAAGCGTTTTACGGAGATAAAGAAAGACCCGCTCAAACGCTGGAAGATGACCTCCGTAGATGAAAGAGCACAAGAACTATGGGCTGATTACAGTGCCTACAAAGAGAAAATGTTCGAGAAAACGAATACGCCCCATGCCCCTTGGGTCATTGTTGATGCCGACCAAAAATTCAAGGCCAGGTCGAATGCCATCGACCATGTTTTGGAAACAATACCCTACAAGTAACTGATATGCTGACAAGGTATCGGTAAATCGATTTTAAAATAGTTGGCCGACCGACTGAGTAAAAAGCAAGCAATAGATAGTTTTGTGCCTTTTTAATCAAAGCGCATATGTATGAAACACAGGGGCAGCATTGTTATAAACCAATCATTGCATAAAGTTGCGGAGCTTTTTGCAGACCCAAAAAATCTAAAGGAATATCAAGACGGTTTCATCAGAAAAGAACTTGTCAGCGGAGCCCAAGGTCAAGTCGGAGCAGTTTCCAAAATGTATTACAAACATGGCAAGCACGAAATGGAATTGCTAGAAACGATAACCAAAAATGAGCTTCCCGATTCGTTTGAGGCCGGTTATCACCATATTCATATGGACAATACGATGAAATGTTCTTTTATCGCACTCGGTGCAAAGCTTACGAGATACGAATTTGAATACGAGTATACGCGCATCGATTGGGTTATGCCCAAATTGATCGCCATTCTATTACCCAGCATTTACAGTAAACCCGCAGAAAAATGGTTGAGACAATTCAAAGAGTTTGCAGAACAGCATAAATGAAAACAATGATTGACAAACCCTTTATTGCCGATCGAAGATATAAAGGAGTAGATTACACCAAAAACAGACTGCCCCAAGGCGAATATGAAAACTGTGTTTTTGAAGTATGCAATTTTTCCGAAAGTTACCTCGACAACCAAAATTTTATGGAGTGCGAATTCATCGATTGCAACCTGAGCAACGCTAATTTAAAGCACACCATATTTAACGAGGTCTCATTTTCTCATTGCAAAATGATGGGGCTCAAGTTTGAGGAATGTAATGATTTTCTGATGGATTTTAACTTTAACGATTGTGCATTGCATCTATCCTCTTTTTATCACCTAAGCATAAAAAATCAAAAATTTGAAGCCTGTAAATTGATTCAAGTAGATTTTACGGAAGCCCAATTAATCGGGAGCTCTTTTAATAATTGTGATTTGGAAGGAGCTATTTTTGAACGGACTAATTTGGAAAGCTCTGACTTCAGAACAGCGACCCATTTTACCATCGACCCTGAAAAGAACAGACTTAAAAAGGCCAAGTTTTCAAAAGAGGGAGTTTTAGGGCTACTCAAAAACTACGATATCGTTGTTGAAGATTCTTGAGAACCTTGAGTTTCGCGAATCGGGTAACTTCGACGAAAAGGGGTTTTCGTGTTTACAAAAAATTTCAAAAAAGCGGATTGACCGGCTGGGTCTTAATATCAAATCCGTTTACAAACGGATAATTTGTATCTTGTTACCTGCAAATAACCTTTACCGATGCAACGAATTTTAGTACTATTACTCTTTATCTGCGTAAGTGCGCAAGGGCAAAACACCCTTTACTTTCTGGAAAATGGAACTTCTCCTAAAGCCGAACTGCATGAAATCGCTTGGATGGAAGGCCATTGGAAAGGCGAGGCTTTCGGTGGCATTACCGAAGAAATCTGGAGTCCACCCTTGGGCGGTTCCATGATGTTCTCTTTCAAACTGGTGAACGAGGGCAAAGTCAGTTTCTATGAACTCGGGCACATACGACAGCTGGATGAGACCCTGGTTTTTGAACTTAAACATTTTCATGGTGATTTAAAGGGATGGGAAGAAAAAGACGAAGCACAACGTTTTAAACTCATAAAGATCGATGGAGACCGGGTGTATTTCGACGGTTTTACCTTTGAGAAAATAAGTGTTGACGAAATCAACATCTACGGGCTCATAGGCCATGACGATGGAACTACTGAAGAGGTGATATTCAATTATAAAAGGCAGTAAATTGGAGGATAAAAAAAAGTGTGAAGAGTGCAGTAACGAGATCATGGGTCGGGTAGACAAAAAGTTTTGCTCTGACTACTGCCGTAATGCCTATCATAACAAAGTCAACAAAGACAGTAAAAACCTCATCCGAAACATCAATAATAGGCTCCGTAAGAATTATCGGATTTTAGATAGCTTTCCATTAAAGGAGGGTAAAACGAGAACCTCGCGCATCCGATTATTGGACAAAGGCTTCGACTTCGATTTTATCACCAATCTCTATACCACAAAAAAAGGAACGGTTTATTACTTTGTATATGACTTGGGTTACCTACCCCTGGAGAACGAATACTATATGATTGTGAAGCGAGATAGCTAGCCCCCTAACCCCCAAAGGGGGAATTCTTACTCATGCGCATAAAAAATGCTTTCCGTTCGGAAAGCATCAATTTTTCATCAAAAATTCTTTGGAGATATGAAATCTGATTCCTTCCCTTCTGGGGGAGGCTGGGATGGAGACTTTTTCGTTCCCTCTTCGGGGCTAGGGGCTACCAGTTCTGCCCACTCAATTTCAAAGCCGCTATCACGATATCTTTTCTGCTGATCTGCCCGACCAAAATACCGTCATTCATTACAGGAAGTCTTCTTCTGTTATGCTTGTCGAAAATACCTGCCGCATCAAAAATCGAAATATCATGGGGAATGGTCTCCACCTCTTTGGTCATGAATTTTTCCACACTCTTGTCCAAAATTGGTTGATTGAAGTATCGACTTTCAGAAATTTGCTTCATACAATCGGCCTCGGAGATGATACCTACCAAAAATCCGTTATCGTCCATCACGGGACCACCCGAAATCTTATTTTTAGCAAAGGCTTCCATAACCTCCAAAATAGATTGTTCAGGAGAAAAGGTGACAAGCCTCTTAGTCATATAATCTGATACCAGTATGGGCGCGTCATATTGCTTTTTAGTTGTTGATTTCGCCCTTGGGCCCATAAAGCTCTTAATTCCCATATCGATTTGGTGTTTTTGTTTGTCAATTTGACAAACAGGGTTAATTACTAAAGATAGTGAAATTTTTAATGCATTTTTTAATTATTAAACGTACTAACTATCAATTTCGCAATTTTTAACACAAATCGGATAATGATTCCCTGAAATAACCGTGATTCAGAACAGGGCACATGCCATCAGAATTTTATACTTTTAACAAGACTAATTTTCGAAATGAAAAGATTCCCTTCCCTGATTACATTTATACTGATGGCACTGGCAGTGTACTGGGGCTTTCGCAGTTCAATGCCCATCTATGAGAGCGATAGTGCCCTATCAGAAACTTCGTTTTCTACGGATAGGGCTTTGAAACACGTAAAAAAAATCTCCCAAAAACCACACGCCGTAGGTTTTCCGGCGCATGAAGAGGTTCGTGAATACATCACTTCCGAACTCGAAAATATGGGCCTGGAGACTATCTTGCAAGAAGGCTATACTTTAGGTGATTGGGCAAACCTGAGCAAAGCACAGAACATTCTTGTTCGAATAAAAGGTTCGGAAAACGGAAAGGCCCTGCTACTCCTTTCACATTACGATAGTAGCCCACATTCTTCATTAGGGGCCAGTGACGCAGGTAGTGGTGTTGCGACAATTTTAGAAGGTGTTCGAGCATTTTTATCCGAAAACAAAAAGCATAAGAACGATATTATCATTTTAATTTCCGATTCAGAAGAATTGGGACTGAACGGTGCCGATCTTTTCGTAAACAAGCATCCTTGGGCGAAAGATGTCGGACTAGTACTAAATTTTGAGTCCCGGGGCAGTGGCGGCCCCAGTTACACATTTATCGAGACCAATCGGGGCAACCAAAACCTTGTCCGTGAATTTATTGAGGCGAACCCGAAATATCCCATGGCAAATTCATTGTACTACAGCATCTATAAGATGCTGCCCAACGATACCGATTTGACTGTTTTTCGAGAAGACAGGGATATCGAGGGCTTTAATTTTGCCTTTATCGATGACCATTTCGATTACCACACGGCACATGATTCTTATGAGCGGCTAGACAAGAACACCTTGGCGCATCAAGGCAGTTATCTTTTGCCTCTAATCCGCCATTTTAGCGATGTCGATTTGAACAACCTAAAAAGTTTGAACGATTACGTGTATTTCAACATTCCTTTTTTTGGAATGGTTTCCTATCCTTTTGATTGGATCTGGCCGATGTTTGGGCTCGCCGTGTTACTATTCATACTTTTAATTATACACGGTTTCCGCAGAAAAGTATTGAAAATCAAGGAAGTTTTGGCCGGTTTTCTTCCCTTAGTCATCATATTGGCCATTAATGGCTTGATCGGGTTCTACAGTTGGTCATTTCTAAAATGGGTCTATCCGCAGTACAACGATATGCTACATGGTTTCACATATAATGGCTATACCTATATCGCTGCATTTGTTCTTTTTTCGATTGCAATTTGTTTCGGAGTATACCATAAATTCAAAAAAATCGGAATGCCCAGTCTTTTGGTAGCTCCGTTAATCTTATGGTTGGTCATTAGTGGTGCAGTGGCCGGGTATCTGCCAGGTGCCAGCTTCTTCATAGTTCCCATATTCGCTTTGTTGGCCGCTTGGTTCGTTGCCATTGGGCAGAAAGAACCTAGCCCCTTGCTTTTAGTGTTTTTGGGCCTTCCGGCAATTTGGCTGTACGCTCCTTTTATAAAAGGGTTTACTGTTGGATTAGGCTTGAAAATGATAGTAAGCACTACGCTGCTGATATCGTTAACTTTCTTACTATTGCTTCCCGTTTTCGGATTTTATAGGAACAAAAAACGTTGGGCATATCTAGGTTTCATTTTGTTCTTTGGATGTATGTTATGGGCACATTTCGATTCTGGCTTTGATAGGAACAACGCGAAACCCACCAGTCTTTTGTACGTACTTGATAAAGATACAGATACCGCCCTATGGGCCACTTATGATCAGGTGCTGATCGATTGGAACGAACAATTTTTAGGAAGGGATAAAAAAGCCCCCGTAAAACTTAGCAAACATGTAATCAGAAGTAAGTATAGCTCAGGATTCAGTTATGTCACCGAGGCATCTTTAAGGCAAATCGAGGGGCCCAGAATCGAAGCCACACGCGATACCGTTATCGGCAATGAGCGCTTACTTGAAATCTGCGTTATCCCACAGCGCAGGGTAAACCGTCTTGACATATTTACGAACGACGTTCCGATTTTAACTGGCAGTGTTAATGGCATACCTTTATCGAATCATTATTTACAGAACAGAGAAAAGAGCCGCTTACTCACGCATTTCATCAGCGATAACACATATACTGAGCTGAGTCTTACCGTTCCGAGAGGCGCCGTATTGGAACTTTTAGTTTATGAGGCCTCTAACGACCTATTGACCCACGAGCAATTCTCGATTCCCGAGCGACCCGAAAATAGTATTCCCATGCCCTTTGTGCTCAATGATGCCATTTTAACCACAAAAACCGTTCGCTTTGAGTAAAAAGATAGCCATTTTAGGATGCGGGTGGTTAGGGCTACCTCTAGCACAGTCTTTTCTTGCGGATGGACACCGTGTTCACGGCAGTACGACATCGGAGAAAAAGATCGCAGACTTAAAACAGTGCGGCGTACTGCCTTTTTTAATTTCACTTTCCGAAGACAAAATCGAGGGCAACATCAGCGAATTTTTAACGAATGTAGCTTTGCTGATCATTAACGTTCCACCGCGATTAAGGGCCGGCAATAGCGAAAACTACGTCAAAAAGATGAAATTGCTGCACGATGCCATAAAAGCATCTTTAGTTCGGAAGGTCATTTTTGTGAGCAGTTCTTCGGTTTATGGAGACGTTAAGGGTGATGTTACCGAAGAAACCATGCCTCAGCCTAATACAGAATCGGGGAAACAACTTTTAACCTCTGAGCGTATTTTTAAGGGTGATCCGGAACTACAGACCACCATCATCCGATTTGGGGGATTGATCGGTCCGAATAGACATCCGGTAACCATGCTTTCGAGAAGAAAAAAACTCTCTAACGGAAATGCCCCGATCAATCTTATCCATTTGAACGACTGCATCAGAATAATCATCAAAATATTGAAAAAAAATTGGTGGTGCGAAACCTTCAACGGCGTCTATCCGTACCATCCGACGAAGCAAAAATATTATACTTCAGAAGCCCTAAGAAAAGGATTACAAATTCCTGATTATGATACTAGTATCTCGAAAATCGGTAAGATTGTGCATTCTTACAATCTTACAAACGTTAAAGATTTCAGGTTTACTACAACGTTGTAGTTGCTGTTCACCACACGAATCGGTCTTTTCACAACAAAGTCTGTCAATTATTGTTAATGCAGCGTGCGTTTCATCGATTAAAACATAACTTTGGGGTATAATTTTAAAACTATTTGCCATGGAAAACTCAGGTTTACGAGGGCGGATTTTGATGGAAATCGAAAATTTACTAGCCTTTAACTGTACCAAGCGAAAAGTTCCCCAAAAATTAGAAAATCTGCATGTAGCGATATTAAAAAATCATTACAATGCGGCTGACGTGTCTATAGATTATCATAGACGAAGAGTAGAAATGGATATCGTAATGGACGATAATGATTATGACCCCAAAAAGGTCAATCTTTGCGTACCTACCTTACACGCCAACCTTTGGTTCAGAAATTTGCGCGATTTTATGAAGTCGTGCATCGACTACGATTCTAAGAGTGTCGCATTTTATGCTTCACTACTACGGTCGTACCAAAACAATGAGGTGACTTTCGTCACCTAAGATTTACCAAACCTAACCAATAATAGTTAAAGGATGCCTTAGGGTATCCTTTTTTTTTGGAATTATTGACCTACAAAGCATTATGGTTTTTATAACACGTAAATAGCAATAATTTTAATAGTTTAGCGCACCGAAATAAAAATCAGAAAATCATCAAAGAACAACAAATGAAAAAAGTACTAGTTATTCTGCTTTTAGGTATTGGCTTTTCAATGACCGGCCAGACCAAGATCGAACTGCAAAAACATTACGAAGAATTTTATCAACAAATGCGACTTCAAGGCGATGTCACCGGAGTGGTCAATGCACTTACCCACCTAAACGTGCTAGCCCCTTCAAACGAACGTAAAGACACCTTGGCTTATGTCTATGCCAACAACAACCAACATTTGCAGGCCCTAAATACTATTGGTATCGAAAAAGACGAAGCCGATTCCGATATGGCCGTACAAGTAAAGGCAATTTCGTTAAAAGCGCTAAACCAGCCTAAGCGGGCGCTTGAACAATTCGAAGAGCTTTTCAAAAGAAATCAGAATGCCTATTTGGCCTATGAGCTTGCCGACCTTAAAATACAGACCGGCGATAATACAGGCGCGGCCGCAAATATTGAATACGGCATCGCAAATGCAAAAGATGATATGAAATTCGCCTTTTACGAAAGGCAACAGCCCTATGAAGTACCATTAAAAGCGGCTTTTCTGCATCTGAAGGCCCTTACCAAATACAACAACGAGAAGGCAAATATCGATGCTGCCGTTGCCTTGATCGATGAGGCTTTGGCAATAGACCCGAATTTCAACCTCGCCAGTCTGAGCAAGCAGGCACTAGTGTCAAGAAAGGACCAACCAGATGCTGTTCCCGCAGCGGATACGGTACCGACGCCTGAAAAAAAGGAATAGAGCAATTAAGCGTAAAACATTGTTAGCCCTATCAGAAAACAGGGAAAGCCGGTATAGTATACCGGCTTTCCCTGTTTTAACGATACTATATTTTGAACAAAACTCAAATAATAAAAAATGCAACCAAAAAGTTGCGTAATAAAATATATTGATTATATTTGCAACCATATAGTTGCATATTAATCTTTAAATATTTTAGTGATGAAAGACGTAATTTCAAAAGAACACCTATTCGACCATACCATTGACAAGGTATGGAATGCCATCTCAAAAGCGGAAGAAATCTCCGCCTGGTTTATCAAGGCCGATTTTAAGGCAGTACCCGGTTATAAGTATACTTTTACAGCAAGTGAAGAACAAGGTTGCACACAGATTACAGGTGAAGTAAAGGAAGCTAACCCCTATACGCTCATTTATACGTGGATCGTTCAAGATACCGATACCGAAACTACTGTAAAATGGACGCTAGAAGATGCCAAAGGTAAAACCAAATTATTTTTGGAACATTCGGGCATATCAAATTATCCTGGCGATACCGCTATAAAAATGTTTGGTCATTTTGGCGCCGGATGGGAGAATTGTATCAACCTACTTACCAAATACCTAACCCAGGAAGTACATGCAGGATAAAATAACCAGAATTCTAAAAGCCATTGCCGACCCCACGAGGCGTGAAATTTTTCACGCCTTGGTCGTAGCGGCTACGGCATTACCCATTACTCAAATTTCGGCCCATTTCGATATCAGTCGACAAGGGGTGACGAAACATATAAAAACGTTGGAAGATGCAGGCTTGGTCCAAATCAAAAGTGAGGGACGCGAGCGTTTCTGTTATGCAGATGCCAAACCGTTGCAAGAAGTCAACCAATGGCTCAAGTTTTACGAACAGTTTTGGGGTGATGCCCTGGGCAGTTTGGGCACTTTTTTAGATACGAACTCGTAAGCTTTAGGATTTTGCAACAGACTTTACCGAAATGAATCGGGCGAGACCGTTTACTGCTTTTTCTGTATTATTTTTAAATATTCTTTTAACAAAAAGTGCCATGAGCAATTTTTTTAATAGGGATTTGGCTTCCCAATAGCTCTCAACTTTCAGCTTGCACTCCGTTTCGGATATGGGCGTAATCACATAGAATTGATACAATTTATCCACCGGAGGGGGGCTGGTGGTCATCTCTCCGTATACGTATTGGTTTGGCCCGACATCTTTTGTTACCGTTACGAAGTTCAAATGTTTCCCATTTATCACACATAGGTGCTCGGTACCCAATCGGGTGACCTCGTTCTCATTATACTCAAATTTATCCACTCCTTTTACCCAATGATGTCGAAAGGAATAGTTGGATACGTATTCTAACAACATAACCGCCGAAATCGGAATTTCTTTCTCAACAATCAATTGCGGGTCGCCTTTAAAGGTAACGAAGTTGCCCTTTGAAAATGTATTGATGTTGAGTTTAGACTGATCGATCAACGAAAAAATATAAGCTATCTCTTTACCATCGTACAAATCGTTACCTTCCTTGAACCTAAAGATTTTACTGTAATAATAGATAGGCAACTCGATAGCACTCGCCAACGGCTTACTTACCAAAGCATAATTTTCACTATCGATTGAATTTTTGAGTAAGCGATGGGCTTCGATGACCTGTTTTCCAAAAGGTTTTCGGTTACCTTGAACTTCAATAAATTGTAATTCACCACAATGGGCAACAATTTTCAATTGGAGCTCCGGGGCCGTGGCACATGCATGACAAGGACAGATTCTATTCTTTTCCAACAACTTCAGATGGCTGTAAAATGCTGTAAACATGGTTTCAATTTGCGCCAGCAACTTCTCTTGAGAGGGTATCTCTCCCTCTTTGTAAAAGAAAAGCGCATCTCCTTCGATTTCTGCAAGCTGCAAATCTTGTGTGTTCGCGGCAATTAATACTTCCAACAATTCCGCAATTACATGCTGACTATGCTCTACCTCTGTAGTTTGCACGAATTTGGTAAATCCTGAGATATCGGGAATGAAAAGAAGTGATTTTGACATAGTTATAAAATTGGTCAAACCAAACCTGGGCAATGTACATGTATTGAAAGAACACGGTGAGGCAAAATTTTTCTATTCCTCCAATATCAATTTGGTATCCAACGTATTGTTCACGATAACGTTGAACTGGTTGCGTAAGGCATTGTAAGCTTCTAGCATCTGTAGCACAGACTCTTGGGGATCTATCCTATAGATCAAATCGCCCTTCACCTTTAGCATATAGGTCTTAAATACTTTTTGACGGCTCTTTACTTGAGGATTATCGAATTTTTCGGGATATGAAGATTCTGCCAAAGCCTTTTGCATTTCGATTAGATTTTCGATTATCAAACTCAAGTCTTCTCGGTTCTCGACCGTGTAGAGTGCATCAAAGCTGTTTTCAAAGTCATTGTATTCGGGCCAATTGTTTAAAATAGTTTGCGCATTCGCTTTGATAGCCAACTTTTCAGGCCACTTTTCGGTGGTAATCACATAGCCTGAAGTACCGTTCACGACCACCTCACCTTTTTTTTCTTTGCAGGATATGGATACAAGAAAAATAACACCAAAAATTAACAATCTTGCCATAGGGCGAATGTACAAATTTTGGAAACAGTTATCTTTACGCCATTATTCATTTTAACTTCCTTTTAATGCAAAAATCCATTCTGATTCTTGGCGCGTGCGGCCAAATAGGTACCGAACTGACTTATGCACTACGGGATAAATATGGAAATGAAAACGTGATTGCCAGTGACATTCGTGAAGGCAATGAAAACCTGATGGACTCCGGTCCTTTTGAAATTCTTGATGCTACCGATTACGATGCCTTAGAAGAAGTCGTGGCCTACTATGATATCAGTGAAGTGTACCTCATGGCGGCGATGTTAAGTGCAACTGCCGAGAAGTTTCCAGAACGGGCTTGGAACCTCAACATGAATTCGCTTTTCAACGTATTGAACTTGGCTAAGGAAAAAAAAATAGAAAAAATATTTTGGCCATCTAGCATAGCTGTTTTCGGCCCGAATACCCCAAAAAAAAATACGCCCCAAAATACCATTACCGAACCCAGTACGGTCTACGGCATTAGCAAGGAATCGGGAGAGCTTTGGTGCAAATACTATTTTCAAAAATTCGGGGTAGACGTGCGAAGCATTCGCTATCCAGGCCTGATAAGTTGGAAAACCATGCCAGGTGGCGGTACTACCGATTACGCTGTCGAAATATATCATAAAGCACTATCGGATAAGAAATATACCTGTTTTTTAAAGCGGGATATCGAACTACCCATGATGTTTATGGACGATGCCATTCGAGCAACTTTACAACTAATGGATACCGATAGTGAGAACGTTAAAATCCGTTCGTCCTATAATTTGGCGGCCATGAGCTTTACAGCTTCGCAAATCGCGCAAAGCATTCAAAAACACATTCCGGATTTTGAAATTACCTATGAACCTGATTTCAGACAGGCGATTGCCGATTCGTGGCCCAGTAGTATTGATGACTCCCGAGCACGAAAAGATTGGAGCTGGAAGGCGGACTTTGATTTGGAGAGGACTACGAAAGAGATGTTGCTAAATTTGAAGTAATATTTTTATCAAATACTAAACCGCAACTTCTTCTCGATAGCCATAATCATGGTATTCACGATATCCTTGCCCGTAGGGTTTCCAGTTCCTTCTAGTTTTGGAGAAGAATTGACCTCTAATAAAAGGCAGGGCTTTATTGGAACGGATGATATCTACCCCGGCAACGGCCAAATTCAAAACCTTAGCTGCCTTTTGGGTCAATTTCCCTTCTTCAGAAGTTATTGTTCTAATGGACGCCTTCCTCCCAAGTTCAATTGAACGCATGGCAAAAAAGACAATTTTGACTTCTAAATGCTAAAAGCCTTTCGTAATAAATCATAACTCTTTGGTACGGCGGTCTCGGAATCTTCTTTTCCTTCCATTTCCAAAGATACATAGCCAGTAAAATTTGCATTGCGCATTATTTTGGCAATACGGTCATAATCAAGATTTAGATCATATACCTCACCACCACCATAGTACGTTTTTGCCTGAATGATATCTGCAATTGGCATCAATCTTTCTAATTGTGGATATGGGTCACCGACAAAATTTCCAGTATCAAGATTTAAGCCCATTGCCGGTGACGATGCCAATGCATTATAAATTTCTTCAAGATAATCGATATTGGAGGAGAGTCCCCAATGGTTTTCGAGACAAAGGGTCACCCCTGCTTTTTCGGCTTCCATCAAACATTCTTCCATACTATCTATAACCCATTGAATTGCCTCTTTATCGGTATATCCCGAAACGGGTTTCTGAATTCCCGTTTCATAATAATCCGGGGCCCTTTCTCCAGCCCAGCTTCCTGTGTTCATCCGTATGGCGGGAATACCCATCTGCGTTGCAAGTTTGATACATTTCAATGTGTGTTGCACATGCTCCTTTCTTTTTGATGCATCCGGTTCTACAAAGTTTTGATGGATCGATAAAAATGGTAGTGATAATCCCCTGTCAAATGCCATTCTTTTAAGTTTGTTCATATACGGTATCGTTTCATTCTCCATTTGGCGATGTAGAATTTCTACACCATCGAAACCGATACGTGCGGCATTTTCAATAACCTTTTCGATGGGGTATACGACCGGGTCAAAATGCCAATATGAGTAGGTTGATACGATGAGTCGAATGGGCTGGAAGGACGACATTTTTTTGTTTGGTTCATTTTGGGTATTGGCCATCAGGGAGGGAGCGACCATGGACGCGGCTCCTAATACCGCGGCATTCTTTAACCAATTTCTTCTAGATGAATGCGCGTCGTTTTCTTTTAATGGAGTTGTCATGAGTATAGATTTAAAATTAAAAAGTTTATTTTTTAATTGTGGGTTTTTTTGCTTGTTGGCAACATAATCATTAGGCAAGTCTATCTTATAAAGATAACAATTCCCCATAAATACTAAACCGCAACTTCCCTTCGATTGCCATAATCATGGCATTAGTGATATCCTTGCTCGTAGCGTTTCATTTTTACTGTTATTTTCACGAACCTACTTTTCGCAGATAGTTACAGAAATATCTCTAGTACGATAGATTATATGAAAACAAAAAACAAGGCCGCAAATACAAATTATGGCAAAAGAAAAATCAACAGGTTTTTGGAACCATTTTCAAAATCAAATTTTACCATAACCCATTCATTTTTAGATTATTAATTATATATTTATAGGCAAAACCTAAAATATGAGGTTACAGAACACTTTCGTATATTTTATCTTATTGTTTTTTTTGGGAATTGTTGGCACTACATCCGCTCAAATTGATGATGGAGTTTATATTTCAAATGTTGACAATCTGCGGCACGAACTGAAAATCGAGAACGATTATTTCATTCATTCGGTATATTCGGAAGCACCGGCAAAATTTGCAAAAACTGTTGGTGGCTTTTTCACCATGAAAAACAATACACTGAATGTAAGGTTGGAATTCAACTCAAACCATGAAAATGATGGTGTTACTGAATTGTCGATCCCAATTTTAAGGGAAAGGGATAAACTGATTTTCAAGACCGAACCTGAATTGGTCTTTTTGCAGGCGAAATCTTTGGGGCAAGACCTAGACGGCGCATGGCTCTTTGCTACCAGAGGGCCCGACATGGGGCAAGAACGGCGGGGCGAAGAGAACCCTAGAAAGACCTTGAAATTTCTGTTCGACAATCGTTTTCAGTGGATTGCCTATAATACCGAAACCTTTCGGTTTCATGGCACGGGAGGTGGTTCTTTTTCTTCAGAGGATGGTAGCTATAATGAAAAAATCGATTTCTTTTCTAAAGACGATTCCCGTGTAGGGGCTACTTTGACATTCGATTATGAAATCAAAGGAAAGGACTGGCACCACACTGGAAAGAACAGCAAGGGCGAGCCAATGTACGAGATTTGGTCGAAAAGGTGAGTTGGCAGTAGTTAGCGGTACAAGAAATAAACTCCCAAACAAATTTACCCATAAACCCATCCAACATCCTACTCAATTCGAATCGGCCGATTTTCTCTCAAAGAAGTATACGCAGCTTCCGCAATAACCATAGCCGCGATGCCGTCTTCGCCATCGACAGGCATCCGTTTTGACTCACGGATGGCCGTTATAAAATCTTCCATTTCCTTCAAATAGGAAATCTCGTAGCGGTCCATGAAAAAGTTAAGGTTCACGTCCGAAGAAGTTCCTTTTTCATCTACACTATATACGTTGGTTTTGTACGGGTTTTGAATCTGCAACATTCCTTGGGTCCCGAAAATTTCCAACCGTTGATCATAACCATAAACGGTTTTCCTACTGCCCTCGATCACCGCTTTGGCACCATTTTCAAAACGGAGCAACACCATCGCCGTATCGATATCGCCCACTTCACCGATAGCCGGATCGATAAGGCAATCTCCCGTAGCGAAAACCTCTACGACTTTACTACGCATAATGAATCGTGCCATATCAAAATCATGAATGGTCATATCGCGAAAGAGTCCGCCCGATTCCTTCAGGTAGGCTACCGGTGGAGGTCCCGGATCGCGGCTAATGATATGAAGACTTAAGGGTTTCCCAATATGGCCGCCGGCAACCGCCATTCGCACTTTGGCGAAATCGGGATCGAACCTTCTATTGAAAGCCACCATCATCGACACCTTATGTTCCTTTGTTTTTCGAACAACTTCCTTGGCCCTGTCCAACGACATATCAATAGGTTTTTCACAAAAAATGGCCTTCCCCGCTTCAGCGGCCCGAATGGCATAATCAGCATGTGTGGCACTGGGCGAGCAAATAAGAACTACATCGATTTCCGGATTATCAAAAATAACAGCGACATCATCGGATAATTGTTTCACCCCAAACTTAGCGGCAAAGTCTCGACCCTTTTGTGACGGATTTACAACGGCCATCACTTCTACATCGTCGATTTTAGCGCTTAGATTCTCAAGGTGAATCCGCCCTATTCGACCCATGCCGATAATACCTATTCTAATTGTGTTCATAGTCTAAAAGTAACTATCATCTCTCAGTATTCCAAATACATTGATAGGGTAAAAAAAGTGCAGATACGGGCAATTGAAAGGGTAGAATATGATGATTATAATAGCTATATTTGAGAGTACTTCTAAGAATAAACTGCATGGCCCTTTTCGGAAAAGGAAAAATTTTGACTTTAGTAGTTTTGTTGGGCGTTGCGTTTTTTTCGTGCAACGACACCAAGCGGTTTGCTGAAGCTTTACCCGAAACGGTCGACTTTAATTTTCACGTGCGCCCAATTTTAGTGCAGAACTGCTATTTATGCCATGGCCCTGACGTCAGTGGTAGAAAGGCCGATCTGAGATTAGATATTTACGAAGGTGCAGTCGCTGCATTAAAAGAAGGTGGCCACGCCATTGTGCCCGGCAAACCTTCAAAAAGTAAATTGGTCTATCGCATCAATCATGAAGATGAAGATATGGTGATGCCTCCCCCTGATTCAAACTATAAACTTTCCGAACGTGAAAAAGCCCTATTGGAGAAATGGATCGATCAAGGTGCAGAATGGAAGACCCATTGGGCATTTATAAAACCCAAATCTACTAATGCCCAAAACGATACCAACACAATCGATGTACTTATCGACCAAGAGTTGGAACAAAAAGGCTTACCAAAAATGCCTGTTACGGACAAAAACTCCCTTATTCGCAGGGTATCTTACCTACTTACAGGCCTTCCTCCATCACCTAATGATATTCAAGATTTTATTGCCGACAATTCGCAGGAGGCCTATGAAAAAATGGTCGATCGTTATCTCAATTCGAGCGCTTATGGCGAGCGATGGGCACGGCATTGGATGGATCTTGTGCGTTACGCCGAGACTAAAGGTCATGAGTTCGATTTTCCCATAACCGGTGCCTATAAATATCGTGATTATCTGATTCGGGCTTTCAACAAAGACATTCCCTATGACCAACTTTTAAAGGAACATTTAGCAGGCGACCTGCTGGAGCAACGTATCGATGCTGAAACCGGTATTTTAGAATCGCAATTGGGCACTTCCTTTTTTGCAATGGGCGAAGGCAAGCATAGCCCAGTAGACATAAAACAAGAGGAAGCCGTTTACATCGACAACATGATCGACGTAACCAGCAAGACGTTTCAGGGCCTAACGGTTTCTTGCGCCAAATGTCACGACCACAAATTTGACCCTATCACAGCAGCCGACTATTATGCTTTTTATGGTATTATGGAAAGTTCACGCTTTACCCCAATCGCTGATATATCTGCTACTACCCAACAGACCGCTCAAGATATTAATGATCTGAAGCGCTATATGAAAAAAATAGTAGCGGATAAATGGTCGAATACCGCTGCCAAAGAAATCACCGTTTCAGGGCAACCCGAAAACGACACATTACCAGAAGATAAAACCTTCAAAAAAATCGGCGATTTTAGAAACTCGGATTTTGATGGATGGACAACCCACGGATTGGCCTTCGGTGAACAAACCACGCTCGGAAATCCATTGATAAACGTGGCTTCGCAACAATTGATAGGTCTCGATGAGGGAAGGGCTTCCAGCAAATCATTGGGCAAGGGGGTTTTTGGTTCCTTGAAATCGCCAAATTTTATTTTGGACACGGATTTTATTGGAGTCAAGGCACGGGGTACGAATAGTATTATCCGTATTATTATCGATAATTTTCAATTGATTCAAAATCCTATTTATGGGGAGTTGGAACAAAAAATAGATACCAAAAAATGGAAGAATTACGTATTTGATATAAGTCCATGGAAAGGTCATAAGGCCTATATTGAAATTCTTCCGGGTGGTTATGAGGGCCATAATTACGACTTGCCTGAAGATGCTTTTATAGAAGTCGAGTATGCAGTGACCTATGCCACTGAATGGCCGGTGGAAATGGAGCAAATGGCTCAAAGTTCAATCCTGCAAAAAGAAGATTTGGCCGCCTTGGATGTTTCCGCAAACACGGTCAAAAACCTTAATTTAGTACTAAAAAAAGGACGCCTTCCTTCAAGATTTCCTGAATTGATACCCTTATTGGATAGCAGCCAACAGCTAACCCGAAAACTTACGGACAATGGATTCTTCTATGGTGTAACGGATGGGTTCGCCTTAAATAGCCCCATATTCAATCGGGGCAATCACAATGATCTGTTAGAAGACAAAATTCCACGACGATTTTTGTCCGTATTACCACTGGGCAAAACCCCCTTTGAATCAAAGGGTAGTGGGCGTTTAGAATTAGCCGAAGCGATGTTGAGCGAAGATAATCCGTTGACCGCGCGTGTGATGGCGAATCGTATCTGGCATCATCTTTTTGGGAAGGGCATCGTAGAAACCGTAGATAATTTTGGGCTGCAGGGTAAACTCCCCTCCCACCCTGAACTATTGGATTACCTCGCTGTTAAATTTCAGAATGAAGATTGGTCGGTTAAAAAACTAATACGTGAAATCGTAACTTCCGAAACCTTTAAAAGAAGTACGCACCGCAACGCGGAACTTTCGACAAAAGACCCGAACAACATTTATTTGGCTTCTTTTCCAATACGACGAATAGAGGCCGAAGCTATACGCGATGGGGTGTTGGCAGCTTCCGAAAGTCTGGATTCTACTCTTTACGGCCCACCTGTCAAGACTTATCTTACCCAGTTTATGCAAGGTAGGGGTCGACCGAGCGAATCAGGCCCTTTAGATGGTGCAGGGCGAAGAAGTATCTATCAGGAAGTGCGTCGTAATTTTTTAGAACCCATGATGGTTACATTCGACCGCCCCATCCCGTTCAGCACCTTCGGTAGCCGCAATGTGACCAACGTACCTGCCCAATCATTGACCCTAATGAACGACCCCTTCGTAGTACAACAGGCCGAAATTATGGCACAAAAGCTACTGGTCCAGAAAGAGCTGACCTTTGACGAAAAAATCGAATGGATCTATATGCGTACATTCTCAAGAAAACCAACAACCGAAGAGCTGCAAAAAGCTCAAATATTTATAACTGGGCTTCAAAAAATGGAATCTAAACCGGAAGGCGGCTTGGATAAAGAAACCTTAATCTGGAAGGATTATTGCCATAGCATTTTTAATTTAAAGGAATTTATATACCTCATCTAATGGGCAAATACGACAATTTTATGAAACGGCCCCTTTCACGTCGTGAAATGCTAGGCATCTGTAAAGGAGGTTTTGGTGCGCTCGCTTTTACCAGCCTTTTCGGGGCGCTTCCGTTCGGCTGTGAACGACCTAAAAATATAGTCACTGCACCTGACCTGTATCTTGGGCCGCACTATATGCCCAAGGCCAAGAATGTTATCTTCTTATATATGGATGGTGGTGTATCGCAAGTCGATTCGTTTGACCCCAAACCTAGGCTTGCCAAAGAAAATGGTGAGGATCCCAGAAAAAAATTCAAGGTAGATGCCACTCAGTTCGATAATGTAGGTAAGATTCTAAAGAGTCCGTGGGAGTTCAAACAATATGGTGAAAGTGGAATACCCGTAAGCGAACTCTTTCCCCACATTGCTACCTGCGTCGACGATATTGCATTGATACGTTCGATGACCTCCAACTTTCCTGAGCATACAAATGCCAATTATTTTCTACATACAGGCAGTGGAATTCAGGGCCGGCCCAGCATGGGCTCTTGGATGACCTATGGCCTTGGAAGCGAGAACAAAAATATTCCCGGATATGTCGTTTTAGATGGAGGATTGATACCTCCCGGCGGCCTCGATAATTTCAAGAACGGCTTTTTACCTGCTTCCTATCAAGCTTCGGTTTTGAGGGCAGGTGCAGAACCGGTGGCCAATATCAAACCTCAGGAACGCGTCAAAAACCTACAAGAAGAAAAATTACAGTTCATAAAACAATTGGATAATAGTTTGATAGGAAAAATGGGCGAAGTAGACGCCGTTGAATCCGCCATATCGAATTATGAGCTCGCCTATAAAATGCAATCGTCCATTCCTGAACTCACTGAATTTTCTTCAGAGTCGGAAGCTACTAAAAAACTGTATGGTATGGACTCCGATGACCCGCATACAAAAGGATATGGAGCGCAATGCCTATTAGCCCGAAGATTGGTAGAACGCGGAGTGCGGTTTATCGAACTGACCTGTCCCAAGGTAGCCGCAGATCGGTGGGATCAACACAATAATCTAAAAAAAGGCCATGAACTGAATGCCCATGCCGTAGATCAACCGATTGCCGGTCTGCTTAAGGATTTAAAATCCCGTGGACTGTTGGAAGAAACCCTTGTTGTCTGGACGGGCGAATTCGGGCGAACCCCTTTTGCGCAAGGTTCGGACGGACGTGACCATAACCCCTCCGCGTTTAGTATGTGGATGGCAGGTGCCGGTATAAAGGGCGGTACCATATTCGGCAAAACCGATGAATATGGCTATAGGGTCATCGAAAACGAAGTGACCGTTCATGACCTACATGCTACTATCATGCATTTACTCGGCATCAATCACGAACAACTGACTTTCCGTTTTGGAGGTCGAGACATGCGACTGACCGATGTACATGGCCATGTTATGAAAGATGTTTTAGCTTGATTTAAAGGTGGCAATTAATAAGTAAGCAGTTCTGGAAAAGTAGTTTATCTTTTTTCGGGTTAACCTTTTGGGCAACTACACTTGGCAGGTAAACAAACGGGACAAAATTGAATGAATTAAAATGAATAGAATGTTAAAATATGTAATGGTAGTTTGTCTTTCATGGCCGCTATTGATTCTAAGTCAAAATACTCCTGAAATAAACCATTCCTTTTTTATTGCTGGCCCACAATTTACCGGAATTATCGGTGAAGCCGGTGCCATTCTTTGGGATTCAGAAAAACCTAGTGCCCGCGATGGCTACGTGTTGAAAAATGGAAATATTCTAATTTGTTGGGCCGATAAAGTTAAAGAATACGACACCAACAAAAAGGTGGTTTTTCAATATACCAAGGCGGAAGATCAAATGGAACTAGGAACCGCGCTCCGGTTGCGAAATGGCAATACCATGATTACCGAATCGGGCGAAAAGCCAAGAATCGTCGAAGTCGATAAAGCGGGAAATATTGTCAAAAGTGTACCCTTACTGCCTGAAACAGATAATGTACATATGCAGACCCGTATGGCTCGAAAGTTGAAAAACGGAAACTATCTTGTTCCCCATTTATTAGCCTTTGCAGTCAAGGAATATCAACCCGACGGAACTGTAGTGCAGACGTTCAGAACAGATAAAGAAGACCTGGGCGGACGGGAAGCAGAAAACTGGCCTTTTACGGCCATCCGCCTAAAGAACGGCAATACCCTTGTAACCCTTACTCATGGCAATAAAGTGGTCGAACTTGACCCAGAAGGGAATGTCGTTTGGAAAGTAACTAACGACGATTTAAAGGGAAACCCCTTCGCTGACCCCTGTGGGGCGCAACGACTGCCCAATGGCAATACCGTTATTGCGAGTTATGGGGCAAAAGAAGGATTGAAATTGTTCGAAATTGATCGAGATAAAAATATAGTTTGGCGCTATACCGATTACAACGTACATCATTTTCAAATCTTGACCACTAACGGTAAAAGTATCAAAGGCCAACCTTTAAAATAGATTTGCATGGGGCTTGGCCTATTCATTGCTAACATAGCTTCAGAAAACCCTTCGGACTTCCTTCTTTTTTTAGGAAGGTTTCATCCATTGGTCGTGCACCTTCCTATAGGTTTTTTATTGTTAGCTGTAATGGTACAATTCGCTACGCGCTGGCCAAAGTTCCATCCTATCAAACCGTTTACGCACTATTTATGGGCACTGGGCACCTTCAGTACAGCAATCGCCATTCTTTTTGGATATTTTCTTTCCCTTTCTGGAGATTACGATTCGGATACTTTATTCTGGCACAAATGGAGCGGCGTGGGCGTGTTATCGTTTTCCATAGCCTGTTACTTTTTCTTTAAAAAACCGTTCAAAGTTCCGGTATTTGCGCAATGGGCATCCGTTTTTCTTGTGTTTGCATCCTTAATGTACACTGGCCATTTAGGCGGAAACCTGACCCACGGTCAAACCTATTTATTAGAATATGCTCCTAATCCGATTCGTGGTATTGCAGGCCTTCCGCCGAAGACCATACCTCGTAAAAAAGTAACAGTTTTGGATTCCGCAGATGTCTATTTAGACTTGGTGCAGCCCATAATGGATAGCAAATGCCTTAGCTGCCACAACACCGGAAAAAAGAAAGCCGATTTGTTATTGACTTCCTTTACCAATGTAATGAAAGGAGGAGAAAATGGGGAGGTTGTCATCGCTGCGAATGTTGAGGCCAGTGAGCTGTTCCGGCGTATTACGCTTCCTGAAAATCATGATGATTTTATGCCCTCCGAAGGCAAAAGACCCCTCACCGATCAGGAAGTCGATATCATTGCCTTCTGGATAGCATCGGGAGCACCGCCCAACGGATACGTAACCGAACTCGATACCGAAAAGAATATAACACCAACAGTAAACAACTATCTCGGCCTGGACAAAAACAGCATTTTTAACAAAAAGGTTTCAGCACCAGATGAAGCGCTGATTGATTCGTTAAGAAGCCATGGTTTTATTCTCAATAGATTGATGAGAGATAATTATTTTTTGGACGCTAATTTTAGCCTGAGTGAACGAAGTCTCGAAGACTCGGATATTGAAATGTTATTGGGATTAAAAGAACAGCTCATTTGGTTGAACCTGGCGAATTCAAAAACGAAAGACATCCATCTTGAAAAGATAGGCCAACTAGAAAATCTGGTCAAACTAGATCTTCGCGGAAATGACATTACCGATAGCGGTGTGAAACATTTGTCAAACCTAAAAAATTTAGAATCGTTGAATCTGTACGGCACTACAGTTTCCGATGGGGTATTCGACATGTTGCCCCAATTGGCCCGGCTTAAAAAAATATACCTATGGAAGACCCAGGTAACTGATTCGCTAGCGCGGCGTTTGCAGCAGGCTAACAAAAACCTTAGCGTAATTTATGAACGTGAAAAACATTAAAAGGAAACGCTAATAAAACCAGATCATTTGAAAAACGTCGCGAAGGAAAGGACTATCTCCTAAATCGTAAGAAAGCAAAAGAAGAGCAAAGGACTTAGTTTTGGAAATCTCATCGATGCTGATTTGAAATAGTTACTAGCCCAATATGCTGGGAACTCATTTTCCTATTGCCCTAA
>CAZRIE010000006.1:94742-97162 GCA_964600075.1 uncultured Flavobacteriaceae bacterium
ATTTGAAATAGTTACTAGCCCAATATGCTGGGAACTCATTTTCCTATTGCCCTAACAGTATTAAATTCGTTGTCACATTCTTGCTAAAGTATTATCTTTTAGGGTATCTGTTATAAAAGTGTGAGGTGGTTCTATGGGAGCAAAAGCTAATTTTTCCGTTTTTAATACAATTATGGTTTTGTTGTGTTCGGCATATCAGATATGTGCCCAAGACAATCCTGTATTCAATACTATACTGGAAAAACTGACCACGTATGCCAGCCTAAATGCACCCGAAAAAATATATCTACAGACTGATAAAGATTACTACACGAACGGAGAGACCATCTGGTTCAAGACGTATATAGTAAATGGTATTACACACACAATAAGTGACAAAAGCCGGGTTGTTTATGTAGAATTGGTAGATTCCGAGCAAAGCGTAATTGCAAAACGTAATATATATGCCGGATTCGATGGTGGCTCTGGCGATATTGCCTTAGCAAAAGACATTATTGAGGGTAGTTATTATTTACGTGCCTACACCAAATATATGTTGAACGATAATGACCCCATTTTTTTCCAAAAGGAAATCCCGGTCTGGACACAAGAATTCAACTCAAACAATAGATTGGAAAAAGCCTCTAAGGGAAAAAAAAGGCGGAAACAAGTAGTGAAAACGGAGGTGGCCGAATTAAAGGCGAAGGAACCTATCGTCCAATTTTTTCCAGAAGGAGGTAACCTGGTAACCGGTCTCAAAAATGTATTAGGTTTGAAGATTACCGATGAGAATGGAACAGGCATCGCATTAGAGGGAAGAATAACCGATCAAAACGATTCTCTGATAACAATGTTCAGCAGTTATGAATTCGGCTTGGGCCGAGTTCAATTTAAGGTAGAGCCCAGCACCAATTATTTCGCGGAAATTGAAATAGATGGTAAAACGGGGAAATATCCTGTTCCTAAACCCGTATCCAAAGGTTATGGCTTACAGGTAAGCAACAAGGGCGAGTTCGTACAGATTCGAGTATCGACCAACATCGTCAATGGGCTGAACAGCTCGTTATTATTGGGCCATCTTCGAGGTGACTTAATTTTAAAACATTTTCAAGAGAATAAAACTCAAAATACTTACGAACTAAAGCTTTTGACCTCTGAACTTAAGGACGGCGTCGCCTCTTTTACTTTGTTCACTCCTGAAGGCGAGCCCGTTTGCGAGCGCCTTGTTTTTATAGAAAACCCGAATAACTTGGTGAATCTATCTTTAAAAACCGATTCGTCCAATTACGGTTTCCGAAAAAAGGTCAGTGTTGACCTTGCTGTCATCGATGAAATTGGATTGCCGCTTGACGGAAATTTTTCAATGAGCGTAAGCACCCAAAAGGGTCTCAATGAAGAAACAGAAAACATAAAAAGCTGGTTACTGTTAAATTCCGATTTAGGAGGAACAGTAGAAAATCCGAATTATTTTTTTGAAGATGATTCGAAGGGGCGAAAAAATTTGTTGGATATGCTTTTGCTTACCCATGGTTGGCGAAGGTTTGTATGGCGTGAATTCGGAACGAATGAAGCGGATACAAAATTGCAGTTTCCACCCGAGAAAGGAATTGTCATCAATGGAAATACGGTAAGTTTAAAAAATAGGCATGAACCCATAAAAAGCTCGGTTCGATTAACAATTACAAAACCAAGCACCTACGAAGAAGAAACCTCGACCGATTCTCAGGGCAAGTTTAGTTTCGGCCCCATGGTTTTTCGCGATAGTATCAAGGCCGTGATACAGGCGTCCCATGATATGGATAGCAAAAAAGAAATCGCCATTTATTTGGAGCCGCCTTTCCCTACAATACCGATTAAAGATTCGTTAAGAGGGCTTGCCCCAAATATAGTCATGGCTCAAGCACAAGCTTACCTCGAAGAAGCATATCAGAAAAAAGCAAATGATTTCGAATACGACCCCAAGGTCATAAAATTGGACGAGGTTATTGGAAGGGGTAAAGCGAAAACAAAAAAAGAGCTTATCAATGAAGCCTTAAATACAAGGACCATGTATGGCTCGGCATTAAACAGAGTAATACCCGATTCAATACCCGATAGCGAATTTTATAGTGTGATTGACCTAATTGAGCGTAATGTGGCAGGTGTTCGGGTTATGGGGCAATACCCAAACCAAATAATTGAGATGAGACCTAGTAGTGGTGGTAATGCTATTATCGAAGGTAGAGAAGATGAACGTGCTAAAGACCCTCTGTATTTACTTGATGGAATACAGGTAGCCCCAAGTTTTATAAATGAGATGTTTGGGAGCGAAGTTCTTTTTATAGATGTCCTTAAAAGTGCCGGAGAGATTGCCCAGTACGGGATGCGCGGAGGAAACGGAGTCATCGCTGTCTATACCGATAGGGGCGAAAATTACGAGTTCGTTCAAGAAAGAGAACCTG
>CAZRIE010000007.1:0-37190 GCA_964600075.1 uncultured Flavobacteriaceae bacterium
TGGGCTGGTATTGCGGTGGCTATATTATTATTGGGCTTAATGTCTTACTTTATTATAGATCAGCGTGCCAAAAACCAAAAATTGCGTTTTCAGCAAGAACAGCAGGCCGCTAATCAAGAAATTTTCAACCTGATGCTCGCCCAAAAACAAAAGGTTGAAGAAGGCAAGAAGGTGGAACAAAGACGAATTTCAGAAGAACTACATGATGGTGTTCTTGGCAGAATGCTCGGTGCGCGTATGGTACTTACAGGACTCAATAAAAAAAATGATCCCGAGGCCGAGATACAACGCAAAAAGGCAATTGACGCCTTGCAAGATGTTGAAAAAGAAGTACGAGTGATTTCTCACGAACTAAGTCATGCAGCATACCAAAAAATACATAACTTTATACTTTCACTTGAAGATCTTTTGAAAACGGTTCAGACCGCAGGAAAATTCAACCAAACATTGAATTATAAGGAAGAATTTGATTGGGACGGGTTAAACGGAGAAACTAAAATCAATGTTTATCGAATGATCCAGGAAAGTTTGCAAAATTCTGTAAAACATGCAAAGTGCGAAAATGTAGCTGTAAACTTGATTATTGCAAACGATGGACTTAAAGTTACAGTCTCGGATGATGGCAAGGGCTTTAAAACAAATACAGGTAAAAAAGGCATCGGAATGCGTAACATCTCATCTCGTATAAATAAATTGAATGGTAAATGGAATATTGAAAGTAGTCTAGGTAAAGGAACAACGGTAACCTTAGTAGTTCCTTTGGTCTATACTAAAGATGAAAAAAGCAACGTAGTAGAGAAAGAACATGCTATTTAGGATAGTCAAAAAATAAATTGAAGGAGGTAGGTCTATGAGCGATTTAGTACGAATACTTGCCGTTGACGATCACGAGATGATTGTTTTGGGTTATAAATACACGCTTGAAGCATCGAAATTTGAAGATTACCAAGTGATAGTACATACTGCCCCAGGTTATGAAGAGGGCAAAGCAGAAATTGAAAGTTCGGCAAAACGTTTGCCCTATGATATCATTTTATTAGATATATCAATGTTTCCTGGAAGCGCAAAGGAAGAACGAAGTGGAGAAGATTTAGGTATTTTGGCCAAGAAGATCTCACCAACTTCTAGAGTGGTTTTTCTTTCCTCCTTTAGTGACAGTTACCGTATCAACAATATTCTTAAAACCGTCAATCCTGATGGGTATATGGTGAAGTCCGAGGTCGATGAAAGAACCCTTCAAGGTATGGTAAAGACCGTACTCGAAAGACCACCCTATTATACGGCCTCCGCCCTGCAAGCAATTCGTCGAAAAATGGCCAATGAAGACCAAATCGACGAACGTGACAAAAAAATACTTTATCAGCTTTCTATCGGCACCAAGACAAAAGATATATCCGATATAGTTTTGGCCTCCAGTACAACCGTAGAAAATAGAAAACGTCAGTTGAAAGTAATACTTGGCGTTGAAAACGGTAATGACTTTGCTTTAATCGAAGAAGCAAAAAATCGAGGGTTCATTTAAGATAGACTATTTACGATATTTTGTCATGTGTTAAATATCTGAAAAACAGATATTTAACACATGACAGTTCTTCAATATAGAAAAACCTCAGAAAAACTGGGGTTTTTCTATGTCCATTAAGTGGATTATCAATTTACTTTTGTTTGTCAATTGAACCACTCTATACATTTTTATGCCATTATATCTAGATAGTTTCAAAAATAATCGGCCCGAAGGCTTTAGTAGCGATTTGCAACTTGAAGGGGTGGAATCCTTTAGAAAAAGTTTAGAAAAATACTTTTTTTCTGAGGTAAATGTTCGCGTAAGTACTTCCTACAACACGGGAGCATATCTTGCCATTGAGCTTGACTGTAACTTGAGTCTTGTTGAAATGCTCTTTCATTTTAACAGAGGTACATGGGGAAATTTTTTGCAGGGCAAGTCTTCATTTAAAGCCTTACTGCGTCAATTGCGAGAAGAAAATCAGTTAAAGGTTGATGTTGAAGAGTTATCGATATTATTTAAGGATACTCGGATAATTGTCAATAAGATTTATAACAGAAGCGTTCCTGAACAATTGGAAAACATTTTTAGGGAAATGGGAAAACACTATGTACACTTCAGCAAGGGCCTGACAGAGACTCCATATGAAATTTATGTTCCCGTTTTTGAAGAATGCAACGACGAAAAAGACATCCTTTTAAGAAATATCGAGGCAGGCAATCATACTAAAAAAGACTATTTTAAGTATTGGGCTCTTTATTTCGAATCAGAGGATGATGCGATTATCTATGACTTGAAAGAATCGCATTTAGAAAATGGTGACCTGTTTATGCTTAACCACTGATCAAAACTTTTTGCAACATAAGTCGGCAACATAGCTGCCCATCCCCGAAAAATAAATCGCCCTATAATCCATTGTTTTACAGTGATGGAGTATATGATTCTAAGCCTATTTAGAAATTTTCTGATAATTAAAGTACAGACAACTACTCTCCAAGTTAATTTCCATAAGTAAATAAATCCCTGCCATTCATTAGGGCATTTACTTTTTGTTTTACCCCTTGAATCTTGTTTACATCTTCAGGATTCGTCAATACTTCATCGACCAAATCCACAATTGTTTCCATATCGGTCTCTTTTAGACCCCTGGTAGTAATAGCTGCGGTTCCAAATCTGATTCCTGAAGTTACAAAAGGCGACTTGTCGTCGAAAGGCACCATATTTTTATTGGCTGTGATATCTGCATTTACCAATACTTTCTCGGCGTCTTTCCCCGTGATATTTTTGTTTCGTAAATCAATAAGCATCATATGATTATCGGTTCCTCCAGAAATAATATGATAGTCTTTAGCAACGAATGCGGCTGCCATGGCTTCGGCATTTTTCTTTACTTGTAGCATATAATGTAAGAAATCATCGTTCAACGCCTCGCCGAATGCTATTGCTTTTGCAGCAATAATATGCTCCAAAGGCCCACCCTGATTTCCAGGGAAAACAGCTAAATCAAGCAAGGCCGACATTTTGCGAAGACTACCGTTCTTTAATTTTATTCCGAACGGGTTGTCGAAATCCTCGCCCATAAGAATAAGACCTCCCCTTGGGCCACGCAAGGTTTTGTGCGTAGTGGTAGTCACAATATGGCAATGTGGAATCGGATCATTCAAAATACCTTTGGCAATAAGTCCGGCAGGATGGGAGATATCAGCCAGAAGCAACGCACCGACACTATCGGCAATTTCTCTGAACCGCTTGAAATCCATATCACGTGAATAAGCAGATGCACCCGCAATAATTAATTTTGGTTTTTCCTTTTGTGCAATCTCTTGAATTTTGTCGTAGTTCAAAACTCCAGTTTCCCTATCCACACCATAAAAAGAAGGGTTGTAAAGCCGACCTGAAAAATTCACTGGAGACCCATGGGTCAGGTGGCCACCGTGGGAAAGGTCAAAACCTAAAATAGTATCCCCAGGTTTTAGACAGGCATGGTATACTGAGGCATTCGCCTGAGATCCTGAATGTGGTTGAACATTGGCGTAAGCTGCACCAAAAAGTTCTTTGGCGCGATCAATAGCCAATTGTTCGATTTTATCAACTACCTCGCAACCCCCGTAATAGCGCTTACCGGGATATCCTTCGGCATACTTGTTCGTCAATACAGATCCGGCTGCCTCCATTACCTGAGGACTTGTAAAATTCTCAGAAGCAATAAGCTCAATTCCATTGATTTGGCGCTCTTTTTCTTCTGCTATCAATTCAAAAATTCGGTTGTCGCGATGCATACGTCAATATTCTGTTAAATGAGGTGCAAAAATACGAATTGCACCTTGTTAATACCTATAAAATAATATATTTGATTAGCAATTTATCTAAAACCAAATTAACAATTTCAACATGCCTATACTTGCGAACGATCCAAACAAAAAAACATGGCTTCAGGTACCTAAAAGCTCTGATTTTCCTATACAAAATATTCCTTTTGGTGTTTTTCTAACCCGTGATGACATCATAACAATAGGCACACGAATTGGAGATTATGCAATAGATTTAGGTGCCCTTCACCAACTAGGTTATTTCAAGGATATTCCGTTGACGGATGATATTTTTTTGCAAGATTCTTTGAACGATTTCATCTCCGATGGGCAAAAGACCTGGCGACTGGTACGTAATCGAATAAGCGAAATCTTTGATGTCGCAAACAACAATTTAATAAACAATGAAGAGCATCGAAAAATCGTTTTGTTCGCTATAAATGAAATAGAAATGCAATTACCGGTACAAATCGGTGATTATACAGATTTCTATTCGAGCAAAGAACATGCGACCAATGTGGGAACCATGTTTCGCGACCCAAATAATGCGTTGTTACCCAACTGGTTACATATACCCGTAGGATATCATGGAAGAAGTTCAACAATAATCCCCAGTGGTACACCTGTACGCAGGCCGCAAGGGCAGACCATGCCGAAAAATGCTGACCAACCCATATTTGGCCCGTCCAAATTAGTCGACTTTGAACTTGAAATGGCTTTTATAACGACCGATGCCAATGTTTTGGGCGAGCCTATATCGGTTAATGAAGCAGAAGATTATATTTTTGGAATGGTACTTTTCAACGACTGGAGCGCCAGGGATATCCAAAAATGGGAATATGTACCCCTAGGGCCGTTTTTGGCCAAAAATTTCGCGTCTTCGATTTCGCCTTGGATTGTTACGCTAGATGCCTTAGAACCGTTTCGGGTCGACAGTCCAAAGCAAAGTCCTGAACCCCTTCCCTATTTACAGCAAACCGGGAAACATAGTTTCGATATTCACTTAGAGGTAGATATCATTCCGGAAAACAATAGCCCGACTACGGTAACGAAATCCAATTTTAAATATATGTACTGGACAATGGCGCAACAGCTCGCACACCATACTGTCAATGGCTGCAAGGTCAATAGTGGTGATATGATGGGCAGTGGAACTATTTCAGGCCCTACTCCCGGTTCGTACGGTTCTATGCTCGAACTTTCGTGGCAAGGAACAAAACCGGTTAAACTAAAAGACGGTTCAGAGCGCAAGTTTATCGAAGATAATGATACCGTCATATTGAAAGGATATTGTGAGAGAGAAGATGTTCGCCTTGGTTTTGGAGCGGTTTCCGGCAAATTACTTCCAGCTTTTAAGCCGAAAGAATAAATGTCCTTAATTTTCGATTTTATCGATTTAATACGATACTTCGTCGTTTTGCGTTACTAGCTATAGCAATTTTGGCATAGCAATTGAAAATGTAACACAAAACTGAAAATCGTACATCATGAAAAAAAATCTACTTCTTATTTCAACATTGGTACTGTTCGTTTCTTGCGGAGGGGTCAAAAAAACCCAAAAGTCTATAAATTCAGGGGATTACTTCACTGCCATCAATACTTCGATTGAGAACTTGGCAAAGAACAAGTCTAAAAAAAGTAATCAACCCTATATTATTTTATTGGAAGAGGCCTTTAAAAAAAGTACGGAACGAGAGCTTCAACGTTTAGATTTTTTGACAAACGATGAAAACCCTGCTCATTTTGAAGCCATTTACAAAACATATGTCAATTTACAATCAATTCAAGAACGGATTAAACCGTTGCAGCCATTAAGAATATTTGATGAAAACAGAAATGCCCGATTTGTATTCAATGACTATCAAGACGATATTATAGATAGTAAAGATGACCTTTCGGATTATCTATATGACAATGCATCAGAGCTTTTAAAAAACGCAATCCGTAAGCAAGACTATAGAAAAGCTTATGATGATTTCGGTTACCTAAATGAAATCAATCCTGGATATGATGATAGTAATCTAAAAATGGAGGAAGCCTATTTAAAGGGACTCGATTTTGTTAGGGTAGATATGATGAACAATACCGAACAAATAATTCCCGCCAGATTGGAGGAAGAATTATTGAATTTTGATGTATATGGGCTTGATGGTTTGTGGACACAATACCACAACAATCCACAACCAGACATCAAATACGATTATGCGATGAAATTATCTTTAAGGGAAATAAACATCTCTCCGGAACAAGTCAATGAAAAACAAATCATTAAAGAAAGACAAATCAAGGATGGATACAAATATGCCGTTGATACCCAAGGAAATGTGGTTAAGGATAGTTTGGGCAACAAAATAAAGATAGATAAGTTCAAGACCGTGAAATGTAACTTTTATCAATTTACCCAATTAAAAAGAGCTCAAGTGTCTGGGGTGTTAAATTTTACCGATTTGGAAAGCAAACAGCAATTAGACTCTTACCCCCTTTCTAGTGAATTTATATTCGAACACATATATGCAAATTACGATGGCGACAAAAGAGCTTTAGAGAATGACCTAGTGGCGCTTTTGAAACTGGCCGCTGTTCCTTTTCCTACTAACGAACAGATGGTATATGATGCAGGTGAAGATTTAAAGTTGAGACTAAAATCGATTTTAGACCGGCAGCGATTTGAGTAGATAAAACAGGCCCCGATGGTTTTAATAGAAAACCTACGGGGTTTTGTGACTTTTTAGCTGAGCTCACCCAGTCGATGGAAAATCAAAGAATCGATTTACAACCGTTCGCAATCAACTTTTGAAGAGCTTGCACAAATTCTGATCAACTATTTCAAACAGGGCTAAATATACTTCTCCAAATTTATTTCAGAAATAGCACCATGTGATTCATGGGCGACCGTTGTTCCATTTTTAATGACCAAAAGTTGGGGCGATTGGTGTAACACCTGAAATTTATAACCCACTTCATTCGACACATCGCGGTAGCTACGAAGATCTAAAAAATAAAAGTCTATCTGCTCATCAGAAAGTCCATAGTTTTGGGTAAACATATTCAAGGCCATCCGACTTATGCCACATGTTGTTGAATGCTTGAAAATTACCTGCGTTTTTTTATTGGAGTTTTGAGTGATTTCATCTAATTGCCCTAAAGATGTCAGCGTAATCCACGGAATGTGTTTCACATCTTTTTTTTCTTCGACATTTTTTCCTCCGAATATATTATCAAAAAGACCCATAGTATTATTTTAATTTTATTGGTCGTGTAGTCTATCTAAACTTACAACTGCCGAAATGTCTTGATATTATTGACTTTGACTGACATTTTGTCCTTTGCTTAGTGTTGGTAAGGTTGTTGACTTATTTTTATCAAAGGTAGATAATACATTAAAAACAAAACAATATGAACCCTAATAATTATACGATAAAATCGCAGGAAGCCCTTCAACAAGCGCAGCAACTTGCACAAAGTTTAGGCCATCAGCAGGTTGAAAACGAACATCTATTCAAGGCGATTTGGGAGGTCGATGAGAATGTTCTACCGTTTATCCTCAAAAAGCTGAATATTAATATGGTTATCTTAAAGCAAATTCTTGACAAAGAACTGGAAAGTTTCCCTAAAGTTTCTGGTGGCGATATGATGTTTTCCCGTGAAGCCGGTAAAACTGTAAACGAAGCGAGTATTATAGCCAAGAAGATGGACGATGAATTTGTCTCCATAGAACATCTTTTGTTGGCCATTTTAAAATCGAAAAGTAAGATTGCCCAGATTCTAAAAGATCAAGGCGCAACTGAAAAAGATCTAAAAATGGCTATCGAAGAGCTTCGTAAAGGAGGAAAAGTAACTTCTCAAAGTGCGGAAGAAACTTATAATTCACTTGACAAATATGCTCGCAATTTGAACCAATTGGCCGATAGCGGTAAACTAGACCCAGTCATTGGCCGTGATGAAGAAATCCGCCGTATTCTTCAAATATTATCACGAAGAACCAAAAACAACCCCATATTGGTGGGCGAACCCGGTACGGGTAAAACAGCCATTGCCGAGGGTTTGGCACACCGTATAATTCAAGGCGACGTACCTGAAAATTTGAAGGATAAGGTTATCTATTCCTTAGATATGGGTGCTTTGATCGCTGGAGCCAAATATAAAGGCGAATTCGAAGAGCGGTTAAAATCCGTTATTAAGGAAGTCACCTCTTCCGATGGAGACATTGTGCTTTTTATTGACGAAATCCATACGTTGGTAGGTGCTGGCGGAGGGCAAGGCGCAATGGATGCCGCCAACATATTAAAACCTGCTTTGGCAAGGGGCGAGTTACGCGCCATAGGTGCAACGACTTTAGACGAGTACCAAAAATATTTTGAAAAGGATAAAGCTTTGGAACGCAGGTTCCAAAAGGTCGTCGTCAACGAACCTGATACCGAAAGTGCGATTTCCATCCTTCGGGGTATTAAAGAAAAATATGAGGCGCATCATAAAGTTCGTATTAAAGATGATGCTGTCATCGCTGCTGTCGAGCTATCGCAACGGTATATCACGAATCGGTTTTTACCCGATAAGGCTATCGATTTAATCGACGAAGCAGCTGCTAAACTTCGCATGGAAATCAACTCCAAACCGGAAGAACTCGATGTTCTTGACCGAAGAATAATGCAGCTAGAAATCGAAATAGAAGCTATTAAACGGGAAAACGACAAAGCAAAACTGAAATCGCTAAATATTGATTTGGCCAATATTAAGGAAGATCGTAACGAGATTTTTGCTAAATGGGAAAGTGAGAAAACGGTCGTTGACAATGTTCAAAAAACAAAACACGAAATCGAGGAGTTCAAATTGGATGCGGAACGTGCCGAACGTACAGGCGACTATGGAAAAGTAGCAGAACTGCGTTATGGAAAAATTAAGGAAGCACAAGAAAAACTTGAAATCCTCCAAGCAGAACTACAAGAACAACAACGGGGCGATACCTTGATTAAAGAGGAAGTAACAACTGAAGACATCGCCGAGGTAGTAGCTAAGTGGACAGGCATACCCGTTACAAAAATGTTACAGAGCGAACGCGAAAAATTGTTGAAACTCGAAGATGTGTTACACAAACGTGTCGTAGGCCAAGAAGAGGCCATTCAAGCAGTTTCGGATGCCATACGCCGAAGTAGGGCCGGATTGCAAGATGCTAAACGCCCGATCGGATCCTTTCTATTTCTAGGTACCACGGGGGTCGGCAAGACCGAATTGGCAAAAACATTGGCATCTTATCTGTTCGACGATGAAAATGCGATGACCCGTATCGATATGAGCGAGTACCAAGAACGCCATTCTGTGAGTCGCTTGGTCGGTGCACCTCCGGGTTACGTAGGCTATGATGAAGGTGGGCAGTTAACCGAAGCGGTGCGTCGACGCCCTTACTCGGTAGTATTGCTCGATGAAATTGAAAAAGCACATCCCGATACATTCAATGTTCTGTTACAGGTTTTGGATGAAGGAAGATTGACGGACAATAAAGGCCGAGTTGCCGATTTCAAAAACACGATTATCATTATGACCAGTAATATGGGAAGCCATATAATACAGGAAAAATTTGAGGACAGTAATGATATCTATAGTGCCACTGAAGCAGCCCGTGTTGAAGTCTTGGGATTACTTCGGAAGACGATACGTCCTGAATTTTTGAACCGCATCGATGACATCATTATGTTTACCCCGTTGAGTAAGGAGGATATTACTAAAATCGTTGGGCTACAGCTAGATCACTTGAAAAAAATGTTAGCAAAACAACACATTACTATCGATGCAACGGATGAAGCGATCGCTTACTTGGCCGAAAAGGGCTATGACCCCCAATATGGCGCGAGACCTATTAAGCGTGTAATTCAAAAAGAAGTGTTGAATATACTATCAAAAGAACTACTAAGCGGAGCTGTTTCGGCCGAGAGCATTGTTCTTATCGATTCTTTTGAGGATAATCTGGTTTTCAGAAATCAAGAGGAGCTAGTAAAATAGACTAACATCAAGTAAAGATATTAGGGCATCTGCATTTAGGATGCCCTTTTTTTTTGGAATGTTATATACCATGCAGTATATAATTTTTTTATCTTCGTATAAAACTTAACTGAATGACTACCAAAGCCGAAAGAACTACCGCTTATATCATCGAAACCGTTGCACCGATTTTCAACAAACTTGGTTATGTCGGTACAAGCATGAGCGACCTCACAGAAGCCACGGGACTGACCAAGGGTGCATTATATGGTAATTTTGAGAACAAGGAAGCCTTGGCTTTATCTGCGTTTGAATACAATAGCAAAAACCTGCTGGCAAAAATCGATGAAGTATTGGCGATTGAAGGCAGTTCATTGGACAAGGTTTATGCCCTTACAGATTTTTACAGGAACTATGATGCGTTTACGGCCGACTTGGGCGGATGTCCAATACTAAATACAGGCGTTGACTCACAACATAATAATCGATTGCTTGCTGCTGCTAGTCGTGAAGCCATTAAAGAAATTGAAGGTAAAATTGCACTGGTTTTAGAGAATGGAATAAATAGCAACGAACTCAAATTACCCGTTACCCCACTACAGTTTGCAAAGCAATTGTTTACAATGGTTCAAGGTGCAGTAGCCATGTCGACCATAACGCGAGACAAAAAATATTTGGTGAATACCGTTGCCTATCTAGAAGTACTTATAAAAAAGGAACTCAAGAAGTAGCCCCTATTATCATCAGACAAAACAACAAAGTTTTGGTTGAACCTAACAGGCTATTTTCATCATTAAAGGTTTCCAGCACTTTATTGGACAAAGCAAGGGCTCAAACACTACAACTTCGTTGTTCATAAAAACTCCTTCAACTTTCAGAATGCCTAGTTTAGTGACCAATAAAGCATAGATTTTTTGGAGTCTTCCTAAAGGTATTAGTCGCCGACTACCCTAAAAATCCATGTTTCTCCGGAATACGTGCCCTCTAATTTGCTATCTCTTGCTTGTCTAGCTTCTTTCATGGTAGGGTAACGATTCAAATACACATAATTATATTTGTTCGTACTACGAATGAATGCCCTTGGTTCTAGACCTTTTTTCTTCATAGCTAGCATAAAGGCGTCGAAATACTTTTTGGTTCCGAAAACATTTGCAATCAGGTAGTAGCCCGGTAGCAACCCAGCTTCGGTTTTGACCTCCTCATATTTTTCGTCCGCTTCTGGTTTATCGGCCTCATTTTGTACACCAATTTTATATTCCTCGGCCTTTTTCTTCACCTCTAAAGTTGCTTTTCGCCTTACTTCCAGCGCCACCGCAATTAGAGAATCTTGTTTGCGCTTTTGCTCCCCTTTCAAAGCTTCGGCCTGGTTGGTCCTATTTATCGAATCGAGTTTTAGGGCCTGTTCTTTCTGTTGGGCCTCAACTAAAGCTGCCGCCTTCTTCGATTGCTCTTTGGCCTCTACCTCCAATTGTTTCTGGAATACCCGAGCTGCCAACGCAGTTTCCTTTGCTATTTTGGCTATTGAATCTTGCACCATCCTTTCCTGTTTGCGTTGCTGTTTCTCATCTTCTTTGGCAAATTTTTCCACGGCCTTTTCATCTACTACAACATCCTCCGCTTTTTCAAGTTCTTTTTCGACAATTTCTTTTTGATCTTGTGCCTGTTCTAACTGAAGAAGCGCATTTTCATCTTCCTCCAAATAAAATCCGACTACTTTATGTCGTTCCTCAGGCTTGCCAAAAAAATATGCAGCCATAAGTTCGAACGATGATTCGGTACTGATCGAGGCACTAGTGCCGAACTCGACCAGTGCGCCTACAGAAAGATGCTTGAAAAAAGTTCCTCCAAGACCTACTGCATAGCCATAAAAATTGTTGTAGCCTATCTGACCCCAATATTTATTGGTGTTCAAAAGAGTATTAAAACCAACTTGGTTCGATTGGCCCGGTATGGTTCTCAAATACATCGATGGCCTCAAAAAAGCATTGGGAACGGAGCCCAGTGTAATCGGGAAGTCATAGGAGAGGAGTGACATGAAAATTTTATCCTCCTTTTCACTATTGGTCTCTTTGGCCGTGAAATTATAATCAAAAAGGTTTTCCGACGCTATACTTAGTGTTAACCGTTCTATTGATAAACTTGCACCGGGTGCCATTTGAAGTATAAAATCATTAGCAACCGTTGGTAGTGGTAATGGAACATTGGGATCTGTCGGAAATCTATCATCGGCCAATGTTTGCTTGAAAGCAAACACATTTAGGCCTAAAGTCAATTTTACGATAGAATTAAATTCTAGTTGATAGGCATAGTTCAAAGCACCTCCGGTGTTAAAAAACACCCCTGTATTGTGTTGAAAAAAAGCAACACCCGCAGCCGATTTGTCATTTAGCTTTCTAGTATAGTTCAGAAACATTGTGGTCGGATCCGCATCAATATCTTGCCCCTGCCACCGCACCCAAAAAGCTAAGGATTCCGGGTTATTACGATCTAAAGAGAATGCAGGATTGAACAAACTAGCATTGTAGGTTGTCAAATTGTGTTGCCTAAGATCTGCAGGAAGGCGTGCATCTTTCTGCCCATAGGTCGCCAGAAAAAAAAATGAAAACAAGAAAATAGGTATTATCCTTAACATAAGCAAAAGAACAAAAACAAGTAGCCGTACATACTTTTTTCGTATTAATTTAGTTAACAATTATGCAAGAGTTTTCAACCAACCAAAAAACATCTTCGATTATGAAACGCACGAATCTGATATATGTTGTAATACTTTTCTTAGGTCTTACTAGCTGCAAAGAAGACCATAAAAACGCCGATGAAATAAATACGGAGAAGGTAGTTTCGACATTTTATTTTATTAGACATGCAGAGAAAGAACGTTCCAATTCTGAGAACGTTGACCCAGAATTAAATCAAAGGGGGTTAGGAAGGGCTATGCATTGGGCAGAAATTCTCGACGATATCGAATTAGATGCCATTTACACTACGGATTACGAAAGAACAGCGATGACGGCAGCACCAATTTCAGTTAAGAAAGACATTACGGTTCAATACTACGAGCCACAAAATGTTGACATCGAACAGTTCAAAGCAGACAACCTTTATAGAAATGTTCTTATAGTAGGTCACAGCAATACAACTCCAGATTTTGTAAATAAGATGATCGGTGAGGACAAATACTATGAAATGGAGGATGACGATAACGGTAGTCTATTTATTGTACAGACCGTAAACAAAAAGATAACTTCACAACGTTTGCATATCAATTGTAACTGCCCAAAGGAGCGGTGATTTCAGAACTTCCATTATCTAAATTATAGTTGTTAGCTCTAAATGAAAAATATAAGCTTCTTAAAACTTGGTAATTGCATTAATTCAAGCAACTTCCCTATTTTTGTGGGATGGTTCAGAAGAACATCAATATCAAAAACAAAAAGGCCAAATTCGAATATGAGCTTTTAGAAACTTACGTCGCAGGCATCGTATTGGTGGGTACCGAGATAAAATCTATTCGTGAGGGAAAGGCATCTATCTCACAGAGCTTTTGTGAATTTAATGATAATGGGGAACTATTTGTTATCAATATGCAGGTCGACGAATATTCTCACGCCTCCCATTTCAACCATAAACCAAAAGCAGAGCGTAAATTATTGATGAACCGCCGAGAACTGAAAAAGCTACAAAAAGAGGTCAACACTTCGGGTCTCACTATTGTACCTCTCAATCTCTTTATCAATGACCGCGGCTTGGCGAAGGTTAAAATCGCTTTGGCAAAAGGTAAAAAACTTTATGACAAAAGAGAAACAATAAAGGATCGGGACAACAAACGAGATCTTTCCCGTATCAAGAAAAGTTTCAATAATTAGAAACTTCGCAGTTCAAAAGGAATGGCCTTAATTCTTATTCTCCAAAAGAGGTACAAACCGGAAAGAACCGAACTCCTTCTTTTCAAATTCCTTTTCCGAGTTTCTGATATATAAAGTCATAATCTGGTCGTCGGTGCCTACGGGAATTACCAGCCGCCCACCTACTTTGAGCTGTGCCATCAGGGGCTTTGGTACTTTTGGAGCGCCAGCGGTCACTATAATCCCATCGAACGGACCTTCTTCGGGCAAACCCTTATAGCCATCGCCGAAAATGGTTTTCTTTGGGCGATAGCCCATTTTACTAAAAAACAGTTTAGTTTTTTTAAAAAGTTCTTGCTGTCTTTCAATGGTATAGACCTTGGTTTTCATTTGTAATAAAACTGTAGTCTGGTAACCACTTCCGGTGCCTATTTCAAGTATTTTTTGGCCTGGCTTAACCTCAAGTAATTGCGTTTGGAAAGCAACCGTATACGGTTGGGATATCGTTTGCTCGGCAGCAATTGGAAAAGCCTTATCTTGATATGCATGGCCCTCAAAACTACTGTCCATGAACAAATGGCGAGGTACCGTACGAATGGCAGCAAGCACTTTTTTATCAGAAATACCCTTGCCCACCAAAATATCGGCGAGTTTGTTGCGCATTCCCCTATGTTTTAACGTATCCTTCAATGGTTTGGTTTTGGAGGGTAAAGTTAGAACGTAAAATTCAAATTACAAACACCATTTTCAAATGAATATTTCTTGCGTGAGGTTCTAAAATTTGAAATTTGAAACAATGGAAACTTGAAACCTGAAACTCAGAAACTATCCTTATTTTTGAGGCAAAGAGGAATACATGTTAAAAGTAGGTGTTTTAGGCGCGGGCCATTTGGGTAAGATTCATTTACGACTGCTTAATGAGTCGGAGAAATATGAACTGATCGGTTTTTATGATGCCGATGCGATAAACGGACAAAAAGTTGCAGCAGAATTTGGATATCGTTATTTCGACAACATCAACAAACTAATAGATTCAGTAGATGTTGTTGATATCGTAACCCCTACCCTCTCCCATTTTGATTGTGCCAAAAAAGCAATCGAAAAAGGTAAGCATACTTTTATTGAAAAGCCTATTACAAAGACCTTCGAAGAAGCTTCGGAGTTACTGCTACTCGAAAAGCAATATGGT
This sequence comes from uncultured Flavobacteriaceae bacterium, assembly GCA_964600075.1. Classification (GTDB taxonomy): domain Bacteria; phylum Bacteroidota; class Bacteroidia; order Flavobacteriales; family Flavobacteriaceae; genus CAZRIE01. The sequence continues at coordinate 14,821 of CAZRIE010000007.1, forward strand.
GTAAAAGGTCAAGTAGGGCATGTAGAACGTTTCAATCCCGCTTTTTCAGCCGTAAAACATCAGATTGAAAATCCGATGTTCATCGAAAGTCATCGCCTAGCAGAATTCAACCCAAGGGGCACCGATGTTCCAGTGGTATTAGACCTGATGATTCACGATATCGATGCGATTTTAAGTGTAGTAGATTCCAAGGTAAAACAGATCAATGCAAGTGGTGTCTCTGTCATTAGTAGTTCCCCTGATATAGCCAATGCCCGTATCGAATTCGAAAATGGTTGTGTCGCGAACCTAACGGCCAGTCGCATTTCACTAAAAAATATGCGTAAATCTCGTTTCTTTCAACGGGATGCGTATATCTCAGTAGATTTTCTAGAAAAAAAGGTTGAAGTTGTTAAAATGAAGGATGCTCCAGAAGTCGCCGGTGATTTCGATATGATACTTCAAAATGCAGAAGGGCAGAAAAAACAAATCTATTTCGAGAATCCGAATGTGGATGAAAACAACGCGATTCTTGACGAACTGGAAACCTTTGCTGATGCCATTGCTAACGACTCTGTTCCAATTGTTAGTTTGACCCAGGGTACACAGGCCTTGAAAGTAGCTTTGCAAATTATTGAATCTTTCAAAAAGGAATAAAAAGTCAGTTAAGGAATCTAGACTACATCTATTTCTATTGACTTTTATATATATATCAAAATGCCTATACAGGAAAATCTGCGAAAAATACTTAAAACTCTACCTCAGGATGTGACCCTCGTCGCCGTATCCAAAACCAAACCCAATAGTGCCCTTCAGGAAGCCTATGATGCAGGGCAGCGTATTTTTGGTGAAAACAAGATTCAAGAAATGGTGGAAAAATGGAAGCAGCTTCCCAAAGACATCGAATGGCATATGATAGGCCACTTACAGCGAAACAAGGTAAAGTATATGGTCAAATTCGTTTCTCTCGTTCATGGTGTTGATAGTTTTAGGCTTCTAAAAGAAATTAATAAAAAGGCACAGCAACAAAACAGAACTATAAATTGCCTACTACAGATGCACATCGCCGAAGAAGACACAAAATTTGGTTTGGATAAATCAGACCTTGAAGAAATCATCAATTCAAAAGAGTTCAAGGACCTAAAAAATGTCAAAGTAAAAGGCCTAATGGGCATGGCCACATTTACAGATGATAAAACGCAGGTGCGGAGGGAATTTAAACAGCTCAAGTCACTGTTCGAAACTCTAAAAATTGAACTCCCTGAAATGAACGTGCTGTCTATGGGCATGAGTGGAGACTACCAAATTGCAATCGAAGAGGGCAGTAATATGGTTCGCATAGGGAGTAGTATTTTCGGAGAGAGAAATTAACACGAACTAGCCCTCGAAAACTGAGACAAATGGGAATACGTATCTTTGAGTGACCAAAAAATAAATGTACGCAATACTAGACATAGAAACCACCGGTGGAAAATATAATGAAGAAGGGATAACCGAAATCGCCATTCACAAATTTGATGGGCATCAGGTCGTCGATATGTTTATAAGTTTGGTGAACCCTGAAAAAAAGATTCAACCTTTTGTTGTGAACCTTACGGGGATTAACGACATGATGTTGCAAACGGCGCCAAAATTTCATGAAGTTGCCAAACGTATCGTTGAAATCACCCAAGATTCAGTGCTTGTGGCGCATAACGCCCAATTCGACTATCGTATATTACGCACTGAATTCAGACGACTGGGCTATAACTTTGAAAGAAAGACCCTATGTACCGTAGACCTCTCACAGAAACTGATTCCCGAAGCCGAATCGCATAGTTTAGGCAAATTGGTACGCTCGTTGGGCATACCCGTAAGTGACAGGCACCGAGCTAACGGCGATGCCTTGGCAACACTTAAACTATTTAAAGTATTACTTTCGAAAGACTCTAATAAAACTATTGTTAAGAGTGTTATACGTCAAAAAGAGGATGGTGAGCTTTCAGATAGGCAGCTAGATATTGTAGAGTCGTTGCCGTCGGAAACTGGCGTATATTATATGCACGATAAAGACGGAGAAGTTCTTTTTTTAGGCAAGAGCAGCAACATCAAAAAACGGGTGAACCAGCATTTTACAAAAAGTGGTGGACGTTCTAGGCAGTTGCAAAAGGCGACGAAAAAAGTAACCTACGAAAAGACTGGCAGTGAACTGGTGGCCATATTAAAAGAGAACGAAGAGTTAAACAGTAATAAACCAAAATATAATCAGAGACCTGCATCAAGAATATTTTCTTATGGTTTATTTACGGCTGTAGACGTAAATGGTTACGCAACTTTAGTAGCCGAAAAACTAAATAGTACCCATAATCACTTTACCACTTTTAATAGTCAAATTGCCGCCGAAAATTTTATGTATAAGGTTACTCGAGAATTCAATCTTTGCGATAAATTGAACGGAATTTCACAGGCGAAAAAGGGCTGTTCGAATTTCGACTCAGGCGATTGCAATGGGGCTTGCTTAGGCAAGGAAGACATCGAAAGCTATAACAAAAGAGTAAGCGAAGTTGTTAATAAATACTCCCTTTCCAACAAAAATATCCTCATTATCGATAAGGGTCGCGAAGTTGGGGAAAACAGTGCAATACTTATTAAAAATGGTAGTTTCAAAGGACTCGGGTTTTACGACCTAAATCATCAAATCAATAATATTCATATCTTAGAATCAATTATTACACCGATGAACGGAGATAAGAATACCACACATATCATAGAATCCTATCTTCGAAAAAGACGGGTGCATAAAATTTTGCAACTAATCAACTAAGTTTTGAAAGAAGTCAAACCAGAAAAGGGCTGGAAGAATAAGGTCCATGAAATTATATATGAAGCCGATACCCCTATGGGGAAGTGGTTTGACATCATTTTGATTATTCTTATTGTTCTTAGCGTCTTGTTGGTCATGCTCGAAAGCGTAAAGTGGATCGACGCCAAATACCATAGAGTACTACTAACACTTGAATGGATCGTAACCATTTTCTTTACCGTTGAATATATTGCCAGGATTATCTGCATAAAGAAACCTTTCAAATATATCTTTAGTTTTTACGGCCTAATCGATTTTTTCTCGACAATACCATTATATGTATCCTATATCTTTGGAGGTTCCCCGGTAATGTTGGCCATTCGGTCCTTTCGATTACTAAGGGTCTTCAGAATCTTGAAATTAGTTCGTTTTTTGGGAGAGGCATCGCAACTTAAAAAGGCTTTGCTGGCCAGTAGGGCGAAGATTACAGTTTTTCTTTTTGCTGTGTTAATCGTATCCGTAATACTAGGCACCTTAATGTACCTGATCGAAAGCGATGAAGCCGGTTTTACCAGCATCCCAACGAGTATTTATTGGACCATCGTTACCTTGACCACAGTGGGCTATGGAGATATTGCCCCAATAACTCCACAAGGCCAATTGATCGCCACCATTATCATGTTGCTCGGTTATGGTATCATTGCAGTACCCACGGGTATTGTTACCGTAGAATTCGGCAAACAGGGCGATGGAAAAAAAACACTTGGCGAAGGGCAAATAGTGCATGTCAACACACAGGCATGCACCACTTGTTCAAAAGAAGGACACAGAGACGACGCCACCCATTGCTTTAACTGTGGAAGTAAGTTATAATGGAAAAAACACTGCTTTCGGTTGTGGGGCCTACCGCTATCGGAAAGACCACGCTTGCCATTACACTGGCCCAATACTACGACACCGAAATAATTTCGGCAGATTCAAGACAATTCTTTAAGGAGATGGAAATCGGGACTGCCGTTCCTAACAAAGAGGAGCTGAGCCTTGCCAAGCATCACTTTATACAACATAAGAGTATCTTTGAATCATACTCGGTTGGTGATTTCGAACGTGATGCCCTACAATTACTGGAAAAGCTTTTTGAGGAAAAGGACACGGTTATTATGGTCGGTGGCAGTGGGCTGTATATTGATGCGGTCATAAGGGGATTGGACGACTTCCCAAAGATTGATTCAGATATTAGGAAGCAACTCAACGAAAGACTCCATAAAGAAGGTATCGGAAAGCTTCAGGAAGAATTGAAGAAAATAGATGCTTCTTACTACAAAAAAGTAGACCTAGACAATCCGCATCGCGTTGTTCGCGCTTTAGAGGTATGTATCGGCACTGGAAAACCTTACTCTTCTTTTCTTTCCTCCGAGAAAAAAAACAGACCTTTTAGAACAATTACCATAGGGTTGGAAGCTGAGCGAACATTGGTCTATGAGCGTATCAACAACAGGGTAGACACTATGATAGATGAGGGCCTAATCGACGAGGCCAAAAGTTTAGCGACATATCAAGAACTAAACGCATTGCATACCGTTGGTTACAAAGAGCTTTTCAAGTCGTTTAATGGGGAATGGAATCTTGATTTCGCCATTTCGGAAATAAAAAAGAATACACGCAGGTTTGCAAAACGCCAAATGACCTGGTTTAAAAAAAACAAAGATATTCTTTGGATTCCCTATGACACCAGCGTAAAAACACTACTATCAGAATTAAATCGAAAGTTATGAACACCGATAAACCTGTACTATTTATAATGGGCGTTTCCGGATCGGGTAAAAGCACCATTGGGCGTCTATTGGCCAAAAGAATGGATATACAATTTTTCGATGCGGACGATTACCATCCGAAAGAAAATGTTCTAAAAATGGCCGAAGGCAATCCATTAAGCGATTTTGATAGGCAAGGCTGGCTTCAACTTTTGAATCTCTTGGCCAAAAAAAACGAAGAGGGAGGTGCAGTAATCGCTTGCTCCGCATTAAAAAATAAATATCGGGCAATACTTCAAAAAGACATCGTGAACAGCCTCCAATTTGTATACCTAAAAGGGTCTTTTGAAGAGGTGTCTATGAGACTAAAAAAAAGAAAAGGGCACTTTATGCCTTCCGGACTGCTATGTTCCCAATTCGAATCATTAGAAGTACCCCAAGAAGCCATTACTGTTCCGATTACAGGTACCCCCGAAGAAATCGTAGCGGCTATCATCAAGAAGCTTAGCGTTTAAACTTCATGAAAAAAGCTCCGACGCAGGACATCGCAGCTTTTTTAGTTTAAATTTCGACTATTTACTTTTCTTCTTCTTTGACTACAAGACGAAATCCCTCACCGTGAATGTTCAAAATTTCTACTACATTGTCTCGTTTTAAATACTTGCGTAATTTTGCAATATAAACGTCCATACTTCTTGAGGTGAAATAATTGTCGTCTCTCCATATTTTGGTAAGGGCCAATTCTCTAGGCATCAAATCGTTTTCGTGCAAAGCCAAAAGTCGCAACAGCTCGTTCTCTTTGGGAGAAAGTTTAATGGACTCCTCGTCTTTGTATTTTAAAAAGCGGAGCTTCGAGTTTAAATGAAAATTACCTACTTCAAATTCAAATTTCTTGCTATCTGCTAGGCCATTAGAAGCTTTTCTTTGAAGTATTGCCCTAAGTTTCACCAAAAGAACTTCAGAATCGAAAGGTTTGTTCAGGTAGTCATCAGCACCTGCCTTGTATCCTTTCAAAACATCTTCTTTCATTGTTTTTGCGGTAAGAAAAACAATAGGCACGTTTTCGTTCTTTTCACGAATCTCCTTAGCCAAAGTGAACCCATCTTTATATGGCATCATCACATCAAGAATACAGATATCGTAATTGTCTTTTTTAAATTTTTCAAAACCTTCCATTCCATTCTTGGCCAACGTGACGTCGAAATCGTTCATTGACAAATAGTCTTTCAGAACAATTCCGAAATTAGGGTCATCTTCGACCAAGAGAATTTTTTTATTTATTGTTTCCATAACTTTGAATTAAATTAAAGGCAATTTTATATAGAAAGTACTTCCCTTTCCTTTTTCAGTTTCAGCATAGACCTCTCCTTGATGGTCGTCTATTATTTTTTTCACGTAGGCAAGGCCTAAGCCGTGTCCTTTTACATTATGCAGATCTCCCGTATGTTCACGGTAGAATTTTTCAAAAACTTTTTTGAGTACCGCTTTGCTCATTCCTGCACCATGATCTTGTATCTTAATAATAATAAAATTTTTAGCAACTTCAGTAACTATTTGAATTTGAGGTGCATCAGGTGAATATTTTATAGCATTATCAAGAATATTGACAATAACATTGATAAAATGCATCTCATTTGCGAGTACTTCAGTACGCTCTGCATCAAGATGCGCCTCTATTTCTCCACCACGGTCTGCCACTATAAGTTCGACATGCGCAATAGCATCTTGAACTATGTCGTGAACATCTACCCTATCCTTACTTATATCTAGTTGGTTTCTCTCCAATTTCGATATACGCAATACGTTCTCGACCTGAGCATGCATACGTTTATTTTCTTCCCTAATCATAGTGAGGTAACGTTTCACCTTTTCTGAATCACCGATAATTTTCGGATTCCGTATCGCCTCGACAGCCAAATTAATTGTAGCAATAGGCGTTTTGAACTCATGGGTCATATTATTGATGAAATCAGATTTTATTTCCGAAATCTGCTTCTGCCTTATTAGCTGGTATATTGCACCGGAATAGGATGCCACGATTACCAAAATGAATAAAAGTGATAAAAATGCCATTCCCATAATGGAGCTTATCAAGAAACTCTTCTTTTTAGGAAAGTTAATCAGCAGCGAAAAATCACTCATGCCCTCACTATCCTTAAATATCGGTGATTCATAAAGCGTGCTTTGAGCAAACTTGAATTTTCTAGATTTTACCTTTGTTGGCAATCCTCTACTATAAATTCCATATTCATATTCAATGTCGTAACCGCGATTCTTCAATTCACGATTCAAAAGAAGCTCTATTTCTTGTTTTGAGACCCTTTTGTGAATGGGAACTTTTTTGGCATATTCACGAAAAACATCATCAAAAGCCGCTTTTTCCATGGAAGATAGTCCACCGATTTTTTCGAGTTTCTGAACAGGTGTAAGCGACAAATTCTTTCCGTCGAGACCGAAATCTTCTTTAAAAACCATACTAGTTCGCTTGCTCGTATAGTTTTTAATGGTAGTAGTGTCACCACTGTCATTATTGTCAAAGAACGTAGATGCTATATTGTAATCTTCTTCAAGAATACCATGGGAATAGGTGCGTATCTCGTTAGAAGTTAAGTCTTTATCTATAAATAAAAAATTTCTTAGCGATGTTATCTTAGGGTTTTTTGCACTGCTATCGATTGCACTGAGATACCTTTCAGAATAATCGCGTCTTTCCCGTTTTTCGATTTTATCGGTAATCCCATTCAAAATATTAATTACCGCCGCCGAAAATTGCTCTTCCTTATCATCTACCGACTGTTTGATCCAAAAACTTTGTACGAAAATAATTCCGATTAGTGAGAGGCTCATCAAAATCACCAAAACAACAAACAACCTCTTATTCATTTCAATATAAATTTAAAGATTTAACAAATAGTAAATTGTAGGTTTAACCAAACCTTAACAAAAATGTTAAAATTCGCGTACACTAACTATTATCAAGCAGAGCTTGATGCACCGCTAAGACTTCGGCTCTTGTCTCTTCAATATCAAAGTTTTCGATTACATAATGCGAAGCTGCTTTTTTTGTGGAGTCGTCCCATTGATTTTGCATACGTGCCTTGATGCTTTTTTCTGAACTTGCTTTGTCCCCAGCCATAATACGGTCGATACGCATTTTTGAAGGAGCTATTACCAAAACAATTTTGTCGTAAAAGTCTTGTGAACTTATTTCGAATATAATAGCGGCTTCTTGAATGACATAAGGATATTTTTGACGCTCTGACCACGATAAAAAATCCTTTCTGACGGCAGGATGTACTATAGAGTTCATCGCTGCCAACAAATTTTCATTATTGAAAATGAGTTGGGATATGTACATTTTGTTTAACCTTTTACCTAAATAAGCCTCCTTGCCCAAGAGCTTTTTTACAGCCTTTTTAACCTCTGAAGAAGATTCCATAAGGCTTTTCGCTTCATCATCGGAATTGTATACAGGCACCCCAAGTTCAGAGAACATCTTGCCGACTGTAGTCTTTCCACTGCCGATACCACCTGTTAAGCCTACAATCATTATTGCCGTTTAAGTATAAATTCGACCTCGGTTTCCAACAGTTTGGCACTATGCAAGCCATCAGGTTTCTTGCTTAATTTCAGAGAGATTTCGTTTGAAGCTGACTTCTTTATCGACTCGTAGTCTGCGATTACTTGAAAATCGGAGTCTTCCAAATCCTTTAATTGTTTCATCTTAGCCTTACACAAAACGGATACCATTTCAGGGAAAGTCCTAACATCTACTCCTGCGGGGAAATTCATTTTTTGTATCGGCAGTTTGAATATCCTTTCCGAGAAACGGGCAATTTCCCCTTTTAAATTTATTCTATAAACGGAATACGAAGTATTTTCAAGTTCTGGTGATTGTACAAGATCGATATCTTCGGAAAAATTGGAGGCTAGATCAGGAAGCGTTATTTTCTCTGTTCTAACAAAATTAATCGTGTCTATTTCTTCACCGGGGCCTGTAACGGTAATTGTATCCGGAGAGATTTGCAGTTTTCCATCTAATAAATAGTTCTTCGCCAAGTTAATAACTACTCTTGGTTTTATGGGCACTTTTTTAGATTTTACGGCCAACATATCAAAAAACAAGGTGTCATTATCGATTTCTAACAAGGCCATAGAACCTGACAATTGCTGTTCAATCTGTTTGCGATAGGTGTTCGGGGGAGCGAAAAAGTTAGAGGAGCCGCTTTCCAATTCCGAAAGGTCGATGTTAACCTTTTTATTGGTAAAATTGAATCGCAAAAACTGGAATCCCCCAGCTCTTAATTTCACATCTATACTATTTTTCGATGCTTTTTCAAACAAAAATCCTTCGGGCATATTTACAAATTGAAGATCAAAGACCGCGTTACCGACATAAGGCCGTGAAAGATTATTGATAAACCAAATAAGGGCCGAGCATAGTAAAAACAACAGAAATACTTTTACTTTCCGCTTTTTAAGACCTCTTTTAATCTTTTGTACAATTCTATTCATAGGGGTTTAAAGAAAAGTTCAGGGAATAGTTCTTCAGGTTTCTTTCCGCTAAAGTTAACCAAGATGGTTGATTTTAAAAAACCATAGCCATATCCTACAAATTGTATACCTACCGCTAAAATGGATAGCAATGCTATAGAAAGGCTTTTGTTTCTCAGTAAAGAATCTATAAAAATAATTGCAAAATAAACGGCATACAGATTTAAAGGTAAGCGTATGCCCATAGTCATGAGTACAATGGAAAACAAAAACCCGATAATAAAGAAAGTGGGAAACCAGTAGGTCATCTTTGCTGTATTGGGGTGCCATTTGTTTAGAATAGGGCGAACCTTTCCAAACTTTTTTACCTGAACATAGAATTTATTCCAATCGATACGTCGCTTATGGTAAACAAAGGCTTCGCTTATCAACTTGGTATCATAACCTTTTTTCCAAATTCGAAAAGTCAGATCAGGGTCTTCGCCGGGGTGTATATTGCCAAAGCCACTGGTGGCCGTGAAAGCCTCCTTCGAGATTCCCATATTAAAGCTTCTTGGTTGAAACCTACCCATCGATTTTTTATTGCCACGAATACCTCCGGTGGTCAAAACTGCTGTCATTGCATAGTTAATGGCCTTTTGCAATACGCTGAACGAATCATGTGCCGCATCTGGCCCGCCAAAACAATGTACAAAATGTTTTTCTAATGATTCATTTACAATCTGTAAGTATATTTCAGGAAGAATACAATCCGAATCTAGGATAATAAAGTAATTGCCTTTTGCCTTTCGCATACCAAAATTTCTTGAGTCTCCGGGGCCTGAATTATCTTTTTTGAAATAGGCAATAGAAACCATGCCCTGCTCCCAATCAGGTTCATTTTTAAATCCAGCGATTGTTTCCTCCGAAGACAATCTCGAACCATCTTCAACAACAACAATCTCAAAAGGTTTGGCATAGGTCTGGGCAATCAAGCTCGTCAATAGCTCCCTAATCTCTTCAGGTCTATTATAAACGGGAATGATAAATGAGAATGATAGGTTCATTGAGAATCGTAAACTTTAGCATACTGTAAGCCGCAGCCTATTAGAACCCCACCGAACTGGTGTTAGGTCTCTCGCGTCAAAACGGCTAATCCAAAATAACGGCTTAATCCCCAGAAACAAATAGGCTGGAAACTACTTTGTAAATTGCTCGATAATCTCTTGACTAACTCCGGTATTAGAAAAGCCCCCATCGTGAAAAAGGTTTTGCATAGTGACCTTTCTAGTCAAATCTGAAAATAGAGTTACGGTATAATCGGCACATTCCAAGGCAGTAGCATTGCCCAATGGAGACATTTTTTCGGCGTAACTGATAAACCCATCAAAACCTTTGACCCCTTGTCCGGCGGTGGTCGGCGTCGGAGATTGTGAAATCGTATTTACCCGTACCTTTTTTTCTTTTCCAAAGAAATAGCCGAAACTTCGGGCAATCGATTCTAAATAGGCCTTGTTATCGGCCATATCGTTATAATCTGGGAAAACTCGTTGTGCAGCCATATAGGTCAAAGCGACAATACTTCCCCACTCGTTTATGGCATCGGCCTTGTACAAACTTTGCAATACTTTATGGAACGAAAGTGCTGAGACATCCCAACCCTTCGTTGTAAAATCATACTTTTCATCGGTATAGTGACGGCCCTTTCTAACATTGATAGACATACCGATAGCATGTAGCACAAAATCAATCTTGCCACCCAAAATTTCCATAGACTTGGAGACCAAATTATTAAGATCTTCTTCACTTGTGGCGTCCGCCGGTACAATTTCAGATCCCGTCTTTTCGGCCAATTGCTTAATTTGCCCCAAACGCATGGCCACGGGTGCATTGGTCAACACGAAAACTCCTCCTTCTTCATGTATACGTTCCGCGGTTTTCCAAGCGATAGAATTCTCGTCTAAAGCACCAAAAATGATTCCTTTTTTTCCTTTCAATAAGTTATAAGCCATGTTCTCGGTTTGATTTATTTCTGATAGTTTCAAAGATATTTAAAAAAGTTTCAGCACAGGTAAAATTCCAAGTATCAAATTCCAATTTTTTATAATCTGGATTTAGTTTTCGAAATTTGGAATTTTCAGTTCAATAACTGTTTTGCATGCGCAATTGCTGATTCGGAAAGGTCTTTTCCGCCTAACATCTCCGCAAGTTCAACTACCCTTTCATCTGCGTTTAGCTCCTTCATTTTCGTATTTGTGCCGGAGTTCTCCTCTACTTTGTACACCTTGAAATGCTGGTTTCCTTTTGAAGCAACTTGAGGTAAATGTGTAATGGAAAATACCTGCATTGTATTGCTCATGGCCAGCATTATATCAACCATTCTGTTAGAGATTTCCCCTGACACGCCGCTATCGATTTCATCGAACATCATGGTCGGTAAATTTTCATACTTTGCCAAAATAGCTTTTATGGTCAACATAATTCGTGAAAGCTCCCCACCGGATGCTACTTTTCTAAGTTCCCCAAAACCACTGCCTTTATTGGCTGAAAATAGAAAGGTCAATTCACCAGAACCATTACTTTTAAAATCGTCGGATGCACTCAATTCGATCTTAAAAGACGCGCTGGGCAGACCTAAAGATTTCAAATTATCTTCTAGTTGCTTCTTTAATTTCGGTATGACTTTTTTTCGCCTGGCATTCAACGATTCCGTCGCTTTTTTCAATTCCGTTTTTTGAGTCGTCAAGGCTTGTTGTTTTTTCTCGATTTCCGATTCCAAATTTTCGGTTACACTCACCTTTTCCGCAAGTGTTTCCCTTATATCGAGTAATTCAGAAATGTCGTGAACACCGTGCTTTTTCTGCAAATCGTATAGTTGCTGTAATTTCGAATTAATCTCCTCCAAATGCTGGGGATTCGCCTCTGAGCTTTCTTGAAGTGACTGCAACTCGTTTGCAATATCATCGACTTCAATGAACAAAGATTGTATTCGCTGATTCAAATCAGCATACAGTTGTCCGAAACTGGATAGCCTACTTGAAGTCTGTTTCAAGTCAGCCAAAAGATTAATAACACCCACTTGTTCATTGTTCAACAATTGATGCCCTTTTGCAAGTAGTTCTAGAATATTTTCGACATTGTTCAATTGTTCGTACTGTTCTTCCAATTCTTCTTGAATACCAGGTTTCAAGGGAGCGGCTTCCAGCTCTTGCAATAAAAAACTGTTATAATCATGTTCTTTTATCGCGTTCTTTTGAAAATCAATGAGTTCTTCTATATCTTTTAATGCGTTTTTATAGTGTACCAATTGGTTTGAATAACTTTCGAGCAAATTCCTATTATTAGCAAGGGCATCGATTACCTTCATCTGAAAGTCATTGTTGGTTAAACGCAAGGTCTGATGCTGCGAATGAACATCGATAAGGCTATCGCCAAGCTTCGAAAGTATATCCAATGTGACCGGGGAATCATTTATAAAAGCACGAGACTTTCCGCTGGGTTGAATTTCGCGCCTTACGATGGTATTATCCTCATATTCCAAATCATGATTTTTGAAAAAAGACAATAAATCGTATTTTTTTACCTGGAATTCCGCCTCGATAATGCATTTTTTATCCTTGTCTCGAAGTGATGAGAGATCGGCCCTCTTGCCCAATACCAAGGAGAGACCACCCAATAAAATTGATTTACCAGCTCCAGTCTCCCCAGTAATACAAGTAAAACCACCTGTAAACGTGACATTTAGCGTATCTATAAGAGCGTAATTTTTTATGGAAAGGTTTACCAGCACGTGTTTCTCTTCATTGCGTGTCGCAAAGATAAATCATAATTCCGTATGGAAAGTACCATACCATTTCTTCCTTTGAATTACCCAAGAGAAAATGATGGATTTTTGTACTGAAGAACAGAACAAAAAGACGCATTTTTATCGCCTGATTTAGCGGTGGAGAATAATTAATACTTTATATCGTTCCAAGTGCTTGAATAAAGAGGGGCAATGCGGTTCAACGTTTCCTTAAGTTTTACGATATCGACCTTTGGACCGTCCGAAAATATATTTTGAATCTCATCGGATTTTGCATCGAAAAAAGTCTGAATCAATAATGCATTGGGCCGACGATTTATCATGGTCTCAAAAAGTTTCATCGTACCAGCAATAACTTGTTTTCCGGTACTATTATTATCCCCAAGAATATCGAGACCCTTACGGTGATAATTGTACATCGCGATGCGATATTCGCGATAGGTATTCGACAATAGGTTGTCTACAAGTTCAAACCGGCTACGGTCGCTGCTTTGATCCCACCCAGAATAATTACTTCCTTGGGCCTGTGCAGTTATTTGTTGTGCTTTCCTAAAAAATTCTGTACCCCCTTCTAGGGAAAAGGTATCCGCATCGAGCCCCAAAATAGTATACACGTAGAATGCTATTACGCTCACAAGATTAGACTCAAAAGCATTTTCGTTAAAGACTAGCGGTTGAAACTCGATGTATTCAAAATTGAATTGATTGTCTTTATAATTAAAGATAGGGGTTTCATATGAGGTATTGTAAACCGGTCTTGATGACTGTATTTGAATGTTTCCTACGAAACGGTTCGATTCGAAATTGGTGATGGTTATGAACAGTTGCGCATTTACAAGTTCATTTTCTTTGTAAGTACGATTCGTCCACCTGTTCTTGTTCACGAAATCGTTCAACGAACGCTCTAGAGTTTTAAAAATTTGTTGATTGGTTTGTGATACCTGCTCGGTATTTATAGTGACTACGCAATTCATTTCTTGGGCCGATATCGACAGTGTAAAAAATGAACAAATGGCATAAATAAGGCAGCTACGCATGGTATCTTTTCAAAATTTCGGCAAAAATATCTTCGGCTACGGCCGTCTTGCTCTTTAGTTCAAACGATTGAATCGTTGAATTCTTATCTATGAAAGTAATTTTGTTCGTTGTCTTACCAAAACCGGCGCCATCATCATTAAGAGAATTCAGAACAATAGCATCAAGGTTTTTCTTCGTGAGCTTTGTTTTTGCATTTTCGAGCTCATTTTCAGTCTCTAATGCAAACCCCACCAAATATTGATTTTTCTTTTGTTCTCCCATGGAGAATAGAATATCTCTTGTTTTCACCAAATCGATGGAGAAGTCACCCTTTTTCTTTTTGATCTTTTGTTGCGATACAAATTTTGGGCGATAATCGGCTACGGCAGCAGCACTGATTACGATATCCATATTCTGGTAATGGCAATGAACTATTTCGAACATTTCCTCAGCCGAAACTACTTTTTGCAAATCTATTAGACTATGGGAAATACCAAGGTGGGTGGGCCCAGAAACCAAAATCACTTCTGCTCCTAGATTGGCTGCGGTTTTGGCCAATTCATAGCCCATCAATCCTGAAGCATGGTTACCTATAAACCGAACGGGGTCGATGGCTTCATAGGTCGGTCCGGCGGTAATCAAGACCTTTTTTCCGCTTAGAGGCAATCCTTTCGAGAGATAATCCCTTAAAAAATGAACAAGGTCTTCAGGTTCTGCCATGCGGCCTTCGCCATGCAGCCCACTGGCCAGTTCGCCCAAAGTTGCCGGAATTATCACATTACCATAAGATTGTAATTTTTGAAAAGATATTTTAGTGGATGGGTGTTTATACATATCCAAATCCATTGTCGGAGCAAAGAAAACAGGGCACTTTGCAGAAAGATAGGCCGCAAGTAGTAGATTGTCGCAAGTACCGTTCGCCATCTTCGACAAGGTGTTTGCAGTTGCGGGGGCAATAATTAACAAATCGGCCCAAAGGCCCAATTCAACATGATTGTTCCAATCTGTACTCCCCTCTTCTTCGTTAACGAAGGAAGATAATACGGGGTTTTTGGAAAGTGTCGCAAGCGTAAGTGGAGAAACAAAAGAGCTAGCGCTTTCCGTCAAGATAACTTTGACTTGTGCACCAGCTTTTATAAGTAAACGAACGAAAAAAGTAGTTTTGTAAGCGGCAATCCCTCCGGTAATGCCTAAAAGGATGTTCTTACCGCCTAACATGTTTTCTACTGGTCTTTCTCTGTATTCCTATGGTAAATCTTATCGGTCAACCATTCTTCTACAGCCAAAGCATGTGGCTTAGGCAACTTTTCATAGAATTTCGACACTTCGATTTGTTCTTTGTTCTCGAAGACTTCTTCTAAGCTATCACTGTAGGTAGCGAATTCTTCGAGCTTCTCCAAGAGTTCTTTTTTGATTTCGGAATTGATTTGTATGGCTCTTTTCGCCGTTATCGAAATCGCTTCGTAAATATTGCCCGTATTCTGATCAAATTCGTTCTTGTTGATCGTTTTGGTCGAAACGGGAGCTTTTGAATTCTTTAAATCGTTCATATTCATAATGACACTTGTTTATTTTGCTACTTTTTCTTGGGTAGTACTCTGTAATTCTACGTTTATCTTTTCAAGCCATTTATCTGCCTTCTCGGCATATTTTGTCCCAGGGAATTGTTTTTTAAGGGCATTATAATCAGATTTGGCCTCCTGTATACGTGTAACTTTAAGTGATTCAAAGCTATTCAATGCATATTGAGAAGCCGACTCAAAACGATAATACATGGCATCTTCACGGTAAATCGATCCTGGATAATCGGAAATAAAATTATCAAATGCCGCAACTGCAGGCGTCAAGAACGTGAAGTCAAATTCACCCAACTTGTTGAATTGCTTGGCAATTTCATAAGCCTTTTCCTCCTTTTTTGTCGTCAACTCTTTTGCCATCGCATTGGCCGCGTCAAAATACTCGGAATCAGGGTAGGTATTGATAAAACCCTGCAATTTAGCAAGCGCCTTATCGGTATCGGTCTGGTCAAGAGAATGTCGCGGAGACAGCGCAAAATAACTCTTTGCTCCTTGAAACGAAGCTTCGGGCACCTTATCACTCTTTGGATACGATTTCACGAAACGCTCGAATTGGTAACCGGCCATATTATAATCTTTTCGCTTAAAATAAGTATCGGCCAAAAAGAACATAACACGTTCACCTTGTGGCTTCCCGACATACTTTGGTGCAATCTGCTCGAAAAGACGGTTAGCACGTTTCATATCTCCTTTTTCATAATACTTTTGGGCTAAATCATATTTAGCCTTCACGTCAGGGTTTTTAAGCACCTTTTGATACTCGCTACACGACTGCAGAACAAGAACAAAGAATAATATGGGGACTACCAATCTCATTTTGAAAAACATTTTGCAAAAATAATGATTCCTAATGGATATAAAAAACATATTTTATGTAGTTCAAATTAAGATTCTTACGGCCTACAGCCATAATTTTGGGTAAAATTTAACAACGCTTGACAAAAATTTAAAAAAAAATTCCAAAAAAGGGTATTGGAGTGTTGGAGATTATGCGCCAAAAATACATAGTCGTATCAGAAAAATGGAAGCCTCAACCTATAATTTTAGAAATTTGCAAATTTAAAATTTGACCTATACCCCTACTTTGATAAAAGGTTTTACGAAGGTGGCAATTCTTTCTTTTAACATTGCTGATGCTTCTATTAAAGGAAGTCGCACCTCGGCACTTGAAAGACCCAAAGTTTCAAAGATTGCTTTGATACCTGCGGGATTTCCTTCTTGAAAAATTAGACTCATGCCTTCTTGCAAAGCATAATGCAACCGATAGGCTTCGGCGGCTTCACTATTCAATCCTGCACGTACCATTTGGGAGAACTCTACGGGCAAACCTTGACCTAAAACCGATATTACACCCGAGCCACCTGCCAATACCGTAGGTAAAGCTGTAATATCATCCCCAGAAATCACCATGAAGTCGTCACTTTTATGTTCCAAGATTTTTTGCACCTGTACCATATCACCTGATGCTTCTTTAATACCGATAATGTTTTCAAAATCGTGTGCCAAACGAAGGCTGGTTTCTGGAAGCATATTACTACCGGTTCTACCAGGAACATTATATAAAATAATGGGCTTATTGGTAACTTCGGAGATAGCCTCAAAATGCCTGTAAATGCCTTCTTGGGTAGGTCTGTTGTAATATGGCGAAACCGAAAGAATCGCCGAAAAGTGCTCAGATTCAAATGCCTTTACTTCATCAACAATTCTATAGGTACTATTACCACCTATGCCTAAAACCAATGGTAATCGGCCGGCGTTCGCACTGATGACCGTTTCCATTACAATCATTTTTTCAGCCTTGTTTAGCGTAACCGATTCAGCGGTGGTACCAAGTACAACAAGATAGTCAACCCCTCCATCGATACAATAATTCACGATACGGCACAAAGCCGTGGTGTCGATAGACAAATCTTTCTTAAAAGGGGTAACCAAAGCCACACCTGTTCCTACTAATTCTTCCATTATCCAATTTCGTTTAAAACGCCCAGATACTTTTTCAGTTCTGTTTTAAAGGTCTTGAAGTCCTTTATAGGTGAATCTAGAATCAAATCGTTGTATACTAAATCCACATCTTTGAAACCTACCCTAAAGCGCGCACGGGTCTTAATGCTCATCAACTGTATCAACAGATTCTCATGGTTATAATAATTCACCAAAAGGTCATATTCGCGACTTAAAAATTCGAGGGCGTAACTGTTCTCGATATTTCCGTTCCACCCCAAGTCCTTATCGGAAAATACGGGAGTGGAATAAGGCGAATTTTTATCGTAAAAGCTCTTATAACCAATAATTTTCACAGCATTTGGCCGAAGCTTATAATCCTCTACAAAGTCGTAGAAAAGATTGGCGTCTTCAAACTGGTCTAAATCTACAATACACCCTACCGAGGTGATACCTTGACTACGGTTAACGACCGGAGGGTCTTTGGCAAGTTCTTGCTTCAAAAATTTAACGCCCGAACTATACTTGAGCTTATCTTTTATTCCCTTAATCATGTACTTTTACATTTTGTAGTACAACCGCTTTAAAAAGTCGAGATGTACTCTACAAATGTAAAGAATCTCCTTGCATATTATTGTGCTAAGATAGAACGAATTATGATTTTAAAAATAAAACATTTTGTTGTATTTATAACGATTATTGCATTTTCGTCCTGTAAAAAGTCTGTTTCCCAACTCTCTAGAGTAAAAGGGGAAAGGGTTGCAATTGATTCCTCAATTACAATGTCAGCTTTGGTAGATTCATTTGTGGCTCCATACCGCCTTAGGGTAAACGAAATTCTTGATAGCACTTTAGCTTATGCGCCCAATGTTATTTCAAAAACAGATGGCGCATATAATACTTCGGCCGGAAATTTAATGGCGGATATCGTGCTTTCGGAAGCCTCCCCTATTTTCAAAACGCGTACGGGAAAAGACATCGATTTTGTCTTATTGAACCACGGGGGTATTCGCTCCCTTATTTCCAAAGGAAACATTTCTGCACGTACGGCCTATGAAGTTATGCCTTTCGAGAACTATATTGTAGTCGCAGAACTTGGCGGAGCATCCGTTTTAGAACTGGTCACATTTCTAAAAGATTCCGGACGGGCGCACCCTATCTCAGGTTTAGAAATTGTTCTTAATAAAGATAACTCCGTTGCATCGATACGAATACAAGGAAAACCCTTAGATCAAGAGCGCACTTACCATGTCGGTACTTCAAACTATTTGGTTACCGGCGGTGACCGCATGGGATTCTTCAAAAATGCCCATGATGTTGTTAACACCGATTATCTGATCCGCAATGCCATGATAGATTACTTTAAGAAAGTTGATACGGTTTTGGCGGCAGTAGATGCAAGATTCATTAAAATTGAATGAAAATCAAAATGCTCAAACAAGGCCGCTAAAATTAATATTTATCAATTTGAACTTGCGCTTGATACTTGAATTTACAATTTGAATATGGATAGAAGAAAATTTATTAAAAACACTGGTGCGTCAACCGCACTTCTAGGATTGGGGGCGCTTTCCCTCAATTCTTGTTTTCAGGAAACCAAAAAACAAATTACCATTCTACACACCAATGATGTGCACAGTCATATAGACCCTTTTCCTGCTGCTCATTCGAGTTTTCCAAATCTTGGTGGAGTTGCACGAAGGGCCGCTTTGGTAGATAACATCAGAAAAGAGAATAAGAATACGCTTTTGTTCGATGCTGGGGATATTTTTCAGGGTACCCCCTATTTCAATTTTTACGGAGGTGAACTTGAAATCAAACTTATGAGTATGCTCAAGTATGATGCCGCTACTATTGGCAACCATGATTTTGATAATGGTATCGAGGGACTTTTGGCCCAATTGCCATACGCTGATTTCGAATTGATTTCAGGAAATTATGACTTCAGCAATACGGCTCTCGACGGTCATGTAAGACCCTATAAAACATACACCGTAGATGATATCAAAATCGGCGTATACGGTTTAGGGATTGAGCTTGAGGGCCTAGTCACCAAAAAATTATATCAAGAGACCCAATATTTAAATCCCTACGAAATTGCCCAAGATACGGAGCGAATATTGAAAGACGAGCAGCATTGTGACCTGATTATATGCCTATCGCACATTGGCTACTCTTACGGAACCGAGAAAAAGCCAAACGACTTGGCCTTGGCTACCAAACTCGCACATACCGATTTGATTATTGGTGGTCATACGCACACTTTTTTAGACAAACCTACCATAGTGGGTAACCGAAACGGCCAAAATATGTTGGTCAATCAAGTAGGGTGTTTTGGTATTAATTTGGGGCGCATCGATTTTTATTTTGATAACAACAAAAACCGTAAGGTAGATGGGGTTTCCATTTCCGTATAATTTAGTTTAATGGTCAAATTAAAGAGAACCACTTCTAAACAGCAGGATTTTATTGACCTTGTAACCGCACTTGACCGTGATTTGGGCCAACGTGATGGCGAGGAACATGAATTTTATAATCAATTCAATAGTATCTCAGGATTACGCTATGCCTTAGTAGCCTACCAGGGCGCGAAGCCTGTAGGCTGCGGGGCAATCAAAGAATTTGATCCAACTTCGATGGAAGTCAAGCGAATGTACGTCTTACCTGAAACCCGCGGACAGGGTATCGCTAGCCAAATATTAAGAGAGTTAGAAAAGTGGGCCAAACAACTGGACTATAAAAGCTGTGTTCTCGAAACCGGTAAAAGACAACCGGAAGCCATTGCTTTGTATACCAAAAATGGGTATAAATTCACTCCTAATTACGGACAGTATCAAGGTGTGGAGAATAGTATCTGTTTTAGAAAATCATTGTCTTGAATTTTGAACTTAATAGAAATTACAAAGTCAAAACATATTCCGTAATCTCTTGATGCTCTTCATCCAACGAAATTTTGGGATAAGGCTTCCCTGCTCTTCGGTACCAATAGCCTGCATTAAACTCATCGCCTTCTTGTCGATGCAAGTAGGCATGGATCCAACTTCCTAAATCGGAATGCATGTCTTGGGCTATATTGTGCGAGGCTTCCCAATCGCCTTTTCCGCTAAACCATAACGACTTTAGGGCAGCGGGCCAATCGATAGGTGGAGTAGTATTTTCTAACATTGATTTAAAATTCCG
This sequence comes from uncultured Flavobacteriaceae bacterium, assembly GCA_964600075.1. Taxonomy (GTDB): domain Bacteria; phylum Bacteroidota; class Bacteroidia; order Flavobacteriales; family Flavobacteriaceae; genus CAZRIE01. The sequence goes on from CAZRIE010000007.1 coordinate 35,329, forward strand.
GTAACTATCTGGTATTGCCATGTAATATAAATTTCTTTAGTTTTTCCCCTATAAAAATACCTATTTTCACTCAAATTAATTCATAGCTATTGCAGGCGAAAACACTATATTTTATCATTTTATGGCGCCCGCTGCCCTATCTTCTAGCATTGTTCTGTACCGTTGTCATTTTTGGGATACACATGTTGCCTAATATGGACAGTATGTTGAACGAAAACAATACCCAAATCTCTCATGTTTTTTTAAAATCACAAATTGATTACCACAAAGAAATCGCCCCTTTCGCCAGAAGGCCGTTTACTACGTTTCTTATCGAAGGTAACTCGAAAATATTCGGATTGAAATCCGGTTATGCATTCATTTTGGTAAATTTCTTGCTGCTATCCCTAAGTGGGTTATTGCTTTACAAGTTATCGGAAAAGCTAAAGGCAACAAAAAAGCAGGCGTTACTGAATATGCTCGTTTATTTTTCATCGTTCTCTATCTTGTTTGCTTTTTTTCCGCCAGTATTCACCTATGACGAACCGCTACAATATTGCTTTATTTTGACCGCCTTTATTGCTTTCGTAAAAAGAAAATGGTTATGGTACGTAACTATGTTCACTTTGGCCTTAGTTACTAGGGAAACAAGCCTATTATTACTCCCGGCATTTATTCTTTTTATTTCAAGGATAAGCCTTAAGGAAGACAATCCATATATTAACGCACACTTGAGCATGGTATTGATAATTTTATTGCCTCTACTGCTGTATATTGTTTTTATAGGAATCTATATTTGGCAAAATCAGCTACTGGATGCCACCCAAAACGAAATGGTTAGTAGATACTCCTGTTTTTTGGAGAATTTTGAAAGCAGCAAAAATACTATCGAATCTTTGATCTCTATTTTTTTGAGCCTTGGCTTATATATATATTTTAGCCTTAACGCTCTGAAAAGATACCATCTACCCTTATTTGAAAAAAGATTTGTCAATGCTTTTTTTGTTACATTGGCCATTAATACTCCTATCGTAATCTTGACCGCTTTTGCACGCGAGTCACGACTTTTTGCCCTGCCCCTATTATTTATCTGGCCAATGTTCATGCAGCTTTTCGGTAGGGACTTTAAGTTCCTTTTTTCCTTAAGCGCACATCGAGGGCTTTTTACCAAATGGTGGTACGTTATCCTATTTATTGTTTTAAACATTTCAAATTATTGGTTCTGCTTCAGGGTTTATCGTGATTTAGGACTCGGGGACAATACATACTTTGCGGAGTATCTTTTTGTGACAATTTTTATAATTACGCTTCATTTTTTGCTTTACTCTTTCTCTGGGAGGCTTTCCAATCAACTCGGAGCTGAAAAATAATAAGTAAGACGGTTTGTCGTTTTAGTTGGACACAAAACGAATCCCCAATGAAAAACGTAGTACTTATTATTTTTCTTCTTTCTAGCATTAGTCTTTTTTCACAATATGAATATCCTGAAAAAGAAAACTCCGAAGCCGTTTTAAATAGCACCTTGGCCTTTCAATTGCTCGATGAAGAGACCGAATTCGATACCTATGCCAATGAAGCTGTGCAGGAAGCCTTCAAGGAAAACTGGAAATTAACCGAGGTTGTTTTTCTTTCCAAAGCGGAAATCAATAAACTGAAAGAAGCAAAGGATACGAAATATGCCTATTTGACCCATAATGACGAATTGTTGAAAGAGATGCGCATGAACCACCTTTCAAAAAACCCGAACTCGACTATTTTTGGAAGAAGTTATGGTATGGGAGTTAATGCCCCCACTGAATCTATAAGTTATCAGCGTGTTGCTTTTACTTTTGCCTACTATAGCTACAATCTTGAAATTATAGGAAAAAAGAAACCAAAATCGG
>CAZRIE010000007.1:37290-85137 GCA_964600075.1 uncultured Flavobacteriaceae bacterium
AAAATCGGCTTTGCGAATGGCGAGCTTTCAAAAATAGATTATCTTTTTCTCTCACAACAATTGACCCAACTACTGGAAAGCGCCGCCAAAGACGTACCCGAAAAAGAATATTACAACATTGAGCGTAATATCGAAAAAAATCAAAATTCGCAACTGATACTTCCCCAAGATTTCTTTAAGGAAAAGGATATCAAAAAAATGGATTCTTATTATGAATACGATTTTGAGCTGGTCGATGGGAAAAATACCAAGATGTTATCCTGACCAAAGAAAGCGGCAAGACCTACATAAAAATCATTTGGTCGCACCAACATAATATGTACCTATGGACAGTAGTCAACGCCGAAGACGGGTCCATAATAGCCCAAACAGGATTTGGTGGGGTCAAATTCGGCGTAAACCATAAGGCCAATGAGATTATCAAAGCCAAACATTTGAAGTATATCACCAACAAAATGGCGCAAAAGGTAAATAGTCGGTATAAGTAGTTCGCTAGTTCGCAAAAATCGCTTTAGAAAACGATTTTAAAACATGTAGACGGGGAAAGTTGAACTTATTAGGTTCGACTTTCTCATTTTTAACTTGGAGATATACTAACGATTAGGTGATAATTTCAATAAACTCTTTTTCAGAAATAATAGGCACGCCCAAAGATTCAGCCTTAGTACGCTTGCTAGGCCCAATTTTATCTCCTGCCACCAAGTAAGAGGTCTTTGAAGATATGCTAGACCCCACCTTACCCCCATTATTCTCAATTATCTTTTTTAGCTCGTTGCGGCTAACCGTTTCAAAAACTCCGGAAACTACTACGGTCATGCCTTTTAGTTTATCGGTCTGATTTTCCAATTGTTCTTCAGAAAGGGAAAACTGAACCCCATAGCTTTTTAAACGCGCTATGATTTGTTGATTCTCTTCATTTTGAAAGAACTCTACCACCGATTGTGCGATACGTTCACCTATTTCGCTCACCGCAGTCAAATCTTCTTCGGAAGTGGATATCAAAGCATCTATGTTTTTGTAGGCTTTGGTCAATTTTTTTGCCACGGTTTCCCCGACAAAACGAATTCCTAAGGCGAACAATACGCGTTCAAACGGAATACTTACCGACGCGCTCACTCCATGGACCAGATTTTCGGCCGATTTTTCGGCCATACGCTCCAAAGGCAATAGCTGCTCTTTGGTCAAGGTATAGAGATCTGCATAATTTGTAACCAAACCTTCCTGAAAAAGCAGTTCTATTGTTTCGCTACCCATACCTTCAATATCCATCGCCTTACGCGAAATATAATGCTGAATACGGCCTGTAATCTGTGGCGGACAACCGTAATAGTTTGTGCAAAAATGTTTGGCATCACCTTCTGTGCGTATCAATGCCGTATGGCATTCGGGGCAATGGTCAATATATTCGGTAGGCTTGGAAGCTAGAGGGCGTTTGGTGAAATCGACCCCAATTATCTTGGGGATTATTTCCCCGCCTTTCTCGACAAAAACGGTATCGCCCTCACGAATGTCGAATTTGGCGATTTGGTCTGCGTTGTGCAATGAAGCTCTTTTTACAGTTGTACCGGCCAATAGCACAGGATCAAGATTGGCTACTGGCGTAATGGAACCCGTACGCCCGACTTGGTAGGTAATCTCGTTCAAGACCGTTGAAACCTGTTCGGCCTTAAACTTATAGGCCATGGCCCAGCGCGGTGCCTTTGCTGTAAAACCTAGTTCATCTTGGTTTTGGAGGCTGTTTACTTTTATAACTACCCCATCTGTCTCATAGGGCAGGTTATGACGATTAGTATCCCAATGGTTAACGAAAGCCAAAACTTCATCGGTCGAATTGCACAATTTTGCTGCTGTTGGCACTTTAAAACCCCAAGCCCTAGCCTTCTCTAACATTTGCCACTGAAAAGTTATGCCCGTATTTTGACCAACGATACCATACAAGAGACAATCCAAGGGCCTGTGCGCGACAGCAGCGCTATCCTGTAATTTCAAACTACCCGATGCTGTGTTTCGAGGATTCATATAAGGTTCTTCCCCATTTTCGACACGTTCAGCATTCATTTTTGCGAAACCTTCGAACGGTAATACGATCTCTCCACGAATATCAAACTTTGGTGGATAGTCGCCTTTTAACTGCAAGGGCACGGATTTGATAGTTTTTATATTGGTGGTTACGTCATCTCCCTGAAATCCATCACCTCGGGTTACTGCACGAACAAGCTTACCATTTTCATAGGTCAAATTTATAGATGCCCCATCGTATTTCAACTCGCAAGTAAATTCTACCTGCGTATCGCCAAGTATGCGTTGAATCCTCTTTTCCCAATCTTCCAAATCTTCTTTGGAATACGAATTATCTAACGAATACATCCGTTCGTTGTGTACGACCGTTTCGAAATTTTTAGTGATTCCGCCCCCCACTCGTAAAGTTGGAGATGCTGCATCATAAAACTCAGGATGCTTTTCCTCGAGAGCCTGCAATTCTTTTAATTTCAAATCAAACTCGTAATCGGATATTGTCGAGTTGTTGTGTACGTAGTAGTTATAGTTGTGCTCACGGAGCTCTTGCCTAAGGGATTCTATTTGTTGTTTTATATTCATTTTATTGTCATTCTCGTGGACGCGGGAATCTGTTTATTATTTAGCCTGTTATTTTGACCCAAAGGTTTTCGCAAAAAACCCCTCCGGCTATTGGCACCATGCCTTCCTCTAGTTCCTCTCGTCGGAGGCAATTAAAAATAAGAGGAGGACCCCAAATTCGGCATTTATTACTATAATTTCATATTATCATCAACTACACCTGATCTTTTTTAATCCATTTCGGCAAGGGCATTGGTTGATAAGCTTCCATTTTTTTTAATAATCCGTTTACGGTTTCATCTACTAAAAGCATATCATAATTTTCTTGCTTCAGAAAACCTTGAACCACCATTTTCTGAAGCAATTTAAGCAAATCATCATAAAATCCGTTCACGTTCAATAGACCTATGGGTTTTTGATGAAGACCCAATTGCGCCCACGTTATCATTTCAAAAAGCTCTTCCAATGTTCCATAACCTCCCGGAAGTGTTATGATTCCATCGGAAAGCTCGTGCATCTTCAATTTGCGTTCCTGCATATTCTTCGTAACGATTAGCTCGGTCAATTCAGGGTGATACACTTCTTTTAGCATTAAAAAATCTGGTATGACTCCGATAACTTTCCCATTAGTATCCAACGCGCCTTCGGCTAACTTTCCCATTACCCCAATTTTTGCGGCACCGTACACCAAAGTCATGTTTCGGGAAGCCAACGTCTGTCCAAGTTCAACGGCAGACTCCAAAATTATTGGGTCATTACCTTCACTGCTTCCGCAAAATACTACAATACTTTTCATTCTTTTCTAAATTGCTTTTCCAAGGTCTTTAACAGCTGTTCCAGTAACTTTAATTTTTCCTCCAAAAGGTAGAGCGGCCACTTGATAGACTGTTCTTGCGGGTCTTTTTCCATCTGCGAACAACTTTATAAAAACCGTGTTCACTTCGGAAAGATCATTAAGATTTTCAAAAGCAATGTCGATAAACACAACATCTTCCTTTTCAAATCCAGCATTCTTTAAAACAGCAAAAAAATTGGAAAAAGCCAATTCTGCTTCTTCAATGGTGGTTCCTTTTGCGTAGTTTCCATTCGTATCAACAGATAATTGGCCACTTATAAAGCACATATTATTCACGACAACTGCATGGCTGATCGGATTACTCCAATTTGGTAGCCCCTCTCCATGAACAATGAATTTTTTTGAGCTCATATAAAAATAATTTATTTTTTATGGATGCCTTTCAAAATACGGTCATTTCCGAACATATCTTTTCGGAGTTCAATTTCTGAAAAATTATGGTGTTCTAAAAGGTCTCGGGTTTCTTTTCCCAGATATTGATTGATTTCCAAAAACAAAGAGCTCCCTGAATTCAAGTGTCTTTTAGCGAAATGTGCAATGGCCTTATAAAAAATCAGTGGATTTTCATCGGATACAAACAAAGCCAAATCAGGTTCGTTTTCCAAAACATTTTTTTGTATTTCTTTTTTTTCTATTTCGCGAACGTACGGCGGGTTCGAAACGATCATATCAAACCTATCTTGCAACTCGGGAAACTCTAAAATATCGGCTTGTATAAACTCAACGACCGTTTCATTTTTTGCAGCATTTCGTTTGGCGATTTCTAAAGCATCTTTTGAAACATCTAATGCGTATACTTTTGCTTCAGGAATATTTTTTGCCAAAGAAATTGCAATGCAGCCGCTTCCTGTGCCAATGTCTAGAATTTTAATATTATTGTTTTTATTTCCACGCATGTCGATTCGGATTCGCTTAGCGACCGAGTGATTATTAAGGGGCGAACTTGATACTTCGTACTTCGTATTTCGTACTTCATCAAGAATCCAACGTACCAATTCCTCGGTTTCAGGTCTTGGAATCAGAACATTTTCGCTGACCTCGAAATCCAAACCCATAAAATGGGTGTTCCCAATAATATATTGTACAGGGCGCTCTAGTTTCAATAAAGTCAGCGCCTCGAATAATGGTTGTTCTTCTTTCTTGGAAATAGTTAAATTCGGCTGAAGTGCCAATACAAAACGCTCTAAGTGGAGATAGTGTTCGATCAAAAGGTAAAAAAAGCTATCGACTTCTTCCTTCTGATAGATTTCGTCGAGTTCTTTGTGGTATATATTTTTAATCTCCTTGAGTTGCATTCTTTGAATTGAGTTAGCAATATTCAGTGGCAGTAGACAATAAACGTAAAATTGACCAACTGCCCGCTGCGACTGGTTACTAGATACTTTTAATCATTCAAATCGGCAAGGGACAATACACTGTGTTTCCATTGAATAATATCCTATTTTTACGCTGTGAATATACACAGAATATACATGTTGCGGTGCATTGAAATCGCAAAGAATGGATTGGATTCTACCGCCCCGAACCCCATGGTAGGCTGCGTAATCGTTTATAACAAAAAAATAATCGGTGAGGGTTTTACAAGTCCTTATGGCGGTGCACATGCCGAGGTGAACGCCATTAGTTCAGTAAAAGACAGAAAGTTTTTGAAAGAGGCTACTCTATACGTTACGCTCGAACCTTGTTCCCATTATGGTAAAACTCCACCTTGTGTGAATCTGATTATTGAACACCAAATACCAAAAGTTGTTATCGGCCTATCCGATCCGCACGATAAAGTTGCCGGAGAGGGCATCGACAAATTAAAAAATGCAGGTTGTGATGTAATTGTCGGGGTGCTGAAAAAAGAATGTCGTGAACATCACAAGCGCTTTCTCACCTTTCACGAAAAAAAACGTCCTTACATCATTCTAAAATGGGCAGAAACCGTAGATGGGTTCATAGCTCCTGAGAAAGACTTGAGGCAAGAAATCCCTGAACCGTATTGGATTACTAATGCATACTCACGACAGTTCGTGCACCAATGGCGAAGTGAAGAACAGGCGATTTTAGTAGGCACCAAAACCGTTTTGGAAGATAACCCTAAATTGGATGTTAGACATTGGACTGGCAGAAATCCAATACGTATAGTTTTAGACAGAAGTTTAAAAATTCACACCGATTATCATGTTCTAGACGGAAGTATTACGACCCTAATTGTTACGGAAGAAGCAGACCTCGAAAAACAAAAAAAAGACATAGAATATGCGATTATTAACTTCTCTAGCAACGTGGCTGCCGAGGTTTGTAAAATAGTTCACCAAAAGAATATAACCAGTATGATTGTCGAAGGTGGAGGGCATACCCTACAGACTTTTATCGATTCAAATCTATGGGATGAAGCCCGAATTTTTGTAGGAAATACCTCCTTTAAAAAAGGAGTGAAAGCACCTTCAATCTCTGGCACCTTATTCGATTCAAAAAATATCACTTCCGACACCCTTAAAATATATCGCAATGATTAAAAACATCATTTTTGACTTTGGAGACGTTTTCATCAATTTGGATAAACAAATCATCTTTCGCGAAATGAAAAAATTCGGTGGAGCCACCGAACCGACCACTGAAATGATGGCCCTAAATAACGTTTATGAAGTAGGCGGAATTTCTTCGGAAGAATTTATTGACAAGCTTTCAGTTGTTTACCCGAAAGCGAGCCCAGAAGAAATTACGGATATTTGGAATGGAATGTTGTTAGATTTCCCCGACGAACGTTTAGCATTCATTCAAAATTTAGCTAATGAAGGCAAATACCGTTTATTTCTATTAAGCAATACCAATGCGCTTCATATTCCACATGTCGAAGAAAAAATGGGTCGGGAAAAGTTCTATCGATTTAGAAATTCTTTTGAGCAGTTCTACCTTTCACACGAAATCAATTTGAGAAAACCCCATGCAGAAATATATCAATTCGTACTCGATGAAAATAATCTAAAGGCCGAAGAAACCTTTTTTATAGATGACACTAAAGAAAATACTGACGCGGCCCAAAAACTCGGAATTCAGTGCTGGAATTTAAAAGTTGGCCAAGAAGACATTGTTCAGCTAAAATCGAAACTCTAATATGGTGTTCCTCGCACTGAGCGTTCTTTTTTCGAGTTTGATTTTTGTTATTTTCAAACTATTTACTCGCTTTAAAGTCGATACTCTTTACGCTATAGTTACAAACTATGTGGTAGCCTGTACCGTCGGACTTCTATTTTATAAAGGCGAAGTGATTGTAACTGAAATTCCTAAAAAACCTTGGTTCTGGGGCACCTTGGCACTTGGTTTTCTGTTCATTTTGGTGTTTAACCTTATGGCCGCTACAGCGCAGAGAGTGGGTGTTTCGGTCGCATCGGTAGCTACCAAAATGTCTCTAGTGATTCCCGTATTATTTGGAGTTTTTATGTATAATGAGGAGCTCGGACTATTAAAAATATTAGGTATAGTACTCGCCTTGGCGGCAGTTTATTTCGCATCGGTCAAAGGAAAATCGATGACTGTCGAAAAATCGTCATTAATATTGCCGCTATTAGTTTTTCTGGGTTCAGGGATAATCGATACTAGTATTAAATATATTCAGGAGGTATATATTAGGGAAGAAGACTATCCTATTTTTTCAGCTACAGTATTTGGTTCGGCAGCAATAGTAGGGCTTGTGTTTGTTTTATTCAAAATAACGAAAAGTCCTTTGAAAATTAATTTCCGAAATGTTTTAGGGGGTATCGTTCTTGGCATTCCTAATTATTTCTCCATATATTTTTTGCTGAAGGCACTCGAAAATGATACCCTGAACAGCGCTTCGGTATTTACGATCAATAACGTTGCTATTGTAATGTTCTCCACATTATTGGGTATTCTATTGTTCAAAGAAATAATTAGCATTAAAAACTGGGGCGGTATCGCCTTGGCCGTGCTAAGCATTATTTTAGTCGCCTTTTTCTGATGGAAGACACTACAGACATATACAAAACGATAGCCAGCCCTTCTAGTGGAATTCTTTTCAAAGACAAAAAGAGTAAATTTTTCGGCTACGCTTTTCCTGTCGATACGGAAGATGAGGTCAAAAAATTTATCGAAGAAATCAAAAGAAAACACCCAACGGCCAATCATGTGTGCTATGCTTGGCAAATGGGCATAGAAAATCAGAAGTATCGTGTCAACGACGACGGCGAACCTAACAATTCAGCAGGTATGCCCATATACGGGCAGCTACAATCTTTTGGCGTAACCAATATTCTGGTAACCATTGCCCGTATTTTCGGGGGTACCAAACTTGGAGTTGGTGGATTGATAAGTGCTTACCGAACGACTGCACAATTAACTTTGGAGTCGTCGAAAATCGTAGAAAGAACACTCAAACAAGATTTTAAGCTTTCATTTCATTATACTGAAATGGATATCGTAATGCGTACCATCAAACAAAGACATCTGGAAATAGTTTCACAAAAATTCGAGATGGACTGTGAAATTACTATTTCAATTCGCAAAATGGAGGCACAAACTATAAAGGAAATCTTTGAAGGAATTTATGGGGTTGAAATCATATAGAGATGTGTTCATATTGAGATGCCATTGACAAGGTGGCTATCGATACATTTCTAATATTTTCCTATTTTCTTTAAAATAGCATCAGGGCACTTTATAGGTCTTTTGGTTTTGACATCAAGAAATGCCAAAACGGTATTTGCCAAAGTCAAAATTTCTTGATTTTCATTGTAAATCGTATAATCGAATTCTATCTTCACCAAAGGCAATTTTTTTAGTCTAGTTTCTACTGTAATTAGGTCGTCGTAAACTGCTGATTTTTTGAAGTCTAGACACAGAGAAACGACGGGTAACATTATACCGTTTTTTTCCATGTTTTTGTAAGAAATACCTAACTCCCTCAACCACTCGACCCTTCCCATCTCCAAGTATTGCGCATAGTTGCCGTGGTAGACCACTCCCATCTGATCGGTTTCGCCGTAGCGTACACGGAAAGAAATTTTGTTAAAATGCATAAATTATCAGGTAAAAACTATATATTTAAATGATTTAGATTTTAAGTTTATGAACATGCGAAAAAAAAAGGGTAAATTCAATAGTCTTTGATTTTTTTTTTAGCTTTTTTGTTCACATATTTGCCCCATCAAGAAAGTGCGTTTTACCTTATGTACTTTTGATCAACTTTCGAAATCACTAACCAACAAAATTAAGATAAACTTTAAAATGGGTGTTACTGCTAATTCCGTATGGGAAAATTGTTTGGGGTTTATCAAAGACAACATACAACCGCAGGCATTCAAGACATGGTTCGAGCCTATCAAACCGGTCAAACTTTCCGACAATGCCCTGAGCATTCAAGTACCCAGCAAATTTTTTTATGAATGGCTCGAAGAGCATTATGTGAAATTACTCAAAGTTGCACTAACAAAAGAATTGGGTGAAACGGCCAAGTTGGTTTACATTATCCGTATGGAGAACACCTACGGAAATAAAGAACCTTTTACCGAAAAAATACCCAGCTCAAATCGAGGCAACATGGGCCCACAAGAAATGGACGTGCCCATAAAATCAAAAAATCCCGAATTGAAGAATCCTTTTGTGATTCCGGGCATTCGCAATATAAAAATTGAATCCCAGCTCAATCCTAATTATAATTTTGATAATTTCCTAGAAGGTGATTCCAACCGATTGGCTAGATCCGCCGGTATGGCCGTTGCAAATAAACCTGGAGGTACATCTTTCAATCCATTACTGGTATTTGGTGGCGTTGGTCTGGGCAAGACCCATTTGGCACATGCGATCGGTGTTGAAATCAAGGATAAGTATCCAGAACGCACGGTGCTCTATATTTCCGCAGAAAAATTTACCCAACAATACATTGAATCGGTTAAGAAAAATACCCGAAACGATTTTATACATTTTTATCAGTTAATTGATGTGTTGATTATTGACGACGTCCAGTTTTTATCCGGAAAATCGGGCACACAAGATGTTTTCTTCCATATTTTCAATCATTTGCACCAAAACGGAAAGCAAGTCATCTTGACTTCTGACAAGGCCCCGGTCGACATGCAAGATATTGAACAGCGCTTACTGTCTAGGTTCAAATGGGGGTTATCAGCAGAATTACAAACCCCCGATTATGAAACACGGGTTTCTATACTTAAGAACAAATTGTATAGAGACGGTGTTGAAATGCCCAATGATATTGTCGATTATGTCGCCAAACATATCAAAACGAATATTCGTGAATTGGAAGGTGCCATTATTTCATTGATTGCTCAATCATCTTTCAACAAAAAAGAGGTTACCATAGAACTTGCCCAACAGGTCGTTGAAAAGTTCGTGAAAAATACCAAGCGCGAAGTTTCCATCGATTACATTCAAAAGGTAGTGTCCGATTATTTCGAGATGGATGTTGGCACCTTGCAATCTAAGACCCGTAAGCGACATATCGTTCAAGCAAGGCAATTGGCTATGTTCTTCGCGAAAAAGTTAACAAAGGCCTCTTTGGCAAGCATTGGGTCGCAAATTGGCAAGAGAGACCATGCCACGGTTTTGCATGCCTGTAAAACAGTTGATAATCTGGCGGAAACCGATAAGCAATTCCGGAAATATATCGAAGACCTTACCAAGAAATTATCCTAGTTGCGACATGAAAACCAAAGTCTTAATGGTCTGCCTCGGAAATATCTGTAGGTCGCCATTGGCGGAAGGTATTCTTCAGAATAAGGTTGACCCAGAAATCGTTCATGTAGATTCGGCAGGTACTGGCGGCTATCATATCGGAAACTCGCCAGATCCCCGTTCAATTTCAGTAGCCCGAAAATATGGACTGAACATCGAAAAACAGCACTGTCGTCAGTTTCGAACTACCGATTTCAAGATATTTGATGTAATTTATGCAATGGACAATAGCAACTATAACGACATTGTTGCTTTGGCTAGTTCGCAAGAAGACATTATAAAAGTAAAATTATTATTGGGGGAAGTAGATTTTCCCCAAAAAGAAGTCCCCGACCCCTACTGGGATGATGATGGATTTGAAAAAGTCTTTCATATGATAGATACGGCCTGCGAAGCTATTGCCCGAAAATTACAATAAACCATACCAATGGCAAACAGAACAACTGGCATAGGAAAACTCTATTTGATTCCCACTACCCTAGGTGAAAACGAACCTTTAGAGGTTTTACCAATTTCAATCAAACAGGCTATAGAAGACATTGACCATTATATAGTCGAAAATGAAAAATCGGCTCGACGGTTTATCAAAAAAATAAGTCCGAGAAAATCACAGTCTAGTCTTCATATTTCGGTACTGAACAAATACACCGAAGTAGAGGAAATACCCACCCTACTAAAACCCTGCCTCGAAGGTTATAATACCGGGATACTTTCTGAAGCCGGATGCCCGGGTATCGCAGACCCTGGAGCAGATGTTGTTCGTATGGCCCATGATAAAAGTATTCAAGTAATTCCCCTGGTAGGGCCTTCTTCAATTATTTTGGCATTAATGGCCAGCGGCATGAACGGCCAGAGTTTCGCCTTTAACGGATATTTACCCATCGACACCCCAGAACGGAAGAGCGCCATAAAACGCCTTGAAAAACTTTCAAGAGATTTTAAGCAATCGCAGCTTTTCATTGAAACCCCGTATCGAAACGACAAATTATTTGTCGAGCTGGTCAAAACCTTACACCCTAATACCCGTTTGTGTGTTGCTTGCGATATTACGTTACTGAATGAATATATCGCTACTAAAACCGCAAATGACTGGAAAAAAACGAATGTCGAACTCCATAAAAGGCCAACTATCTTTATCATACAAGGTCAATAATTGAAAAAATTAAAATTTATATCAATTGTTGTCGCACTTAGCATAGTCGAAGGCCTAAGAACACAAAGGTTTTTCAATTGCGCTCAAACTGCCAGTTTGGTATGAGTACAAAAAAATAAACCCCGATATAATTATCGGGGCCTATCCATTTTCATATGTACAAATAATCGTAAAAGAGCGAACTTTAAACTTTCGGATTTCGTTTGGGCGATACGTGTGAAACGTCATAGCCAGAAAACTTTTTCATATACTTGGCAATGTTCGTTCCGTAACTGTCGGCGACATCAAAAGCGCCCCAAGAGCGTAAATATTTCTTCACGTTGCCAGCGCCGGCTAAATGTGCGGCTGCCAACATGCCGGATTCCGTAATAAAGACCCCATCGATTTGTTTACCTACAAAGCGATCGATATCTTTTCTAAGAATCCATTTATTACGGGCAATATTGGTGTGAAAGGCCCTTTCTTGCAACACTGGATCGTTCAAAAAAAGCGTAGCATTATAAACACCCATTAGCTGCAGGGTACCTATACCGAATTGATATTTTCCCAAATACCCCAAGGTATTGGTAATAAAATAATTGCCTTGGGACTCTTTAAAGGCCAAGGCTTCTTTGAAGCCGATGTATGAGCTTCCTAAAAAAGGAGGAGCCATTAACATCGTTGTAATGCGCGTGGTCTTGTTTTTGGGGAACAAAACCTCAGTAGGTTCAGTTACTTTAAGGGTTTCAGGCACTTCTACCATTGCAGGTTTAGATGCAAAACTCAATAAAATAAAGGTAATGACGAGGGGGCTCGTAAAACGTAGCCACTTTCTCATACATTATTATTTCATAAGACTTACGGTAAAAATAACCTGCTTATATTTCAAAGGTCAAAGATAAACGTGATTTTATCTCTTCTTGAAAAGACTTTGTTAAAAATACCTAGTTTTAGTTAAGAAGTCCCAAAGTTAAGACGTATTACCTATCGATTGATTTTTTGTGCATTTATCCACCTGATATACTGCACTTTATTTCGGTTATGTTGTGCCGCAGTCTTTGCGAACTTATGATAACCGAAATCTTCGACATTGGCGACCATATATATATAATCATGTTTTTCAGGGTTTAAAACGGCATCGATTGCCGAGATATCTGGCATTGTAATAGGCCCTGGTGGAACACCGCTATATTTATAAGTATTGTAAGGAGAGTCCAATTCCAAATCTTTGTAAAGCACCCTTTTAATCACCAAGTCAAAATTACCCGATTGCTTTTTCATCGAATAGATAACAGTTGGGTCTGCCTGTAATAGCATTCCCATTCGCAGTCTGTTCAGGTAAAGCCCTGCAACTCTGGGCCTTTCTTCAACTTTAGCGGTTTCTTTGTGCACTATAGATGCTAAGGCGATTACCTCATTTGGTTTCAGGTTCTGTGATTTCGCTTTTTCCAACCGCGAATCGTTCCAAAAAGCCTTGTATTCCTTTAGCATTCGGTCGCGAAACTTTTCAGCCGAGGTATTCCAGAAAAACTCGTAACTATTCGGAAGGTACATTGCCAATTTTGAATCGTCATTGAATCCATTCGCTTTTAAAAAATCGACCTCTTGAAAAGCATTAAGAAGAGAAATACTATCCGGTTCGATTTGAGAAGAAATTCTACCGGCCAAATCGGACAAGGTTTCCTGATTGTTAAAGGCAACTTTTACTGGAATATTATTGCTGCGCAGCGAATTAATAATTTCATTGTTGTTCATTCCCTTTTTTATGGCATATTTGCCGCCTTTAAAATTTGCCGCATACCCTTTACGTTTAGCTACTTGCTCAAAAGAATTCAAATTTTCCAAAAGCGGACTCAAGAGTTCCTTAACTTCACTAAAATCCGTATTAGAAGGTATATAGAGATATGCTTCATCATTCTCGAAAGTCGTATTCGGGGAGAAAATGGCGCCGTAGACCGTATAAGCGAATACACCTCCTGCAACAAGGCCGGCAAGCAGAACAAACAATAAGATACGTTTTATATACATTGAGCTTATTTTCTATAGTATGTATTCTTTTTGAACAAATTCCAACTTCCAAAAATCAGAAATTGAAACTTAGACCGTCAGTTTCTGAAACAGAATTTCGTTTTTGTACTTTCCTTCAAAAAAAATCCAATCTTTTTTGACCCCTACTTCTTTAAATCCTAGTTTTTTGAATAAGTGTATGCTAGCCCGATTGTCTTCCATCACATTGGCATAGAGTTGTCTAAGTGCCAAGATAGAAAAAGCATATTCTGACAATAATCTGATAGCCTCCGCCCCTACTCCCTTATTTCGATTCTCTTCGTTCAATATAACAATACCCATACCTGCTCTATGGTTTTTAGGGTCAAAATCGAAAAGGTCGATAAGTCCAATCACGTTTTCATTAACACCACATATACAGAGCCTTAGCTGCTTTACATCATAAATATCGCGATGAGCATTATCTAAATATTGCTTTAGAACATGTTTGGAATACGGCGTTGTTGTGCCGCTGATTTCCCAAACATCCGGGTTGTTTTCCAGCTCGTACAGAAACCCAAGATCGTCAGGTTCCAAAGCCCTCAACTTTATATTTTTTCCCTTTAAACTCAACATTCGAGTTCTCCTTTAAATACCTGTTGGGCCGGACCGATGAGAAAAATATCCTTATAAACTCCTGTCTCTTTTCTGAACCGCACCTTCAATTCGCCGCCCTCAGTAAGTATTGTCACCTCTTCGGTATCGGCTTTACCCGCATTGTGCATGGCTAGAGCAACCGCGGTAACTCCAGTACCACATGATAAGGTTTCATCTTCCACACCCCGTTCATAAGTTCGGACTGCAAAAACATAATTTCCAAGTGCTTCGACGAAATTAATATTGCTACCCGACTTTCCATAAAGTCCGTAACGTATTTTTTTACCTTCCTCAAAAACCTTAAAATCCTTTACATTTTCTACCATTTGTACATGATGCGGAGAACCGGTATCAAGAAATACGTAATTAGGTTTTTCTTTGATTTCAGAAACATCTTGCATCTGAAGGCTAACGATACTATTTTTTATTGAGGCTCGGTGCCGGCCATCAGCCGCGTTGAAAGTTGTTTCATCGTCGATGATATTGAGGTGCTTTGCAAAGGCAACCGTGCATCTTCCGCCATTACCACAAAGGCTTCCTTCATTACCATCTGCATTGAAATAGACCATTTTAAAATCTGACAATTCGTCATTCTCGAGAACAATGAATCCATCGGCCCCTATACCAAACTTTCGGTCACATAATGAAGCTACCAGTTTGGTATTGTTTTTGGGAAATTGCAACGAGCGGTTATCGATAAGAATAAAATCGTTTCCGGTGCCTTGATATTTATAAAAGGTTAGTAACATAATTTATAGCAAGCCACAAATATAGGATTTTATCCCCATTGACCCGAGCCACTGAAGCTTGCTAATTATGACACCATAAGAATCGGAATTAAGATTTATTTGGCAGTTAAAAAGTAGTTAAAGCTGTTTTACTACTTATTCAAATGGAGTAATTTTAACAATCTAAAGGAAAATATAAAAAACAGAAGCATGAAGAGAATTGCAAGTACATTTTTGATTGCCCTATTCGCAGGGGCAATTACATTGGGCGCGTACAAGGTGTTTTTTGAAAAACCAGAATATAAGATAATATCGGAAAATGATGGGGCATCACTTTTCAATACAAGTTTTACACCCACATCACCCAAAGGATCGGGTCTTAATGAGGTAGATTTTACAGTAGCCGCAGAAACTACAGTAAATGCTGTAGTGCATGTTAAAAATGTAACTACAAATCGTGGCCGAACAGGTTGGGATTTTTTCTATGGTTCCGGTAGTGGTAGTGATCGGCCTCAAGTAGGCACGGGATCAGGGGTAATCATTTCCCAAGACGGCTATATCGTAACCAACAATCATGTAATAGCGAAGGCGAATCAATTGCAAGTGACATTGAACAACAACAAGACATACGATGCCGAACTAATTGGTACAGACCCAAATTCAGATATCGCGCTGATAAAAATTGATACAGAACGAAAATTACCGTATTTGGCCTTTGGGGACTCTGACAACATAAAGATCGGGGAATGGGTCTTGGCCGTTGGTAATCCCTTTAATTTAACTTCTACCGTAACTGCAGGTATCGTTAGTGCAAAAGCAAGAAATTTAGGTAAGGTCGACCAATCCTTTATTCAAACCGATGCTGCCGTAAACCCTGGAAACAGCGGAGGGGCTTTGGTAAACACTAATGGAGATCTAGTAGGAATCAATACGGCCATCACCTCACAGACTGGCTCCTATGTCGGCTATTCGTTTGCAGTACCAAGTAACATCGCCAAAAAAGTAGTTGATGATATTTTAGAATATGGTAACGTACAAAAAGGAATCTTAGGAATAAGTGCAGCCCGAGTGAATACGCCCTATGCCATTGAAAAAGGTTTGAATGAAATCGAAGGCGTATATATTATGGGCATTGAAGAAGGCACTGGTGCTGAAGAAGCTGATTTAAGGGAAGGTGACATTATTAAAAAAGTCGACAATATTAAAGTGAGAAAGTTTGCCGACCTTACGGGCTACCTTTCGTCAAAAAGACCTAATGATTCCGTAGAAGTAGCTATTGATAGGGATGGGGAAGAATTTAGTGTGCCCGTCGTACTTAAGAAGAGACAGACTGTAACTGTGCCTAATATGGGCCTAGATGTCAAAAATCTATCGAAAGACGATATGAAAAAGTTCAAGACCAAGAAAGGGGTCAAAGTCGTGGGGGTTCCTGAGATGTATCGTGGCTATGGTCTTGATGGTAAAGTCTTACTCTCTCTAGATGATGAAGAAATAAACGATGTAGAGCAAGCAAGAACCCTCTTCGGGGGTATTTCGAAATATGGAAGAACCATAATCACAATGATTAATGAAGACGGTGAAAGAGAACGTTTGATTTTTCAATAAAGTGAAACTAAAAAACACGTAGACAAAAGCGCCCCGATTGGGGCGCTTTTTATTTCTAAAATTCAAGAAAACGTTTGAAATACGTAATTTAGTAATGGTACATATTAATCCGAACCATAAAAGATGAATCAAAATGCATCCTACGAAAAAGAACTTGCTTTTCAGGCAGATAGAAGAAAAGCCACTACCGAATTCATAAAATTGGTCAGTTACCTTTGGTATGATAAATCGATAGAAATCGTAATCTTCAAAAATCAGGTTATCGATAAAAATGTAAGTGACATTATCAATCTTCATGAATACGCAGGTGAATTCGTGCAGAAACCAATATCAATCTTTGATTCAGTTGAAATTCTAAGAGCCATAAGTGATATAAAACTGCCTGCCTCTAAATTAGATATCGGTAAACTCACTTATGAATATCACTCCGAAGATAATAGCGTCGATGATGTAAAAGCCTTTGTTTTCAATAAACTCAAAGATGCCTACGAAACGGACGCCATACAACCAAAAGACTTAGTATTGTATGGATTTGGGAGAATCGGAAGACTTTTGGCCCGTGAGCTTATGGCCAAGACCGGAAAAGGCAATCAATTACGCCTCAGGGCCATAGTGACAAGAGATAGTTCAACAGCTGGAATACTGGAAAAAAGAGCCAATTTGCTCCGTACCGATTCCGTTCACGGTAAATTTATGGGTACTGTCGATACCGATTTTGAGAATAATGCACTCGTTATAAACGGTACGACGGTATATATGATTAATGCTGACAGACCGGAAGCAATCGATTACACAAAATATGGAATAAAAGATGCCCTTATTATAGACAATACCGGAGCATTTAGAACGAAAACGGAGTTGGCCCGACATTTAAAGTCCGAGGGAGCTGTTCAGGTGCTGCTTACGGCACCTGGCAAAGAAATACCAAACATTGTACATGGCGTAAACCATAAAATGTATGACCCTGATACACTGAAAATATGTTCGGCGGCTTCTTGTACAACAAATGCAATATCGCCTATTTTGAAAATTGTGGAAGATTCTTTTGGCATAAAAAAGGGGCATTTAGAAACCATACATGCTTACACCAACGACCAGAATTTGGTTGATAATATGCATGGGAAATATAGAAGAGGCAGGGCCGCAGCATTGAATATGGTAATTACGGAGACCGGTGCGGGTCAGGCTGTTGCGAAAGCAATTCCTTCACTAAAAGGGAAGTTGACATCAAATGCCATTAGGGTGCCAGTGCCCAACGGTTCGCTGGCTATCTTGAATCTGGAGATAAAAAACAAGACTTCTTTAAGTGGCATCAATACCGTGATTAAAAAATATGCGCTTGAAGGCGATTTGGTCGAACAGATAAAATACTCCTTAAGTAAAGAAATGGTGTCCTCCGATGTTGTAGGTACTTCGGCACCTGCCATATACGATAGCAATGCCACTATACTTACCGGTAATGGAAAAAATATCGTCCTTTATATCTGGTACGATAATGAATATGGTTACTCACACCAGGTAATACGTTTGGCGAAATATATTGCAAAGGTCAGACGATACACCTATTATTAGTCAGATGCTTAATTTCCAGAATAAATCACATAATTTTTAACGGGAAATCTTACCGGCACACAACCTTATCCGTGATTTTTTTTCTTAATTGATAATATTCAATTACTTTAGTCGCTTCTAACTGATTAATTCAAAGAATCAAGTGAACATGAAAGGTTTTAGAATACTGTTAATCATAACGGCCTTATTGACATTCAACCTACAATTTGCGCAGGAAGAGGAACAAGAAAGTATCTCTCTCGACAAAGGTGCTATTGATAGCCAATTTGAATTTGTTTATAAAAAATCGGGCAACTACAGGGCCGATGGAAAAAAATACGAAGTTGTTCGAACAATATCTTTAGATAAGTTGCGTCAAAATGTTTTGGATACCTTAAGTGGATTTAACAAGAGAGCGGCTGAACTTAAGGCTACCATTTCTGGCCATGAATCTACAATTGCCTCATTGAATAAAAAGTTGGAGGAGACCACGAACAATCTGGCAGGGGTAACCGAAGAAAAGGACAGCATGTCTTTCTTGGGCATTATGGTATCAAAAGGTACATACAATGCCATATTGTGGACGGTTATCGCCTCTTTGTTGGCGCTATTGCTATTTTTTATCTATAAGTTCAGAAATAGTAACATTCTTACCCAAGAGGCCAAGACCAATTTGTCTGAGCTCGAAACCGAATACGAAGATCATAGGAGAAGGGCCCTGGAAAGGGAACAAAAAATCTCTCGCCAGTTACAAGACGAAATCAATAGGTACAAAAAACAAAAATAAGATAAAAGCTCCCTTCGGAGCTTTTATCAATTAGAACCATGTTGAAAATCATTAGGGCCAAAACAATGGATCTTCAAGAATTGGCCCAACTATTTGATGCGTATCGGGTCTTTTACAAACAAGAATCGGATGTTGATTCGTCATTACATTTCTTAAAAGAACGATTCGTAAAACAGCAATCTGTAGTATTTATGCCCTATGTGGATAATAAAGCGGTCGGCTTTACACAACTTTACACTACCTTTTCATCTGTATCCTTAGAACCGGAGTATATCTTGAACGATTTATACGTTGCACCTTCAGAAAGAAAAACAGGAATCGGAGAAGCCCTTTTGAACAGTGCGAAAGCCTTTTGTATAGAAAACGGATACAAAGGAGCAGCCTTAGAAACGGCCATAGATAACCCGGCGCAAAAGCTATACGAAAAACTAGGCTGGCAAAAAGATACCCGCTGTTTTCATTACTTTTGGACTCCCGAATGATTTCAAAATAAAATCTTCTCATGCGCATCGATATTATAACAGTATTACCCGAATTATTGGAAAGTCCTTTTGGCGCATCTATATTAAAAAGGGCAATCGAGAAAGGTTTGGTCGAAGTACAAATGCACAACCTTCGAGATTATACGGATAAAAGTTACAATCAAGTAGACGATTACCAATATGGTGGAGGAGCGGGAATGGTGTTGATGGTAGAACCCATCGATAAGTGTATTGCTGCTTTAAAATCTGAGCGAGATTATGATGAAATCATTTACATGACCCCCGACGGCGAAACCCTGAACCAGAAAATGGCCAATAGCATCTCTTTGTTGGAAAATATTATTATTCTCTGCGGGCATTATAAAGGTGTGGACCAAAGGGTAAGGGATGCCTTTATAACAAGGGAAATTTCAATAGGTGATTATGTGCTCTCTGGAGGTGAACTAGGTGCTGCGATACTTTGTGATACTATAATTCGATTGATTCCAGGGGTCTTGAATAATGAAACTTCGGCGCTTACCGATACGTTTCAAGATAATCTTTTAGCCCCACCTGTATATACAAGACCAGCCGATTATAAGGGACTGAAAGTACCTGAAATACTATTAGGCGGTAATTTCCCCAAAATAGAAAAGTGGCGTGAAGACCAGGCCCAAACAAGAACAGAAAAGTTAAGGCCCGACTTGTTAGACTGAAAAAGTCGGGAGTCAAAAATACTTCCGACCTCACAAACTTCTAAAACTCTTAAGCATAGACTAGTTGTATTGGTTTTTGAATCCTTTTTAGATTGCCAATAAAATCATTAAAAAATGTTGTAGAATCTATTTTATAGCCTATTTTTGCATCCTGTTAAATTAACCTCTGACGAAAATCGTGAATGTTGATTGAAACATAACGTTAAAACTAAATCATGGAATCATTATTAAAATTCGTTGAAGACGAATTTGTTCCGAGAAAAGAATTTCCTAAATTTTCTGCTGGTGACACAATCACCGTATACTACGAAATCAAGGAAGGTGAAAAGACGCGTACCCAGTTTTTTAAAGGTGTCGTTATTCAAAGAAGAGGCACCGGATCGACGGAAACCTTTACTATCCGTAAAATGTCGGGTACAGTAGGTGTAGAACGTATTTTTCCGATTAACATGCCCGCTTTGCAGAAAGTTGAAGTCAATAAAAAAGGTAAAGTACGTAGAGCACGTATATTCTACTTCAGAGGTCTTACAGGTAAAAAGGCCCGTATTAAAGAAGTACGCTCGTAAACGCGATTCATAAATGAAAAAATCCCGTGCCGATTCTAATTGGTATGGGATTTTTTTTATGAACAATTGTTAATTAGTCAAGTTCATAAGTTGTTGATTTTAAATTTGTTAAAAACCTTGACTGCTCGTCAAAATAATCCTATATTTAGTCCGCGGTTGAAAAAAAACCTGTCTAGGGTTGGATTAAAAGTCGTTATAGAGTTTACGTTCTTTATATTGTTGTCTAGTTTTTAAGGATTTTTATTTGATGTATGTCAAGTACGTATCCTGACACAAAACGAGCATAGAGCCAAAAAGCTGTCGCTTTTTGGAAAAAACCTATGTGGATGTACTTATGGTACACGCAAAACTTCGGTTGTGCGTATACAGGTTAAGGTCATTAAAACATCGATAAGAAAACCCATTTGTTGCTTGGTTCAATACTTTAGAGCAAAAGAGTTTTCAAACGTTGGATATCGTGCCGCAAACGCAATCAATGGTTGCCGATCTGTTTATAAACAGGGAAGAAAGTTTGACAGCGATTTCCTAAAAAGCCATATCAATGTACTTGTACAATGATATGGCTTTTGCTATTCTAAGACAATTATCATCGCATTTACGTCTCTGTAAATAACCCGAAGAAACCAATGGTCCCATATTTAGTATTAAGCTTCACTAATCAGCACAGGGAATATATTACCAGACTGTCCAATACGTTAACCAGCTTCATCTTTTTCGAAAATAATCTAATCCGATATTGTTCATTTGCGCTAAGGTCGACTTCAAAACTACATAATTGACGAACTTACAATTTCAATAATAATTAAGTTTATTGGCCTACCATCTTTTCACGGGCAAAATCACATAAAATCGTATATTTGCTCGGCTTAAAACAAAACCCAATCCATTCATGTCGAAGATTTTTTATACCAAGACCGACGAGGCACCAGCTTTAGCGACCCAATCATTTTTACCGATAGTAAAAGCATTTACGAAAACCGCCGATATACATATCGAAACCAAAGACATATCGCTAGCTTGTAGAATTATTGTTGCCTTTTCCGATTTTTTGAACGATAATCAAAAAATTTCCAACGATTTGCTAGAGTTGGGCGACTTGGCAAAAAAACCAGAAGCAAATATCATTAAACTACCCAATATTAGTGCGTCGGTTCCGCAGTTGAAAGAAGCGATCACTGAATTACAAGCCAAAGGCTATGCCCTACCCAACTATCCCGACAATCCCAATAACGATTCGGAGCTTGACATTAGATCTAGGTACGACCGAATTAAAGGTAGTGCAGTAAACCCTGTACTTCGTGAGGGTAATTCGGACAGAAGGGCTCCAAGGGCGGTAAAAAACTATGCGAAGCAAAACCCGCATTCAATGGGTGCTTGGAGTCCTGGTTCCAAAACTCATGTGGCCACAATGGATCATGGCGATTTTAAATCCAACGAAAAATCATTGACAATCGATACTGCAACGAATGTCAAAATAGAGTTGTTCAAAACAGATGGTGGTACGACCATTCTTAAAGAAAAGGTTTCCCTTTTAAAGGGTGAAATTATTGATGCAACGGTGATGAGCAAGGCTGCTCTAACTACTTTTCTTCAAGAACAGGTACAAGACGCAAAAAATAAAGGTGTGTTATTCTCCCTTCATATGAAGGCAACCATGATGAAGGTATCAGACCCTATTATTTTCGGTCGCGCCTTAGAGGTATTCTTTGAAAAAGTATTCCATAAATACGATGAGACTTTTAAATCAATTGGAATTAGTGCAAATGATGGTCTTGAAAATTTATATGCGAAACTAGACGATTTACCTTCCGACAAAAAAAAGGAAATCGAAAGTGACATTCAACTAGCTACTAAGACCGGACCGGGTTTGGCGATGGTCAATTCCGATAAGGGTATTACAAACCTTCATGTACCAAGCGATATTATTATAGATGCCTCGATGCCGGCCATGATCCGCAACTCAGGTCAGATGTGGAACACCAAAGGTACGTTACAAGATACCAAGGCGGTAATCCCCGATAGCAGCTATGCAGATATTTATACGGCTACCATCGAATTCTGCAAAAAACACGGAGCCTTTGACCCAACAACTATGGGAACTGTACCTAATGTTGGTCTTATGGCGCAAAAAGCGGAAGAATATGGTTCTCACGACAAAACTTTTGAAATTAGTTCAGCCGGTAAAGTCAAAATTTTGGACATTAATTCGGGAAAAATATTAATCGAACATACCGTAGAAGAAGGTGATATATGGCGTATGTGCCAAGTAAAGGACGCACCAATACAAGATTGGGTGAAACTAGCTGTTTCTCGTGCGAAAGCAACCCAGGATCCTGCCGTTTTTTGGTTGGATAAAAACCGTGCACACGACGCAGAACTCATAAAAAAAGTGAATACATACCTAAAGGAATACGATACATCAGAGTTAGATATCAGAATTCTTTCACCTAAAAAAGCTACAGAATTTACGTTACAGCGCCTCAAAGATGGTAAAGACACCATATCGGTTTCCGGAAACGTTTTGCGGGATTACCTGACCGATCTTTTTCCTATTTTAGAAGTGGGCACAAGTGCGAAAATGCTCTCTATCGTTCCCCTAATGAACGGGGGTGGTCTTTTCGAAACTGGAGCAGGAGGTTCCGCTCCTAAACATGTAGAACAGTTTTTAGAAGAGGGCCATCTCAGATGGGATTCTTTAGGTGAGTTCTTAGCTTTGGGCATTTCGTTAGAATTTTATGGTGATAAAAACGAGAATGAAAAGGCAAAAATCTTGGGCGATGCCCTAGATAGTGCTACAGAAAAATTCTTAGTCAACGATAAATCGCCCTCTAGAAAAGTTAAGGAATTGGACACGCGCGGAAGTCATTTTTATCTTGCGATGTACTGGGCAGAGGCGTTGGCCAAGCAAAGTAAAAATACTGAATTGAAGTCTATTTTCGAAAAAGCCTTCCAAGATATGAAAGACAACGAATTAAGAATCACCAATGAACTGATTGAAGCCCAAGGAAAACCTCAGAACATTGGGGGTTATTACTTACCGGATACAGAAATGGTAGCAAATGCTATGCGTCCAAGTGCTATTTTTAATACGATTCTGAATTCGATATAAGCAATGTTTTACTTAAGGAAAGAGGCCCCCGCTAATGACGGGGGCCTCTTTTTTTAAATTACTGTTAACGTTTTCACCCTTGCTATTTTTCTGATTACTTTTATAAAAAATTGCTTTTTAATGAATCCAATTACCAAGGTTTTACTCTCGGTTTTTCTATTTTTTTCTATTCAAAATTTTGCGCAAGAGCGGTACACATTGAGTGGTGCTGTTTCGGAAGCCTCTAGTAATGAAACCCTTATCGGAGTTACTATTGCTTTTCCAGAGCTTCGTACAGGGGTCACCACCAATGAATACGGCTTTTATTCAATTACTTTACCAGAAGGCGAATACCAGTTACAAGTCAGTTATTTGGGCTTTCAAGATATCGTTCAGACTGTATCACTTTCTGAAAATCGTAAAATCAATTTTCAATTGCAAGAGGCTGCTGAACAGCTCGAAGAGGTGGTAGTTACCGAAAATATCGAAAAGATGGACATTCGGAAACCCCAGATGAGCGTAAATGCTCTATCAGTCGAAACGATAAAAAAAATCCCAGTAATTCTTGGGGAGGCCGATGTCATAAAATCCATTTTACTGTTGCCCGGTGTAACAAATGCAGGTGAGGGCGCTTCAGGTTTCAATGTTCGAGGGGGCTCGGTCGATCAAAACTTAATTTTACTAGACGAGGCCATAATATTTAATTCATCGCATCTTTTCGGATTTTTCTCAGTCTTCAATCCCGATGCAATAAAAGATATCAAGTTATATAAAGGGGGTATTCCCGCACGATATGGCGGAAGGGTTTCTTCAGTGCTGGACATATTCCAAAAAGAAGGAAACAGTAAAGAACTCAAAGTTAATGGTGGCATTGGTGCCGTTGCAAGTCGCTTGCTGGTCGAAGGCCCTATTTTAAAAGACAAAGCTGCTTTTTTAATCGGGGGCCGTGCATCTTACGCCCATCTGCTCTTACCTCTTTTCGATCTCGACAATACTGCTTATTTCTATGATTTGAATACTAAAATAAGCTACAATATCAATGAAAGAAATAGCATCTTTTTATCTGGTTATTTTGGTCGGGACGTTTTCGGGATCAGCGAAAGTTTTGTAAATACGTATGGGAATACGGTCGGAAATTTTCGTTGGAACCATTTGTTTTCAGACAAACTTTTCTCTAACCTTTCCGTAATCTATTCCGACTATTATTATGGATTGAAATTAGATTTCGTCGGTTTTAATTGGAACTCCGGTATACAAAATTTCAACGTGAAATATGATTTAAAACACTATTTAAGTGATAAGTTACAAATCAACTACGGGGTCAACAATATTTACTACCAGTTCAATCCAGGAAAAATTGAGCCAAGTAATTCAGAATCGGGTATTCTAGAAGAGCAGTTGACCCGAAAATATGCCAATGAATTCGCTGTCTATATTGATATCGAACACGATGTAACCGAAAACCTAAGTCTGAACTATGGTCTTCGCTTCAGTAACTTTGTTCGTCTTGGACAAGATGCGCTCAATATCTATGAGAATGATGAACCCGTATTTTTTGATCCCTTTTTGATGATTTACCAAGAGGCCGACCCTGTGGAAACTATCAACCCCGGACGTGGTGGTAATCTCGCAACCTTTAATAATTTTGAACCAAGGGTTTCCCTCGCTTATACCATTAATGATAACAGTTCGTTCAAAGCGAGTTACACACGACTGGCGCAATATCTACATTTGTTGTCGAATACAAACTCACCTACGCCATTGGATGTATGGGCGCCTAGTGGCCCTTATATCAAACCACAGCTTTTAGACCAATATGCATTAGGTTATTTCAAGAATATCAAAAACGGGGACTATTCTTTTGAAACGGAAATTTTTTATAAGGATATTCAGAACCGTATCGACTATATAGACGGAGCGAATCTAATCGCAAATGATGCCATAGAACAGGTTATTTTAAATGGGGAGGCAAGGGCCTACGGGCTCGAATTATTATTGCGTAAGAATGAAGGTGTCTTTCAAGGGTGGTTGGCCTATACAATCTCAAGATCGGAACAAAGAACTCCTGGAAGGGTGCCCGTGGAAGATAACGGTGGGACGCCCAGTGAAACGGGAATCAATTTTGGCGAATGGTACAGCTCACCCTTTGACAAGGCCCACGATATCTCTTTCTACGGAAATTACGAACTCAACAAGAAATGGAGTTTCAACACCAACTTTGTATATCAAACAGGTCAGCCCACTAACTATCCTATAGGGCAATTCGAATTTCAGGGTCTAACAGTACCTTACTATGGACTTAGAAATAAAGAACGCCTACCCGCCTATCACCGTATTGATATAGCAGCGACCTTAACTCCAAAAAAGAACATCAAGCGAAAATGGCAAGCTGAGTGGGTTTTCAGCATTTACAACCTCTATAATCGCAGAAATGCAGCATCGATTAATTTTCGACAAAATCTTGATACAGGGGCCAATGAAGCGGTACGTACTTCTATTTTTGGAATTGTACCCGCTGTAACCTATAACTTCAAATTTTAAGGCTATGAAAAAAATGTTTTCATTATTTCTAGTTCTCTCGTTTTTGACATCATGTGAAGATGTTATAGAAGTAGATGTGCCATCGGAAGAACCACGTTTAATAGTAGACGCACTTATCAGGATAGATACCACCGTTACTACATCACCCTTTTTTGCAGAAGTAAAGGTCAGTACTTCCAGTGATTTTTTCGGTGAAATCAGTCCTGCGCAATTAGATGAAATTACAATAACAAATACCATGTTGAATGAGAGTATCGTACTTCTTGAAACGCAGCCAGGGAGTGGTTTATACCGCAAGGATACAAGCTTAGATTTTATGACATCTGCAGAATTATTGCTTCAAATCATCTATGAGGGCTCTATATTTGAAGCTAGCACAACGTATGTACCTACGGTTCCCATAGATAAATTAGAACAGGGAGATGCAACTTTGTTTTCGGGCGAAGAGACCGAAATAGTGGTCACCTTTACAGATAGCCCAGATCGTGATGATTTTTATCTTTTTGATTTTGATTTCAATGAATATCTTGTTACCGAAGACAAATTCTATCCAGGTCAGACCTTTCAATTTTCTTATTTCTATGAAGATGGGATTGAATCCGGCAGGGAAGTCGAGGTAAGTATTATAGGTGTTGACAAACCTTTTTTTAATTATATGAATCAGATTATAGTGCAGTCTGGAGGCGACCAAGGCCCGTTTCAAACACCCGCAGCAACAGTTCGAGGTAATATTATAAACGTAACAAACATCGATAACAATGATAGTTTCGATACTGTTGATAATAAGGATAATTTTGCTTTAGGTTATTTTGCTGTTTGTCAGTCATTTAACAAATCGCTAATAATCGAATAATTGACTCATTTCCGGAAAAAGATTTAGCATAAACATTTATTTGGCAACCCAATTATGAAAACGGACAAAGAACTACTACTAAAAGGTGTGAAATTCATCGCTTTCACCGTAGCCTTAATGTTCTTGGCACCCTTCGTCATTTATCAGGCCTTCAAAAACCAGGAACATCCGTTATATTGGCCAGTTCTTGTTTTAGGCCTAATTCTAGGCATTACGGCTATTGCCCTGGGGTTTTATAGTATAAAAGTGATTTTAGACTCTCTTTTTGGACAGAAAAAATAGTTTACATGCTTAATTCTAACCTTATTAAGGGTTTCTAGAAAAACAACTTGCTATTATACTTCGCAACCTGTTTATTGTTTCTTACCACTTATAGTCCATTTGTTACTGAGCTGTGCATAGTCATAATCTAAAACAGACTCTTGGCGTTCCAATCGGTATGCTGCAAAAGCTCTTTGCAGAATATCTTCTATAAGATAATCTTCATGAATGCGATCTGGGTGAAACTCTTCCTTCAAACTAATTTTAAACATACTTGCCGTGGTGTTGTACCAAAATGCACGCCACCCACTGCGTAGTTCTTTGACCAGATCGAAAGCAGTATCACCGGTTTGCCTATAAATCAATTTTACTAAAATCTGTCCTTCGGTACGGGTTAGTTTCTTGAGTTCTTCAGCAAACTCTTCTTCGATAAACTTCTGCACCTCTTTAGTATACCGTTTTTGATGCCTTTTTTTTCTAATGCTGGTTATACTGTCGTTCAATTCAACCAAACGTTCAGCAGCAAGCTTTGCATACGGATAGACCTTTAGGGTCTTCCTGCGTAGAATATAGTATCGAAGTTTATCTCTATAAGAACCGAATTTAAGCTTTCCGAAAAGAAAGACTTCGTCTAAGTCTATAGAATTTCGAAAAATGGAATCTCCTTCGACAATTATCATTTTTTCCGCTATAGAATCCAAAGGCTGTTCCTCCACTTGGGCAATTCCGTAAAAACCGAAAATTGATAAAAAAAGTAAGAGTATGTTTTTTTTCATGGCGGACATAAATGCTAAAGCCTTGCCAAAATTAACGATAAATAATCCCGCTTATTATTAATTAAAAGTGAATATTCCTAAGTTTGTAACTAAATAAATTTTAAATGGCTGCTAAGAAAATTATCACAAAAAAATCTCTTGACTTTTTAGAAAAATATTTAAACAATGCCGCTCCAACAGGTTATGAATGGGAAGGTCAGAAATTGTGGATGGAATATCTTAAACCCTATGTCGATACCTTTATTACTGACACGTACGGCTCGGCGGTGGGCGTCATCAATCCCGATGCGAAATATAAAGTGGTAATTGAAGGACATTCTGACGAGATTTCTTGGTACGTCAACTATATAACCGATAACGGATTGCTTTATGTTATTCGAAATGGGGGTAGCGACCACCAAATAGCACCCTCCAAATGGGTGAATATTCACACCAAAGCAGGTATGGTCAAAGGTATTTTTGGTTGGCCGGCAATACACACTCGAGACAAATCGAAAGAAACACCCCCCAAGCTAGACAATATTTTCATCGATATAGGTGCAAAAGATAAGGATGAGGTTGAAATAATGGGTGTTCATGTTGGTTGCGTCATTACCTACCCAGATGAGTTCCATATTTTGAACGATGACAAATTTGTCTGCCGGGCCATAGATAACCGTGTCGGGGGCTTTATGATAGCAGAAGTGGCGCGGCTCTTGCATGAAAACAAAAAAAAATTACCTTTCGGGCTGTATATCACGAATGCGGTGCAAGAAGAAATAGGGCTTCGAGGAGCCGAAATGATAACCCAGACCATAAAACCCAATGTTGCAATCATCACTGATGTGTGTCACGATACGACCACACCGATGATCGACAAGAAAACCCAAGGTCATACCGAAATTGGTTCGGGACCAGTTATTTCTTACGCCCCCGCAGTACAGAATAAATTGCGCGAACGTATTATAGAAACAGCTGAGGCGAATAAAATTCCATTTCAGCGTATGGCCGCGTCCCGATCTACTGGAACAGATACCGACGCTTTTGCTTATAGTAATGGTGGTGTGGCATCGGCATTAATTTCTTTGCCGTTGCGGTACATGCATACCACGGTTGAAACGGTACATCGCGATGATGTAGAAAACGTAATCCGGTTAATCTATGAGACCTTGTTAGATATTAAAGAGGGGGAGACGTTTAGCTATTTTGATTAACCATGGGGCTTCCTTTTTTCAAGGAGGGGTGCCGACAGACGGGGTGGCTAGCCTATGAACTCGCAATGTTTAATAATTTTCTAACCAGCCTGTGAAAACCCCTCGGCCTGCGGCACCTCCCCTCGAAAATGATGGGAGGAAA
Source organism: uncultured Flavobacteriaceae bacterium (assembly GCA_964600075.1). Taxonomy (GTDB): domain Bacteria; phylum Bacteroidota; class Bacteroidia; order Flavobacteriales; family Flavobacteriaceae; genus CAZRIE01. Next base: position 66,463 of record CAZRIE010000007.1, read on the forward strand.
ATTGTTTTTAACTTCCTAGACAATGGATGAACTTGTAGACATTTTAGATTCCGAAGGAAACTTCATCGGTAAAACTGCCCTTAAATCGGAAGCCCATCGACAAGGTTGGTTTCACCCGACTATCCATGTATGGTTTTATACCAAGGGTGGTAAACTACTTATTCAACAACGCGCAAAAGACAAAGATACCCACCCCCTACTTTGGGACGTTTCAGTTGCGGGGCATATCGGTGCCGGGGAGAAAATAGAAATATCGGCCGTTCGGGAAGTACAAGAAGAAATAGGACTTACAATTTCTACAGCCGAACTTGAAAAAATCGGAGTTTTCAAATCGGTTCACGAACATTCCGAGCATTTAATTGATTGTGAATTCCACCATACGTTTTTGTGTGAGTTGAAAGTCCCTTTGGAAGGTTTACGTAAACAGGAAAGTGAAGTTGAAGATTTAGCACTCATTTCTTTGCTACAATTTTCTGAAGAAACTTGGGGCATGGCAAATTTAAAAAAGTATGTACCCCATGAAATCGATTACTATAAAACGATTATCAAAGAAATTAAAAAAAAGCTATAGCGTTTCGATAAAAGTTTGAGGATTTTCAAGAGAATAGACAACCTGCTCACCACTTTCCATATGTTTTACAATGAAAGTACCATTGGTCATTTCTTTTTCTCCGAGAAGAACAACGTAAGGAACGTTTCTATTATTCGCATACTTAAATTGCTTTTGAATTTTAGCATCCGATGGATATAAATCCGCTTTTATACCAGACATACGAAACGCAGTAACCAACTTAAAGGAGGCGAGTGCTTCGTTCTCTCCAAAGTTCAAACAGAGAATCTGCAACGACTGGTCAATACTATTTGGGAACAATCCCAATTCCTCCAGAACCAAATGAATACGGTCAAGACCAAAGGATATGCCCACTCCACTGACATCTTTTAGTCCAAAAATGCCTGTTAGGTCATCATACCGACCACCCCCACCGATGGAACCCATATGCACTCCTTGGGGGGCGGCCACCTCTAAAATAGCTCCCGTGTAGTAATTGAGCCCGCGAGCCAAGGTCACATCTATGGAAAGTTTTGCAGTTTGCAAACCCATTTCTTCGACAGTTTTGATGATAAAGATAAGTTCCTCAACTCCTCTACTTCCCGTTTCGGAAGTGACAAGTAAGTCTTTTAAAGTCTCGAGTTGTTCTAAGTTGCTCCCAGAAAGTGTGAACAAAGGTTCTACTTTCGAAATGGCTTCTTGGGAAAGTCCCCTTTGGGCCATTTCTTTTTTTACGCCTTCTACACCGATTTTATCTAATTTGTCCAAAGCCACTGTAAAATCGATCAATAACTTTTTTGCACCAATGACTTCGGCAATACCGGATAAGATTTTGCGATTATTCAATTTAATATTTACACCTTGGAGTTTTAAATCGGTGAAAACCGCATCATAGAGCTGAATCAACTCTATTTCTTGCAAAAGCGAATTGGAGCCTACCACATCGGCATCACACTGATAAAACTCACGAAAACGGCCTTTTTGCGGGCGGTCTGCACGCCAAACGGGTTGTATCTGGTAGCGCTTAAAAGGAAAATCAATTTCGTTCTGGTGCATGACCACATATCGGGCAAAGGGAACGGTGAGGTCGTAGCGTAGTGCTTTTTCGGTGATTTTTGGAGATAACGAATTTGAATCTTTAGAACCATACGTAACATCATCGACCTTACTAATAAAATCCCCCGAATTCAAAATTTTAAAAATCAAGCGATCCCCCTCATCTCCATATTTACCCATTAGGGTTTCGGAATTTTCAAAAGAGGGCGTTTCTATTGGCTGAAAACCAAAAGTCTCAAAGTGTTTTTTAATGAGGTCAAAAATATAGTTGCGCTTCTTGACTTCAGAAGGAGTAAAATCGCGGGTACCTTTAGGTATACTTGGTTTTTGTGCCATTAGGTTTTGTTGTGGTGCAAATATAAATGATTGTGGGTTTTAAACAACGAGGAGTTTGGCCGCACATTAAAACATTAGATTGGGCGAAGCCATTGGTTTGGTGCTTTCAAAAAGGCTCGGGCCTTCAACCCCTCCGTCTTCTTCCTCGTCTTTGGCAAGTAAAATACTCCTCGCCTAATCTTAAGGGAGGAGCTTTTAACGATACAATTAAATTTCTAACCTGAGGCATCTTTGTTCCCCCTTCGGAGGTTAGCGGGCTTCTATCACCTTATCAAACCATTGGCACAATTCCCCTTTAGTAATCACGGCACCTTGTTGGATCAATTTGAATTTGTCCAAATTTTTATCGTCAGTATAGGCTTTGGATGCGGTCAAATATTCCACAAAATCGGATTGCCAGTTTTTTTTGAACCAATTGAAACCTATTGTACTGTTTAAATCGATATCGGGGTTCATTACTTTTACCGAAAGTAATTTCATTTCTTTTTCAGCCAAATGGAAAAGATGCATTTGTTTTTCCGAAATATTCTCAAGGAATTCAACTTTGCCTAACACACCTTCCCAGACCAAATCGCTAAAAACATCGAGTTCCTCTTCAGCGACTTGAGGTCTATCTTTTTTAAGCGCTTCCCATTCATCCGATGTTATGGATTGGGTAGCTAGAAAGTTTATAAACTCGGGGTGCAATTCTTCTAATTGCTGCTTTGTAAGCCTTGTATATTTCATCTTATTATAAATCATAAAAAAGCCTTCCGGAAGTACCGAAAGGCTCATCATTTTATTCAAATGAAGCTTATTTCTTATCGGAAACTACCTCAAATGGAAAATCTACGACTACATCTCTATGTAATCGAATTTGGGCATTATAAGGCCCGGTACGCTTTACCGCACCACCTTGTATGCTGATAAATTTCTTATCGATGGCATGCCCTTCCTTTTCCAAAGCAGCGGCAAGATCTATCGTAGTTACCGATCCAAATAACTTATCGGCTGCACCTGTCTTAGCCGAAATTTTCATTTCAAGGGCTTTCAATGCATCCGCAGTTTTATTCGCTGCATCAACAACCTTCTTCTCTTTGTGGGCCCTTTGTCTCAAATTCTCTTCTAGCACTTTCTTTGCAGAGGGAGTCGCCATAGCAGCCAATCCTCGTGGAATCAGAAAATTTCTGCCATAACCATTCTTTACGTCTACGACATCGTCTTTAAAGCCCAAATGCTCTACGTCTTGTTTTAATATAAGTTCCATCTTGCCTTAGGTTATTTTAGTAGATCGCCTACGTACGGCATCAAAGCCAAATGACGCGCCCTTTTTACCGCTTGGGCCACTTTGCGTTGGTATTTCAATGAAGTACCTGTTAACCTTCTTGGCAATAGCTTGCCTTGATCGTTGACCAACATCATTAAAAAATCGGCATTCTTGTAGTCGATGTATTTAATACCGGATTTTTTGAAACGGCAATACTTCTTCTTGGTATTGGTCTCAATGTTCAACGGGGTCAGATACCGAATCTCCCCATCTTTCTTTCCTTTTGCTTGTTGTTGTAATGTTGCCATGTTATGCTTTGGTTTTTAACCTTGTTCTTCTTTTTTCCGCCCACGCAACGGCGTGCTTATCTAATTTGACCGTTAGGAAGCGCATAATACGCTCGTCCCTTTTGAATTCTTGCTCGTAGGGATTAATAACCTGGCCGGAATCTGTAAATTCGAACAAGTGGTAAAAACCACTTTTCTTGTGCTGTATGGCATAGGCCAATTTTTTTAGCCCCCAATTTTCTTTGGAGACCATTTTGGCGCCATTGTTAATTAAGAAATCTTCAAATTTCTTAACTGTTTCCGCTATCTGTTCATCAGAAAGCACGGGATTCAAAATGAAAACAGTTTCGTAATGGTTCATAAATGTATGTTTTTTAGGAGTGCAAAAATAATATTAATTATCATAACATCACAAGAAAACGGAAAATTCTTCGTTATAGATTGGTAACCCTAAAAATTGAACTTTACCAAATCTTAACCTATGGTCATTGCCAATTACACAGAAAACACGGCAATCTTTACAAATTTATTGCGGTTGAACGTGTTTTTTTAGTAATTTGTCGATGATTTAACCCCACAAATCGACCCATTTATGAAATTAAGAAGTATTATTGTCGACGATTCGTCTATGCAACGAATGGCTGTCGCGAAGCTGGTAAACAGCCATCCCAATTTAGCTATGGTGGCCGAGTACAGCAATGCGATTGAGGCCAAAAATGGCATTAAGAACAATGAGTTAGACCTTATTTTTCTCGATGTCGAAATGCCTATTATCAGTGGATTCGACCTACTCGAATCCTTAGAAAACAGTCCACAAATAATCTTGATTACCGGAAAGCCCGATTACGCGCTCAAGGCATTCGATTATGACGTAACGGATTATTTGCACAAGCCTATCACAATGGCACGTTTTGATGCCTCCGTAAAAAGAGCGGTTGCCAAATACGAGCAAATGCATCAGGTACATGAAGACGAAGAGCACATCTTCGTAAAAAGTAACCTCAAGAAAAGAAAAGTTATTCTTAACGATATCAAGTGGATAGAAGCCCTTGGCGATTACATCAAATTGGTGACCGATGAGGCCAATATTGTCATCTTATCGACAATGAAGTCTTTCGAAAAACAATTGCCGGAAGAAAAGTTTCTACGCATTCACAAATCGTATATTGTAAACTTGGAGAAAATCGAAAAGTTCAATAGTAAGAATGTCGAAGTAAGCGGAAGGTCCATTCCTTTAAGCAGGAACAAGAAGACCGAGTTGGCCGAAGCATTGAGCAACGTCTAGCACTTCTACTTTAACACCATACAAACCGCTGTTTCTGAAAAGAGGCAGTGGTTTTTTATTTCCAGTTGTATAGTAAAGGAATAAAGGCCGCTTGGCTACTAGACACAAGATGTAAGACAAAAGTTTATTATGTATATATGTTGTGAAAAAGTAGCAACAGTAGCCAATTGTTCTCAAAATCTGGTACTGTATTCGTCAGGCTTATGGACAAGTTATCCGATAAAATCGAAACATTCCTCAAGTTCCCCTCTACGCCGGAAAGGAAATCAAACATTAGTTCCTTGTATCCTCGCATTTTTTGTGCTTGTAATTGAAATTTGAGTTTGAACTTATTAAATATGATCCACATTATAAATCACCCGAACACTTCGATACTGAGAAACTGCATCAAAAGACTTTTTGATTTTTTTGATGGTCGCCTTGGTTTTTGTAACGGATTGCCCATCTGGAATCTTGACCACCACGTTTTTTAAATATTGGTTGCGTATACGCGCCACTGGAGGATATTCCGGGCCTAGCACAATACCACCCAAAGCATTTCTCAAAGCTTTGCTAAACCATTCGGAAGCCTCGTTCAACCGATTATACTCTTTGTGTTTAAAAGTGATCTTGATGATTCTGTTGTTCGGAGGATATTTATACTGCTCCCGTTCATACAACTGTTCTTTGAACATACCGTCATAATCATTATTCGATACCTGTTTTAAAATCTGATGATACGGATTATAGCTTTGAATAATAACCTTGCCCGTTTTTTTGGTACGTCCTGCCCTACCCGCAACCTGTGTCAATAATTGAAAACAACGTTCATGTGCCCGATAATCGGGAAAATTAAGTAGCGAATCGGCGTTCATGATGCCCACCAGGCTAACATTTCTGAAATCAAGGCCTTTGGTCAGCATTTGGGTACCTACGAGGATATCCATTTCTTGTTGCTCAAAGGCGGTGATGATTTTCTCGTAGCCGTGTTTGCCGCGCGTTGTATCGAGATCCATCCGCCAGGCTTTTGCATCGGGGAATAAAGTTTCCAATTCTTTCTCTACTTGTTCAGTGCCGAAACCCTTGGTATCCAATGTGTGGCTTCCGCAGGCTTGGCAACTCTCTTGCAACGCCATATGATATCCACAATAATGGCAACGTAATTGTTTTTTATACTGATGGTAGGTCAAACTTACATCGCAATTGGGACATTGGGGCGAATGGCCACAGGTCGTGCATTCTACAATTGGCGCATAACCACGTCGGTTCTGGAACAGTATGACCTGTTCACCTGCATCTAGCGTTTCTTGAATTTCTTCAAGCAAGCGTTCCGAGAAATGACCTTTCATTCGCCTTTTTCTGGTCTGCTCTTTGATATCGACCAATTCCATTTCGGGCATAAGCACATTACCATAGCGTCGTTTGATTTCTGCATAACCATATTTGCCGGTTCTAGCATTAGTAAAACTTTCGATGCTCGGTGTCGCGGAACCCAATAAAATGTTACTGCTATGCAAATTGGCCAAAACAATGGCAGCATCACGTGCATGATATCGCGGAGCAGGATCGAATTGTTTGAACGAACCCTCATGTTCTTCGTCGACGATAATCAAACCCAAATCGGAATAGGGCAGAAACAATGCCGAGCGTGCCCCGATAACAATTTGTGCTTTGGGTTTTTTGGCCAATACATTATTCCAAACCTCTACTCTTTCCTGAACACTATATTTGGAATGATACACCGAAACTTTTTCTCCAAAATATTCCTGCAAACGTGAAATTAACTGAGTGGTTAATGCAATTTCAGGAAGCAGGTACAATGCTTGTTTGCCTGATTGTATGCATCGTTCGATTAATTTGACATACACCTCGGTTTTTCCTGAGGATGTTACCCCATGAAGAAGTGTAACCTTTTTGTTATCAAAGTTTTCTGTAATATCATCTAAAGCTTTCTGTTGATACTCGTTCAGTGCTTTTAAATCGAAATTTTCATTATCGCCTTCGTAGTTGACCCTGTCGGTGCGGATGAAGTACTCTTCGAGAATACCTTTTTCGACCAAAGTTTTTATTACTGCTTTCGAGCCACCACTCGCCTGCTCCAGCTCCGAAATTCTAATCGGCCTTTTATTGACGGCCTGTAATTGAAAAAGGGAAAGTACAATTTGGCTCTGTTTAGGTGCACGGGTCAAAGTTTCCAATAACGCTTCCAAATTTTCTTCGGACAGATATGCTTGCCCTAGTTTTACGTAGCGCAGCAATTTGGGTTTGTACTGCTCGTACATTTCCTCTTTTAAAAGGATTACATTCTTTTCGAGCAGACGGTTCAGTACCGGCAAGACATTCTTCCGGTCAATAATAGAACTCACTTCATGAACTTTCAATATAGATTGGTGTTGCAGGGCTTCGAAAACCAAGAATTCATCATCCTCTAAATGCAATTCATCGACTTCTCCCTTGGTATTCCGAAGAATTAAGGTTTCACTTTCCAACAAGAATGCTCCCGGAACAGCACTACGAAAGACTTCACCCACCGTACACATGTAGTACTCGGCAATCCATTTCCAATGTTTTAATTGAATCGGGTTTACGATAGGATGCTCGTCTAGAATACGATGAATTTCCTTGGCCTCATAAACTTGCGGAGGATTCGTATGCACTTCGTGTACGAGACCAGTGTATATTTTGGACTTCCCGAAAGGAACCCCAACACGCATGCCGGGCTTTAAAAAATCAGCCTCGATTTCAGAAACGCTGTATGTAAATAGTTTCTCTAAAGGAATCGGTAAAATGACATCGATAAAGTACTGCATAGTTCCATTTCCATTCTATCCTTCTACCCGCAGCCAAGTCTGGGTACGGTAAATAAAAGCCAAATAGCCTCTGACCTTTAGTTCATCATCATTATCGGGATTCACCCAAATCTTACATCGAAAGGTCATGGCCTGTTGAGGGTCGAAAAGCGTGTCTCCCCTATATACGCCATCACCTCGATGTTCTGCCGCTTCAATAATCGTCATACCCAAGACGGGTTTGTCTTTTAATTCCCCATCACATTTCCGACAGATAAAATTTTCCTTACCATCTTCAACGATTTCCACAACTTTACCATACATCAGGCCACCTTTTTCGTAAATATCAATAATCGCTTTCGGCTTACCGGTACGGTCATCAACAGTCTTCCATTTTCCGAATACACTCTGTGACTGGACTAACTGGACTGCAAGCAGCATAACCACTATAAAAATTATACTATCCGATATCTTCATTCTTTTTGTAGGTTTTTCTAAGAGAGTTCAAAGAGGCGTTCAGCTCGAACCCGAGCAGCAATATATTAGAATTTAACCAGATATATACCATTAAAATCAACAAACCGCCCAATGCACCGTACAATTCATTATACCGAGCGAATTTTTCGACATAGACCCCAAAAAGGTATGATGTTAGTATGAACAATAATGTGGTCATCAATGCGCCAACCGAGAAAAATCTAGCGTGTTTACCTTCGGTAGTTCCAAAATAATAGAGAATGGCGGTGGTAAAATAAGACAGGATTATAAAAAACAAAACTTTACCGACCTGTGCTCCGAAAATATCATTTTCCGTTAAGTCATACCCTCTTGTTTTGGCTGCCCAAACACTCAAGTAGTCCAATATATAAAACTCAACATATACATAGGCTACAGCGCCTACTATTAAGAGTATAGATAGAATTAAACCAACCATCAAAGCATAAACATATTGGCGAAAAAAGTGACGAGTCAACTCAACATGGTACGAGTCTTCGAAACCACCAAAAATGGCATTCACCCCATTGGCCATTAAGAATATCGAAATAAAAAATGCGGAAGACAATAATCCACCTCTCTTCTGATCTTTAATCTGCTGGTAGACTTCGCCAAAATAATCACTTGTTGCGGTAGGCAAAAAAGATTCCAGAAAAACTAAGAATTGCGTATCGAAATTTTCGTTACCAACGCTCACATAGGGAATAATAAAAGGAATAAGCGTAATCAAAAAGATAAGTAAGGGGAAGAGCGCCAAAAACAGACTAAATGCAATCGAACTGGCCCGAGTTGATATGGCACCTTTAAAAATACCTAATATATACATTTCCATCAGGTCGTATAGCGATAACCCTACAAAAGCCGGCAGTTTAATACTTTTCAGAAATCGGGCTACCCAATTGATAATGGGGATTTTCTCTAACTTCTTCTCGATTTCTTGAGACATCTAAACGGCTTTTAGACTTAAGTCCATGTTATAGACTGAATGTGTTAGGGCGCCGGAAGAAATATAATCAACACCACAATCCGCGTATTTTCGGATAGTCTTTTCGTTAATGCCGCCAGAGGATTCGGTAAGGCAGGTATCACCGATCAACTCGACTGCTTTTCGTGTGTCGTCATAATTAAAATTATCAATCAAGATGCGATAAACTCCTTCGGATAATAGAATTTCCCTGATTTCATCGAGACTTCGAGCTTCAACTATTAATTTTAGGTCCCGACCAGTTTCCTTCAGATAATTTCGGGTCTTTTCGATGGCCTTGGTTATCCCGCCCGCAAAATCAATATGGTTGTCTTTGAGCATGATCATATCGTAAAGCGCGAATCTATGGTTCTCCCCTCCCCCTATTTTAACGGCCCATTTTTCCAAAGCACGAATACCTGGTGTTGTTTTTCTGGTATCGAGAATTTTCGTATCCGTACCTTCGAGCAAATTCACAAAGTAGTTCGTTTTTGTAGCGATCGCACTCATACGTTGCATAGCGTTAAGCACTAAACGTTCAGCTTTTAATATACTTTGGGAGCTTCCCGAAACATAAAAAGCGATATCGCCATGCGTTACCGCTGTACCATCTTCAATCAAAGCTTCGATTTTTAGTTCACCATCAACATAATCAAAAACTTGTTTGGCAAAATCCATTCCCGCAATAATCCCCTCATCTTTAACCAACAATTTGGCTTTGCCCTTAGCGGAAGTGGGAATACAAGCCAAAGAACTATGATCGCCATCACCAACATCTTCACGTATGGCATTCTGAATGATATAATCTATTTCTTTTTGGAACTGTAATTCGGAAATCATGAAAGAAATTTTGCTTTGGGCTAAATTAAGAAAAACAAATTCCAATATAGAAATTCATTTAACTTTGGCACATGACGATTAAACTTCTTGCTATAGGCAAAACGGACAGCAAGCTATTACAACAAATGATTACGGAATACGAAAACCGGTTGAAACATTACATTGGATTCGAACTTCACACTATTCCTGACTTAAAAAACACGAAAAATCTCTCCGAGGCACAACAAAAAGAAAAGGAAGGAGAGCTCATTTTAAAAAGATTAAGCCCAACAGACATCTTGGTTCTTTTAGATGAAAATGGGCAGCAATTTTCCTCGATCGATTTCTCTAATTATCTTCAAAAAAAGATGAACTCAGGTATAAAACAATTGGTTTTTGTCATCGGCGGCCCGTATGGATTCAGTGATAAAGTCTACCAAATGGCCAAAGGAAAAATCAGTTTTTCAAAAATGACTTTTTCGCACCAGATGGTGCGTTTGTTCGTGGTAGAACAGCTGTACCGAGCGTTTACCATATTACAGAACGAACCGTATCATCATAGGTGAAGTTCAAAAACAAGTTCAAAAAATGAGAAAATGATTCTCGCCTTCGCGGGAATGACAAAAGGAGTGGTTTAATACAACACCCGAAACTTAATAGTGTTCTCTACTTTTTTCAAGGCCTTGAGCACATCTTTATTGTACTCCTTATCCAAATCAGTAATTACGTAGCCCACTTCACTATCGGTAGAAAGATATTGCCCCAAAATATTCATTTCGTATTTGGCCAATACTTCATTGATTTTTGCCATAATACCAGGAACGTTTTTATGGATGTGTAAAAAACGATGGGCATTTTGTTGTTTGGGCAACCGAATATTCGGGAAGTTTACCGCATCTACAGAGTTGCCCGAATTAATATAATCCATAATCTTGTTCGGAACAAAATCTGCGATATCACGCTGTGCTTCTTCGGTGCTTCCGCCAACATGTGGGGTCAAAATAACGTTGGGCAAGCCCTGTAAAGGTGTGTTAAATGCCCCATTGCTTCGGGGTTCTTCGGGGTACACGTCTACTGCCGCACCACTAATTTTTCCTTTTTTCAATGCCGCGGCAAGCGCATCGATATCCACCACAAAACCTCTAGAGAGATTGATTAGCATTGCCCCGTCGCGCATTTGGTTAATTTCTCGCTCCCTAATGAAATTCTCGTTCGCCTTATTGTCATCGATATGCAAAGTAACCACATCAGAAACATTCAAAAGATTTTCTAGAGTATTACATTTTTTTGCATTACCAAGTGATAATTTATCCTCGACATCATAATAATACACCCGCATACCAATCGCTTCGGCCAAAATTGACAGTTGCTTTCCTATATTACCATAACCAACGATTCCCAAGTTCTTACCGCGAACCTCTCTTGAACCCTCGGCGGTCTTCGACCATTGGCCATTATGTATTTCCGCACTTCTTGCAAAAACGCTGCGCATCAACATAATAATCTGACCTATGGCCAATTCTACTACTGATCGCGTATTGCTATAAGGCGCGTTAAATACCGCTACGCCTTTTCTTTTTGCATGAAGCAGATCGATTTGAGTGGTACCAATACAAAATGCCCCTACTACCAATAGTTTATCGGCTGCATCCAATACTTTTTTGTTGACTTGGGTTTTTGATCGTATGCCCAAAACATGAACTCCTTTTATTTTGTCGATCAATTCATTTTCAGGAAGACTATGTTTTACAAGCTCTACGGAAAAGCCGTCGTCAGAAAGGTTATCAAAAGCTGCCGGATGAACGTTTTCTAATAACAATATCTTGATCCGATTCTTTGGATAGGAGATGTTTCTCGGCAAATCGTTTACGAACAGAAATTCGTCCATATTTGGGGTTACGTGGTCGGCGTTGCTCGCTGCTTTTTCGCGATGTACGTTTTCTGTATAAGCGAAAAACTTATGGGCGATACCTGCTTCGCGCATTACATAATCGCTGTAACCATCGCCTATAACTTGCACCTCGCCATCTAAATTCATTTGCTTTAGACATGCTATTTTTCCATTATGTTGCGAAAGCACATTCTTTTCGTCGAAACCGATAATGTTTCCATTTTCGTCAAACTCAAAAGTATTGGCGTATACCCTATCGGAAGGAATGTTGTATTCTTTAACGATAGGATCTATAAACTCTTTAAAACCGCAAGAAATCACATAGATGTCGTCAGAATATTTTTCAAAGAACTCTTTGTTAGATGCTATGGATTTCGATATTTTTTGGCGCAGCTCCTCTACCAATGGCCCAAGGTCGTCTTTATGGGCATTCAACAATTTTATGCGTCGCTCTAACGATTCAGTAAAAGAAATATCGCCGTCGATACCCAAATTGGTGATTTCTTGAATTTGGTTTATGATTTCTTCACGATTCGACTTACCCTCCAAGGTCATCTCCGCCAGAACGTCCAGTGCCTCTACTCTAGTCAAAGTACTGTCAAAATCGAATACGTATTTTCTGTCTGTCGCTGCCATGGTTTTGCTGAAAAATTAAGGCACAAAAATAAAGATTAATTTTGTCTGTTTTTGGGGAATGTTATTAAAAGTTATCCCTATAACTAATCACTAGGGCTTTAGAACAAATTTAATCGAGAAAGGAAACCACGGCTTTAGAAAAGGCCTCGGTTTTATAGGTGCCATTATGGTCGCCTTCAACTATTTCAAATTTGCTTTTTGGTACGGCCTTGTGAAGTTCCTCAGGATTTCCGTTATCCAGATCTTTATCACCTGCGATAATCAATACTTTAGCCTTGATATAGGCAAGTTCCCTTTTTCTGGCGACCGGTTGGTATTTTTGTTGCAAATGAAGACTGCGCAAATCGGCGTTTACTGATTTTGCGTAGTCGACCGCACCTTGTGTCTCTTCCGTCACATCGCCTGAGAAGGCCTTCATGAACATAATCCTTCGCTTCCAATACGGATCCGTAAAATCGATACCCATACCACCCAAAACCGCCTTTTTAAGACGCTTGTCTTTCGTTAATAATTTTGCAAGAACAATGCTACCACGTGAGTAGCCAACCGCCATATATTTTCGGAACCTTAGCTGGTACATCAAAAACATAATATCCATTACTTCTGCATCATAGGCGTAGGCATCTTCTTCCTGTGGTTTATCAGATTCACCATTACCGCGTAAATCGAGCGAAATGACCCGAAACCCTTCAGTCAACAAATCTTTCTTAAGCGCTGTCCTGTCCCAAGATTCTTTGGTGTTTATAAAACCATGGATAAGTAAAACGGCATCACCGTCGCCCTCATCGGTATATGCAATCTTAGTATCGTCAAAAGACTCAAGGAATTGAGTTTTTGTCTGGGCTTGAACAATGGCCGCATAGAGGAAAAGTAAAAGAAAAGTGCTGCGCATGCTATCTTTATAAGTTGACGTATATAATTCCGGTTAAAATGGCGAGTCCGAAGCTCAATAATGTTCCTATTAAAATGTACTCTGTCAGCTTTCGATTATTGCTTTCTTTAAGATCGTTAAAGCGAAAGACAGATTTTGCGCCAATCAAGAGGCCAATAGCTTCCCATCTGCCCATTATGAAAAATAGTAATACGAAGAGCCGCTCTAATATTCCAATATATTTTCCTGCATTGGGCAATGATTTATGGTCCAATTCGATTTTATCCGACATGGCTTCTAATATTTTCCCCATGACTATTGCAGAAGGAAAACTCACAAAAACTATAGCTGTAATTAAGGCCCAATCTAAATTTTCAAACAAGACCATCGTGTGTCCCCACAGATTACCGTAGTACGCGCAGCCATACAAAACCACCATATGTAAAAACTGGTCGATAAAAAAAGGGATGCTTTTTAATTTGAACAAAGGAGTGGCGTACAATTTGGCCAAATCGATAACATAGTGTGACACCGTAATAATGAGTGCAATTTTCCAATAGCTCAAATCCCATAAAAGCACCATGGTCAACACCATATGAAGGAGCACATGAGCGTATAGATATTTCGATTTTGCTTTGCTAGTCTCCTTATGAATGACCCAGCGATTGGGCTGTAACAAAAAATCACCAATTAAGTGCGCTAACAATAGTTTTGTGAACAATAGCATTTAACGTATTTCTTTTAGTGTTTTTGAGTAGTACTCGAATAGTTCAAATACCAAATCTAATCGTGCCCTTTTTTGACGTTGGCTTACCGCCGACTGCTGAATGTTCAGTTGTTCGGCAATCTCTTTTTGGGAAGCGTTGGGGTTTTCAAGGGCCATTACCACGATTTCGGCTGAAACCGTGCTCCAGTCATCCATAAAATTTAACGCCAATTTTAACATCAGGTTTAAAGTGACGTCTAAAAACCCATTGCCCGTAGCGATAGTCAGATTCAGTTTATCTTCTTTTAAAGATTCAAAAATTCTGCCCGAACGTTGGTAGGCAGGGCCGTTGGACTCGGCTACCCCGACACCTCTAAAAGTTTCAGTACCTAGACCGATACCCATACGAACGTCGAGGCCCTTTATTGACTTTATCAATGCCTTGATATGTACCGCGGACCGTAAAGCTTCTTCTTTAGGTATCTTTAGCTGAAATTCATCGCCCCTGTAAACCTCCCAATCTATTGGAGAATCACCAAGCTTTGACAAGTATTGCTTCAAAATACCTAGCCATTCAGAGGAGGCATGTTTCTTTGAATCGATAATATCACCCGTTATTATTGCTATCATAATTATATAAGCTAAAAAGCTAATATATAGAAAAATAAGCTTATTTGCTAATATTTTAAAATATAAGCTAAAAAGCTAATATTATGGTTTATAAGTGAAAATGCTAATACTCTAAAACCATCTACGCACTTTTATGCAATACGGCCCGTATTCCTTACCAAACATAGCTAGTAAAGCTTCTTCTTCTGGAACAATCTGAAAACGATTCATATAAGCAACAAAGCCTGCTGCAAATAAGGTGTTAAAGGCATTCCCCAACCAAATTCCCCAAGCCAAAAGTATCAATAACAAGGCTAAATACATAGGATTTCGGGAATAGGCATAAATTCCCCTATCTACCAACTTGCTAGATTTAGAAGGGTTGCCTGGGTCAATAGTAGTGTTACTTCTAAAGAATTGAAACAAGGCAATGATGGCAATGACCCCAGCAAATATCAATAAGGTAATCATTAAATAATGGCGCCCAAAGAAATCAAAATAACCGAAAGGCAAGAACCTTGCGAGCAAATACATCAAAAACCCAAAAATGAGAAATAAGATTGCCGGTGGTATTTTCAACTTCATAATAGAATAATTAAAGCGCTTCAAAATTACTATTTTTGAATTCGTTACAAACATTCTTCGAACAACATAACACAACCCGACATGAAATAGCTATTAAAACTTCTAGAACCTACCTTACAACAGATTTGCGCAGCTGTTTACCAAGACCAGATTACACCTACCGACCGGCAGGTTGTCAAATAATAAAAGGCAAATAAAAATTAAAAGATGAAATTAGTCTTTGCTACACACAATAAAAACAAATTTGAAGAAGTCAAAAAATTGGTTCCCGATAATATCGATTTAATATCGCTGACCGATATCGGCTGTTTTGATGACATTCCGGAAACCGGAAAAACCCTCGAAGAAAATGCCATAATCAAAGCAGACTATATAACCCGAAATTTCAAACTTTCATGTTTTGCCGATGACACCGGACTCTTGGTAGATGCACTCAATGGAGAGCCTGGTATATATTCAGCACGTTACGCCGGGCCTAAAAAGAATGCGGATGACAATATGAACAAACTTTTATCAGAACTAAAACTCAAGACCGATCGAGCAGCTCGTTTCAAAACAATAATAGTACTGAACATAAACAAAGAGCGCCATTTGTTTGAAGGAACCGCAGAAGGCGAGATTACAACTGAAAAACTAGGAACCAACGGCTTTGGGTACGACCCCATTTTCAGACCAAAAGGATACGAGAAGACATTTGCTGAACTCTCGTTGAAAACGAAAAACCAAATAGGTCATAGAGGGAAAGCAATCCAAAAATTACTTGTTTATCTGCAAGAATCAGTATTTCGATAATTAAACGTACCTTTGCCGCTTAATTTTTAACGCCGCCAGTATGGCAGGTGTTGCTCCGAGTATAAGGGTTATATACGATAATCGCTCTACGCAACACACCTATTAGCGATTAAGTATACCTTATTATGACAAAATTTGAAGCACTAGGGCTTAGTAAGCCCCTATTGGATGCTGTTGCCGATATGGGATTTGAAACCCCATCTGAAGTACAGGAAAAAACAATCCCTATTTTACTGGAAAGCGAGACAGATCTCGTTGCACTGGCCCAAACAGGAACAGGTAAGACCGCAGCTTTTGGTTTTCCGATGATTCAAAAGCTCGATAGCAAAAGCAGAACTACCCAAGGTTTGATTCTTTCCCCTACTCGCGAACTCTGTTTACAGATCACTAACGAAATTCAGGGCTATTCCAAATATGTGAAAGGGCTAAATACCGTTGCCATTTATGGCGGCGCCAGTATAACGGACCAGGCACGACAGATAAAAAGGGGAGCGCAGATCGTTGTGGCCACCCCGGGCCGTATGAAAGATATGATAGGCCGTGGTCTCGTCGACATCTCCAAGATCGACTATTGTATTTTAGATGAAGCCGATGAAATGCTCAACATGGGCTTTTACGAGGATATAAAAGATATTCTCTCCAACACACCGAAAGAAAAATCGACTTGGCTCTTTTCGGCCACCATGCCGAAAGAAGTATCCGTCATTGCCAAAAAATTCATGCACAGTCCGGTTGAAATTACCGTGGGCACTAAGAATGCCGGTACATCAACAGTGCAACACGAATATTACGTGGTTGGAGGAAGGGATAGGTATCCCGCGTTAAAACGTCTTGCCGACACGAACCCTGATATTTTCTCGGTTGTATTCTGTAGAACCAAAAGGGATACCCAACGGGTTGCCGAAAAATTGATAGAAGACGGCTATAATGCAGGAGCGCTTCACGGAGACCTAAGCCAAAACCAACGTGACTTGGTGATGAACGCCTTTCGTAAAAAGCAGATACAGATGTTAGTGGCTACTGATGTTGCTGCTCGTGGTATAGACGTTCATGATATTACGCATGTTATCAATTATCAGCTTCCCGATGAAATCGAAACCTACACACACCGCAGTGGGCGAACCGGACGGGCAGGGAAATCAGGCATTTCAATGGTTATCGTTACCCGCAGTGAAATGCGTAAGATTCATTCCATAGAGAAAAAGATACAGCAAAAATTCATCCAAAAAAATATTCCGACAGGCATAGAAATCTGCGAAATACAGCTCTATCATTTGGCTAATAAAATCAAGGATACCAAGATAGATAAAGATGTTGAAAACTATTTGCCAGCAATCAACGATGTTCTTGAAGGTATTGACCGCGATGAACTTATTAAAAAAATAGTTTCGGTAGAATTCACCCGTTTCTCGAATTATTATAATAAAACCAAAGACCTCAACACCTCAGGCTCTGATGACCGAGGTAGGGAAAGAAGCAGAAGCAAAGGAGAAAATGCACCTTCAGACGGATCTGTCCGTTATTTCATAAACGTTGGTGAGAAAGATGGTTATGATTGGATGTCTTTGAAAGATTTTCTTCGAGATACCTTGAGTTTGGGTAAAGAAGATGTTTATAAAGTAGATACAAAAGAATCATTCTCTTTTTTCAATACCGAGGCCGAACATACCGAGCAAATACTCCAATTCTTTACCGACTTCAAACTAGAGGGGCGATTCATCAATGTTGAAGTATCCAAAAGTCCAGGTGGGAGCGGTGGCGGTAATCGTGGCCGAAAAGACCATGGTAGAAGAAGGGATAGAGATAATGACCGTGGAGGTCGTAGTAAAGGACGTGATAGAAGTTCTTCACAAGGTAGTTCTAACCATTCTGGAAAAAGAAGAAGCAAAAAAAGTAGAAGCGATTTTTTTTAAAGGTTTAACAAATGCTTTTTAAAGTTAATTGTATATTAAAAAATACGCTTCGGCGTATTTTTTTGTTTTGTTTAGTACATTTAACCCCGTATGATTAGAGTAATGAAACCATTTTTAGTCCCAATTCTTCTTTTTTCCGCATTTTTCACTTTTGCTCAGGAAGAGGAAAATACAATCGACAAAGAAATAAATGCCATAATCGTAAACGCGCAGACCGATGAACCGATGGAAAACGTTCACGTTGTAAACCTGAACAAGGTCGTCGGTACGATTACAAAAGAAAATGGGGAATTTTCTATTACAGCCTCGGTCAACGATACCCTCTATTTTTCTTTTTTGGGCTTTAAATCGCAAAAAATTAGGGTTACTAATGACATGTTTAAGTTCAAGGATACAAAAATTGCCCTTACAGAACTTGCTTATGCCTTAGAGGAAGTAATCGTAATGCCGTATCAACTAACCGGTTATTTATCGATTGATGTAAAAAACCTTCCCATTAATAATTCATACCAATATAGTATTTCTGGACTTTCTGTAGGTTATGAAGGAGGGAACAAGAACCCTAGTGCCGTTACCAAAGTTTTGGGTGCCATACTGAATCCCGCAGATTTGTTGCGCAATCTTTTCGGAAAACAACCGAACCAAATGAGAAAATTGCGTAAAATGAAAGAAGACGACCAGATACGCGACCTGCTGGCATCAAAGTTTGACCGGGAGACCCTTACCGAACTATTACAGATAGAAAAGTTAGATATTCAAGATATTCTTAACAACTGTAACTATTCAAAATCGTTTATCACAACTGCCAACGACCTTCAGATACTTGATGCGATAAGCAGTTGTTACGAAGAATTTAAGGTGCTCAA
>CAZRIE010000007.1:85237-91695 GCA_964600075.1 uncultured Flavobacteriaceae bacterium
AAATAAATGCCCATGAAAAAACTGCTCACAGCAGTTACCGTTTTCTTCATTTTTCTTTCGTGTACGGAACAGAAAAAAGAACCTGTCAAAGAGACGGTTATAGCGAAAGATTTGATTTCCACACCTGCAAAGAGAGTACCTTTCTCCTGGGAGGGTGCCAATATCTATTTTTTATTGACCGACCGATTCAATAATGGTAATACTGAAAACGATACTAACTTTGAAAGAACAGAGCCTACAGGGCCGTTACGAGGTTTTATGGGAGGAGATATCGCCGGCATCACCCAAAAAATAGAAGACGGCTACTTCAGTGATTTGGGGATAAATGCTATTTGGTTTACACCAGTGGTCGAACAGATACATGGTAGCACTGACGAAAATACCGGAAACACCTATGCCTACCATGGTTATTGGGCTAAGGACTGGACCACACTTGATCCAAATTTCGGAACCAGAAAAGATTTGGATGCCTTAGTAAAAACCGCACATAGAAACGGTATACGAATTTTAATGGATGTGGTATTGAACCACACTGGCCCGGTCACAAACCTGGATCCCGTGTGGCCCCATGAATGGGTGCGTACTGATACTATTTGTGAATTTACGAACTATAAAAACACTACTCAGTGCACATTGGTCAACAACCTGCCCGACATTTATACGGAATCGGATAAGCCCGTCAAACTACCGGATGCACTATTGGCCAAATGGAAAGAGGAAGGTAGGTTAAGTCAAGAATTGGATGAGCTCCAGCTCTTTTTTGAACGTACGGGCTACCCAAGGGCGCCCCGATTCTATATTATAAAATGGCTCACAGACTATGTCAACAGTTTGGGTATCGATGGTTTTCGGGTCGATACGGTCAAACATGTAAACGAAAACGCTTGGTCAGAACTCTACAAAGAGGCATCTCATGCGTTCGAGAATTGGAAAAAAATGCATCCAGATAAGGTTTTGGACGATAATCGGTTTTTTATGGTCGGCGAGGTATATGGTTATGGTATTTCAGGTGGTAGAGAATTTGATTTTGAGGATAAAAAAGTAGATTATTTTGCCCATGGTTTTAAGAGCCTTATCAATTTCGAATTAAAGACTGATGCACTAAATAATTATGAAGACACGTTTAAAAAATACAGTAAACTGCTTCATTCAGATTTTATCGGTAAAAGTGTTGTAAACTATCTTACTTCCCATGATGATGATCAGCCTTACGACCAAGAGCGAAAAGACCCTATCAAAGCTGCCAATATTTTGCTCCTTACGCCAGGTGCCTCGCAAATATATTATGGTGATGAAACCGCTCGTGATTTGACCATTGAGGGTAAAGAGGATAATCCTGTGCAGGGCGACGCCACATTACGTTCTTTTATGAATTGGGATGAGCTTGATAGCATACCCCGAACGAAACAAATACTTGATCATTGGCAAAAAGTAGGAAGTTTTAGAAATAATCATTTGGCCATCGGTGCCGGCAGACATAAAAGACTTGCGAAAAAACCCTATGTCTTTAGCAGAACCTATGTAGATGGTGACTTTAAAGATAAGGTAGTTGTAGGCCTCGATTTGCCGAAAGGAAAAAAATCGCTTTGGGTGAAAGGGTTCTTCGGAGACGGCACCAAACTATACGACACCTATTCAGACACTGAGGTGATGGTAAAGAACGGCAAGGTAATTTTAGAAAATGATTACAATATTGCCCTATTAGAACTTTTGGAATAATTTTTCCATGAAGGATTAAGGGAGTTTAAAAAGACTGTATAGAGGCAATACAAAAAGCATCTAAGAATTAGAATGAAGTGCAATTCTATTCCCTTCAGTATCCTCTAAAAGTGCCATAAACCCATGCCCACGAACTATTTCGGTCTTCTACCGCAAAATTTTTTCGCCCGCTGATACTACACGGTCCAGTTCTATTGCCACATCTTTACACCAAAAATAAACAAGCACACCATCGGTCTCGCTCGATATATACATTTCATGCTGCACTAACGATTCCGTAGCGCCTGATTTATCGTAACGCATTGGAAATACAGCCCATAATAATACCTTCGAGGTTATGGACAGCAATTGAAATATCATATACTGTTTCATAAAACTTTTTGTCCCGCTCCATATCCGCTACCGGAATTTCGAACGAACCTATCATATTGTGTTACATCTGTAATGTTTAGAATATAGAAAAGAAGGTAGATTTAATAAACCATGCCTTATTGAATTCGTCAATGGCAGTTGTTTATATTTCATGTTGAATGCTAAGAAACTATCTAGAGTACCAGTCTACTGTCTTTATTCTATTCTCTTGTTTATTTCTCAAGAACAGTTTTCAGTTTCTTGAGCCCAGCTTCAAAATCCTTTCCGACCATTTTGTCCATGCTCATAAAAAGCATCATAATGCTCATTGGAAACTTATTTTTTCCTGAAAAACCCCAAGTAACTTTTGTATTTCCGCTCCCGGTATCATCAACTTGGGTATAACAATCCGAGGTTGATTTCCAAGGCTTCAGAAATCGCAGTTCCGATTCTATACGTTCACCGTCAACAATCCGAAGGATTTCCTGCTCGCCTTCGCCGACGTCTTTGTTCCCGTTCCAATAGCTCAATGCACCTACCTCACCATCGGTACCGGTAAATTTTTTTTCCATATGAGGGTCTTTCTGTGCCCATGGCGACCATTCGTCCATTTTCTTGAGTGATTTCAAGTACTCGAAAACCTCTACCTTGGGTTTTGAGATTTCGACTGTTCTAAATACATTGTAAGTTTTTGGGGCCACCATCGCTAAAATCAGAATTAATACGACAAGCCCCACGAGAATGTAGAGAAGTATATACATTTGTTTATCAATTAGTTAGTTGTTGTCTAAATGTACTAAAAAAGTAATTTCGTAAATGTTAAAATTCGACTTTTATTACATGAATAGGCAATCACCATCCACCCGTGCAAACTCATTTTTATACACATATTGACACTATGTTGCAATTAAATACTATTCGGTATAACGCGCCAGAATAGCATTAGTACTTTTTATTGACTTTTTAGTCCAGTCAAGACGTTTCTCGAGTTTTTCTTTATCGCTTAACTGCCATGGCAAATGTGATTCCCGGAAAGTAGTAGTCAAATACTATAAAATAATGGCGGCCGAAACGGAGATATTCAAGCTTTCAGTAAAACCTGACATGGGTATTTTTAGAAAACCGCTCACTTTCAGTGAGCGCCTTTTGACTCAGGCCTTCTAGAGTTCAGTACCAAAAAGAAAAGCGGCCTTACCTTGAATTTCAAAATCGCTCAATACACTTGAATCTTCATGTGGTTTGGTTGCAATAAATCGATACCCTTGGGTTCTATGAGTCGCTACGCAGTCGTCAATAGTTTTATATCGGTGCACATCGACCCATTGCTGTGCGCCCATGGTAATGTTCTTATCCAACCTTTTGCCGAAACGCCCTTCTATCACATGGGCTTACTGAACACCAAAAACCCCACAACATCGAATCACGGCAGTGGTATTGTGAAATTGGTACAAATCTTCGATTGCTACTGTGATATATTTGGTACGATCGTCGAGAATCTGTAAAAAACGATTTTTACGTTCCTCAGAAATAAAACTTTCCAAATATTCAAGAAGTTGTACATCAACCATATATCGAATATAATAAAAACTCTATTTTTATGGGGATGAAGAAAAAAATTACAGTTTTGACCGGCGCAGGCGTAAGCGCAGAAAGCGGTATCAATACCTTTCGTGATGCGGGTGGACTTTGGGAAGGTCACGATGTTATGGAAGTAGCCTCTCCTCAGGGTTTTATAAAAAATCCTGAGCTGGTACTGAATTTCTACAACGAAAGACGTAGACAATTATCAACGGTTTCTCCAAATCGTGCGCATGCCGCATTAGTAGAATTGGAAGAACACTTCGAAGTTACAATCATCACCCAAAATGTTGACGACCTGCACGAAAGGGCAGGAAGTTCAAACGTAATTCACCTGCACGGTGAACTCTTAAAGGTCCGAAGTACGCGATATGAAAACCTGGTATTGAATTGGAAGGAAGATCTTAATCTAGGTGACCTTTGTGAGAAAGGATACCAGTTAAGGCCTCAAATCGTTTGGTTCGGTGAAGAAGTACCCCTTTTGGAAAAAGCGGTTCTTATAACCCAAACTACCGATATACTTTTAATTATAGGAACGTCGATGCAAGTTTATCCCGCGGCCGGGCTTGTCAACTATGTAAAAGACGGAACACCTATCTACTTTATCGACCCAAGACCAAGTGTCTCGGAAAACGATTTCGAAAATCTTTCCATCATACCAAAAAAAGCTGCCGAAGGCGTGCCGGCCTTAGTTGTCGATTTGATAAAAAATAGTTGAACCAATGAGTTTTATCCTTATTATACTTCGCTAATCGTGACCAAAGAAGAATTATACCAATCTTTAGATTATGTGAACCATTCAAGAGAGAAACGAGCTGAAATGGCTGCTCTGGTTCTTGAAAATCGGTATTTGGTCGAACCGCTTATGCACATTGCTTTTACCGTCGACGACCCGATATCCAATCGTGCCTGCTGGGTAATGGAGTTTACGGCCAAAGAAAACTTATCCTATATCTTCCCCTATTTAGAGTTTTTCACATCGCATTTGGGTAACGTTCATTTCGACTCCTCGGTACGTCCTATGGCCAAAATATGTGAAATCCTTATAAAATCTTATTTTTCAAAAAACGAGAATGAAACTAAAAAAATGCTGACCGAACGACATTTAGAACGGATTACCACTGCCTGTTTTGATTGGCTGATAGGTAAGCATAAAGTAGCGGCAAAAGCGTATTCGATGACCTGTTTGTTACTCTTAGGCAGAAAATATGATTGGGTCCATTCTGAACTAAAAATGGTACTCGAACAAAATTATCCCGAAGGAAGCGCAGCCTACAAGGCCAGAGCGAGATTGACCTTGGCGAAGCTAAGATAGTTTCCGTTTTGTTTCAAAATCTACCGTTTATCGGTATCTTTGCTTTTCTTAAAATCGAACCTATTCTAAAAACATGTCATTAAACGCCTTGAACGCTATTTCGCCCATTGACGGGCGCTACCGAAGTAAGACAGAATCTTTGGCTCCCTTTTTTTCCGAAGAAGCCCTTATCAAATACCGGGTAAGGGTAGAAATCGAATACTTTATCGCCCTTTGTGATATTCCATTACCGCAGCTTTCCGGTTTTGATAGTCAGAAATTCGAATCACTACGGAATATCTATAGAAATTTCGATACAATAGATGCACAGGAAATCAAGGAAATTGAAAAGACGACCAATCATGATGTTAAGGCCGTAGAATACTATATCAAATCGGCATTTGACAAATTGGGCCTTGCTTCTTTTAAAGAGTTTATCCATTTCGGACTTACTTCACAAGATATCAATAACACAGCGATTCCGCTTTCCATAAAGGAGGCCATGAACGAAGTTTATATACCAAGGTATTTCGAGGTACTAGACAAGTTAAAGGAATTGGCAGCTGAATGGTCAGAAATACCTATGTTGGCCAGAACACATGGACAACCGGCCTCTCCTACCCGATTGGGTAAGGAAGTCGAGGTATTCGTAGAGCGATTGAAAGAACAATTCAACCTGTTGAACGATATACCAAGCGCTGCTAAATTCGGGGGCGCAACGGGAAACTACAATGCACATAAAGTGGCATATCCGGGCATCGACTGGAAGGTTTTCGGGCAAAAATTTGTTCAGGAGAATTTGGGGTTGCACCACTCCTTTCCTACCACACAGATTGAGCACTACGATCACATGGCAGCTTTGTTCGACAACTTAAAACGAATTAACACCATCATTCTAGATTTAAATCGAGATTTCTGGACCTATGTTTCCATGGATTATTTTAAGCAAAAGATAAAAAAAGGAGAAGTTGGTTCATCGGCAATGCCACATAAGGTCAACCCGATAGATTTTGAAAATTCAGAAGGAAATGTTGGTATAGCGAATGCCTTGTTCGAACATTTATCGGCAAAACTACCTGTTTCTAGATTACAGAGGGATTTAACGGACAGTACCGTTCTCAGAAATGTCGGCGTACCATTAGCACATACACTCATCGCTTTTCAATCTACCTTAAAAGGTTTGAACAAACTTCTGCTGAACAAAGAAAAATTCGAGCAAGACCTCGAAAACAACTGGGCTGTGGTTGCAGAGGCAATACAGACAATCTTAAGACGTGAAGGGTATTCCAATCCTTACGAGGCTTTAAAAGGACTGACCCGTACGAACGAAAAAATAAATCAGCAGTCCATTGCCAATTTTATTGATACTCTTGAAATATCCAATGAAATAAAAATAGAATTAAAGAATATTACTCCAAGTAACTATACTGGGGTTTAAAAGCTCTAAATGATTTTAAGTAAAAAAGAGGCTGTCTAAAAACATTTAGGCGGCCTTTTTTATTTGTGGTCTTATGCT
>CAZRIE010000008.1:0-79869 GCA_964600075.1 uncultured Flavobacteriaceae bacterium
AAGGTGGCGCTCTACCAACTGAGCTATTTTCGCATTTAAAAGAACATTCTATCTTAAATTGATAGCGGGAGCAAATTTAATACAATTCTCTAAAAGACAAAGAAAAAAACCAGCTAAAAAAAGTTGATAAATACATGCAAGGTGATGTACTGAGCTAGCCAAAGAATGTTACCGACTTTGGGAGGTCTCTTTTTGGATCTAACCTCGCTCACTCTCTAGAGGGTGGCGGGCACATTATAAGAGTCTTTAATTGATTGAATATACTTCGAGGTCTCACTTTAAAGCTTTCTGAAATCTGTCCCCTCTCCTTGGGAGAGAACCAGTGAGAGGATTTTTAGCAAAATTTTCACAATACTTCTGTTCCCTAGGCATAGGAAGTGTGTAAGTTTAAAATGGAAATGGGCTGTATAGCCTCTAACTTGTAGCCTTTTTGTTCTTGGTAAGCAACCGCTTGATTTCGTTCAGCTTCATTAAAGCTTCGACAGGGGTCAACGTATTGATGTCCAAATGGGTAATTTCCTCTTTTATCTGCTCCAGAAGAGGGTCGTCTAAATTAAAGAAACTAAGTTGCATCTCATGTTGGGCAGACTGTAGTTTATCGTTCAGTTCTTCGCTGGAATGTGATTTTTCGAGTTTTTTCAATATTTTATTGGCCTTATAGATAACCTGTTGTGGCATCCCCGCCATTTTTGCAACGTGTATTCCGAAACTATGTTCACTACCGCCAGGAGTCAATTTTCTTAAAAAGAGAACATGGTTTTTCAATTCCTTGACCGAAACATTGAAATTTTTAATGCGTTCAAAAGTAGCCTGCATTTCGTTAAGCTCATGGTAATGGGTCGCAAATAGTGTTTTTGCCCTCGCCGGATGTTCATGAAGGTATTCTGAAATGGCCCACGCTATCGAAATACCGTCATAGGTGCTTGTACCACGTCCGATTTCATCTAATAAAACCAAACTGCGTTCACTTAAATTGTTCAAAATAGAAGCCGTTTCGTTCATCTCGACCATAAAGGTAGATTCGCCCATAGAAATATTATCACTAGCGCCAACACGTGTAAAAATTTTATCAACATAACCAATTCTAGCAGCTTCTGCAGGTACGAAACTACCCATCTGAGCCAAAAGAACGATCAAGGCGGTTTGCCTCAGTATGGCTGATTTACCACTCATGTTAGGCCCTGTAATCATAATAATTTGTTGCTTGTCGCGGTTGAGTATGACATCGTTGGCAATATAGGTTTCACCAAGCGGTAACTGTCTCTCGATAACCGGGTGTCGACCATTTTTAATCTCTATTTCGGTAGTGTCGTCGATAATAGGTTCAGTGTAGTTGTACTCCTTGGCCAATTGGGTAAACCCGCATAGACAATCGAGCTGTGCGATTTGTTGGGCATTATTCTGAACGGGAGCGATATATTCTTGCATCCAGACGACCAACTGCGAGAAGAGCTGCTGTTCAAGACTTTGAATTCGCTCTTCCGCACCTAAAATCTTCGCTTCGTATTCTTTAAGTTCTTCGGTGATGTAACGCTCTGCGTTGACCAAGGTCTGTTTCCGGATCCATTCTTGGGGTACTTTATCTTTGTGTGTATTTCTCACTTCAATATAATATCCGAAAACGTTATTGGAAGCTATTTTAAGCGAAGTAATACCGGTGCTTTCGGTTTCACGGGCCAACATTTTGTTCAAATAGTCCTTTCCTGAGAAGGCAAGGCCTCGAAGTTCATCTAATTCTGAGGAATATCCATCGCCTATGGTCTTCCCTTTAAGCATATTAACGGGAGCTTCTTCGTTCAACATCTCCTTGATCTTGCTCCTGAGCAAATCGCAGGTATGTAATTGCTGGGCAATTAGTTGAAGGGCTTCATTGTTACTTTGGGCTGTTAGTTGTTTAACGGGCACAATAGCTTCCAGCGAATTTTTTAGCTGTACAACTTCCTTCGGGTTGATTTTTCCGGTGGCCACTTTTGAAATCAATCGTTCGAGGTCGCCCATCTGTTTGATGGCATGTTGTAGCTTTTGTAAAATATCTTCCTCTTTTGACAAGTATGAAACAACTTGGTGACGCCTACGTACCTTTTCAATGTTCTTTAGTGGCAGTGCCAACCAACGTTTTAACATTCGGCCGCCCATAGGCGAAATGGTCTTGTCGATAATATCTAAAAGCGTAACGGCATTTTGATGGGGAGAATGATAAAGTTCTAGGTTTCTGATGGTAAAGCGGTCCATCCAAATATGCTCTTCTTCCGCGATTCGTTTTAAGGTGCTGATGTGTTGGAGCCGTCTGTGCTGTGTTTCGGATAAATAGTGCAATACTACCCCCGAAGCTATAATACCATGGTTCAGATGGTCTACCCCGAAACCTTTTAGTGTCGTGGTCTTAAAATGATTGGTCAAGGTCTCAAGGGCGTAATCGGCTTGAAAAACCCAATCTTCCATAAAAAAAGTATGAAATTGATCTCCAAAAAGTTCGGTGAATTCGTTTTTATGGGTTTTGGCCACCAAAACTTCATTAGGTGCAAAGTTTTGTAGTAATTTATCGATTTGTTCTTCGGTGCCCTCGGAGGTAAGAAATTCGCCCGTTGAAATATCTACGAAGGAAACACCCAGCAATTTGCGTCCGAAATGCACGGCGCAAAGAAAGTTATTGGTCTTGGCATTGAGAATATCGTCGTTCATGGCGACCCCGGGCGTAACAAGTTCCGTAACACCACGTTTTACGATGGTCTTTGTCATTTTAGGGTCTTCCAACTGATCGCAGATGGCGACCCGTTGACCGGCCTTGACTAGTTTTGGAAGATAGGTGTTTATGGAATGGTGCGGGAAACCTGCCAATTCGGTTCTTTCACCACCATTGTTTCGATGTGTTAAAATGATACCCAGAATTTTGGAGGCCTTTACAGCATCTTCGCCAAAAGTTTCGTAAAAATCACCAACACGGAACAACAGCAATGCATCAGGGTATTTTGTCTTGATGGTATTGTACTGCTTCATTAAAGGGGTCACTTTTTTTGTTTTTTCCGTTTTGCCCAAAGCGATTTAATTAGTTTAATTTTGACATTTTTCAACCTAAACGAATGTACCTAATTTGCCATGGAAATTATCTTAATGTTGATATTTTGGGGATAACTTTTAAAGTTCAAACCCAAGATTCAAGAATCAAAACTTAAGAATTTTGTTATAGATGAGTTTAAAAAAAATACTTTTTTGACCCAAAACCAAAAAACATGAAATGCGAAAATTAAAGAACGAAGAACTCGACCGATTGGATGTCGACACCTTTAAAAGGGCTAAGAAAACACCTTTGGTCATTATATTGGATAATATTCGAAGCCTAAACAATATCGGTTCTGTGTTTCGTACGGCTGATGCTTTTCTAATAGAAAAAATATATCTCTGTGGTATTACCGCCACCCCGCCCCATAAAGACATTCGCAAAACGGCACTCGGAGCAACCGATAGCGTAGATTGGGCATATCGAAAAAGTACGGTCGACCTTATCGTTGAATTAAAATCTCAAAGATATAGCGTTATGGCTCTGGAGCAGGCTGAGAATGCCATGTTGCTCAATAAAGTTAAGATTGATACAACAAAAAAATATGCCTTGATTTTCGGTAACGAAGTGAAAGGGGTATCACAAGAGGCGGTGGATCGTTGCGATGAGGTACTAGAAATCCCCCAATACGGCACAAAACATTCGCTCAATATCTCCGTAAGTGTAGGGGTAGCGGTGTGGGATTTCTGGTCGAAAATGAATTCATAAATAAGCTGTCAAAAACTGGCTCAGGCCGGCAGTTGAATGGCAAATTTCAAGATTTTATCAATTATGACTTCATAGTCTTCCGGTCGTTCTACAAAATCAAGATCTCCCAATTCAATAACTAAATTGTTCTGTTCTGGGTAGCCCTTTATAAATTCAAAATACCCTCTATTAATGCTATCTAGGTATTCAGGTGCTATTTTTTGCTCGTAATCCCTACCTCTTTTTTTGATATTTTCTAAAAGACGTTCCGTAGTCTGATAGAGATAAACATAGATTTTGGGTTTTCTCACCTCTTTGTACATCAAGTTGAAAAGTTTACGATAGAGATTAAACTCGTCTTGCTGTAATGTAATACGTGCGAAAATCAATGATTTATAAATGTCATAATCACTTACCATAAAACTTTTGAAGAGGTCGTATTGAGAAGTGTCATCGGTAAATTGTTGGTAACGGTCCGCTAGAAAAGACATCTCCAAAGGAAAGGCATAGCGAGATTGGTCTTCATAAAATTTAGGAAGGAACGGGTTATCTGCAAACCGTTCCAATACCAATTTAGCATTGAAATCTTCTGATATTTTATTGGCCAATGTCGTTTTGCCCGCTCCGATGTTACCTTCTATAGCAATAAAATTGGTATGGGCAAAAACCTCTACTCTACTTTTGTATAGTCGGTAAGGTGTTTTTTCGAGCTTTCCCTTGTCCCTACATTCTTGAATAAGGTTTCGGGTATCTTTGTTCAGAACTGGGTGATAAACTTGGGGCGCAATGTCGGCCAAAGGTTTAAGGACAAACTTTCGATAAGGTATTTCAGGATGCGGAATGACCAAAGTATCGGTGATTAAGGTTTCATTCTCGTAGTACAGAATATCGATATCGATACTTCGTGGTTGATAACCTTCTTCTTTATATCGAATTCTGCCCAGTTTGGTTTCTATGGCCAGAAGCGTTTGTAACAGTTTTAAAGGGGGTAATGAAGTCTTCAGTGACAGACAGATGTTCATGAAATCTTCTGACTCGAAACCCCATGAACTGCTACGGTATACCGGAGATACGCGTAGCACCTCGCCAGCCGATTTATGGATAGCGAATATCGCATCTTGTAAGTTGTTCAGGGTATCGCCAAGATTGCTTCCGAGCGATAGATATGCAGTTTTGAGGTCGGCCATAATGTAGGACAAAGTAACAAAAAGTAGAGGGGAAGTTCATCGAACTCGTCTTAATTTTTATGTGGAATTAAAAATTTTCTTTCATGCCATACTAAAATAACGGTAAGCGGACAATTACCAATAATTTCGTAAAAAGTACAGACTAAAGCATGTTCTTGCCTATGGGTGTCTTCAGCCAGAAATTGGTGACGAAGCAAAAAAGTCGATTGGAGTTTGTTATCTTTGAATGCGAAATACGAACCTAAGTTTTCATGAAATGTGTCACATCAATTTTGATAGCTATTGGGTAGTGAATTGACAAGATTGTCTTTGAATAGGCAAGTCTGGCCATTGAGAATGAACTAATTATTATAGTATGAAATTTTTGAGAAACCTTCTAGCGGCGATTATTGGTTGCTTGATCGCTTTTGGCATTATGTTTATGATGTTTTTCATTTTTGCAAGTATTGTTGGTAACGCCGAAGATGCCGTATCCATAAAGAAAAATTCAATTCTTGAACTGCAGTTGCAGCAACCTATCAGCGATTATGTAGGTGATAATACCCTCAATCCTTTCTCTAGTGCTTTTTTTGAACAATCACAAGGGTTGGACGAAATTATACATGCGATAACGGTTGCCAAGGATGATGAGGATATCAAAGGTATCAGTATCAACAACAACTTTATAATGGCAGGTCTTGCACAGACCCAGGCCATTCGTAAAGCCTTGGAAGATTTCAAAAAAAGCGACAAATTCATTTATACTTACGGGGATTTTTATATGCAGAAAGATTATTATTTGGCCAGTGTGGCCGATTCTATCTTTCTGAATCCGGTTGGTGCGCTCGATTTTCGCGGTCTATCGTCTGAAGTATTGTTTTTTAAGGGTCTCCAAGAAAAAACCGGTATAAAAATGGAAGTCATCCGTCACGGAAAGTACAAAAGCGCCGTCGAACCTTTCATTGCCAACGAAATGAGCGAGGCCAACCGCAGGCAAATCAAAGAATTGATAAGTTCGTTGTGGAATTCAATGGTCGAAGATATTTCAGAAGGTAGAAATATACCGCCTAAAGACTTAAATGTTATCGCAGATACCTTGGGGGGCAGGTCTCCGGAATATGCCAAAGCATCCGGTCTTGTTGATGAGATTATTTTCTATGACCAATATGAAAAAAAACTGAAAAATGCCGTTAGCTCGCAATTGAGCAAAGACCTGAATATGGTTTCATTGAGCGATTATGTAATCCGTTCGAACAAAAGGGTTATTCGAAAGGGAAAGGATAAGATTGCCGTAGTATTCGCGCAAGGCGAAATTTTATATGGCGAAGGCGGCCCAAACATAATTGGCCAAGGCATTATGAAAAAAGCTATTGTAAAGGCCAAAGAAGATGACGCTATAAAAGCGATTGTGCTTCGGGTCAATTCTCCTGGCGGAAGTGCCCTAACTTCGGATATCATCTGGCGCGAAATCGAACTGGCCAAAAAGAAAAAACCGGTGATAGTTTCTATGGGCAATGTAGCCGCTTCGGGAGGATATTATATTGCCGTGGGTGCAGATAAGATTTTTGCTGAGCCTACGACTATAACCGGATCTATCGGTGTTTTTGGTACAGTGCCGAATATAGCAGAATTGGCAGGAGAAATTGGTGTAAACGCCGAACAAGTAGGTACTAATAAAAACTCGGTCGAATACTCCCTTTTCGAACCCATGACCGATGATTTTCGCAATGTGGTACAAGAAAGTATTGAAAGCACCTATGACACTTTTTTACAACGAGTTTCTCAAGGACGCAATATTTCAATGGCCGAGGCAGATAGTTTGGCCCAAGGTAGGGTTTGGAGTGGGGTAGATGCTAAGCAAATTGGTCTCATTGATGAACTCGGTAATTTAGAAGATGCGATTACAGAAGCTGCAAAAATGGCTGAACTTACTGAATACGGCATAAAAAAATTCCCCAAGTATAAGTCAGGGCTTGAACGTTTTATGGAAGATTTAGGTGGGGCCAGCGCCAAAGTAAAACAAGATCTTATTGAAGAAGAAATCGGTACCGAAGCTTACCTAATAATGAAGCAGGTCAGATCGGCTATGCAACAAAAAGGGGTTCAGGCCAGAATGCCCTTCATTCTTGATATCAAGTAGTCGATGACCTTGAACGATAAAAAGCTTGCTTACAAAATATACCTTTACCTTGGGGCATTGTTCATTACCTCTTTAGTGGTTTCTAACTTGATTTTCCAGAAGTTTTTCTATTGGAATCCGTTCGGTGATATCACTGTTTTTGGAGTATCTTTATTTGAGATTTCGGTTGGTATTTTGCCATATCCCATAACTTTTTTAGTAACCGATCTTATCTCGGAGATTTACGGGCGGAAAAAGGCCAATCAAATTGTTACTGCTGGTATTTTCGCTTCCTTTTTTTCCATGAGTATTATTTTGATATCCGAAATGGCTCCGGCAATCGAATCCTCGCCTATAGACGATAAGACTTTTGCAAAAGTTTTTGCCCTTTCGCCGTTAGCGGTATTTGCTTCGATGATCGCCTATCTCTTTGCTCAATATGTCGATATCGCTATTTATCATTTTTGGAAACGATTGACGAAGGGCAAGTATCTTTGGTTGCGTAATAACTTCTCGACTTTTCTATCACAGTTTATAGACACTTTTACGGTAGTAGGTCTTTTATGTGTTTTCGGTATTCTGCCTTGGGACTTATTTTTTGGTCTCGTGGTCAGTGGCTTTATTTTTAAGGTTTTTATGGCATTTCTCGACACGCCTTTCCTTTATTTTTTCGTATATCTTCTAAGAAAACGGTTCAAACTGGCTGTTGGTGAAGAAATCGAATTGGATATATAATATTCGCTTCTTTTTCGAGTTGTATCGATACAACTATTAAACAGGACAAAAGAGCCAAAAAGCTAGGCTCGTTTTCAATGCGTTTGTGCATTCTGCATTCCAATCGAATCATCAATACCCTTGGATCATTTTGAATTTGTTATTTGGAATTTTATAAAGAGATATGAAGAAAAAGATAATTAGAATTATAGGAATAATTGTTTTACTGATAGTTGCAGTTTTAATTGCCGCCCCCTTCTTTCTGGAAGCTAAAATTGCAGACATCATTAAAAACAAGGTGAACAATAATGTAAATGCGACGCTTGATTTTGGTGATGCAAGCCTAAGCCTCTTCAGCAGTTTTCCCAATGCTGAGGTAAGTATAAATGACCTTACGTTAATCAATAAGGCCCCTTTTGAGGGCGATACTTTATTTGCTGCGAAGGAAGTAGCCTTAAAAATGGGTATCCGTGAGCTGTTCAAAGGCCGCCAAGACCCTATAGGTATTAAAAGCCTTATTGTCGATGGTGCATTGTTGAATATTAAAATCGATGAAACTGAAAATGCCAGCTACGATATTGCCAAAGATGATGGTTCCGGTGGCGAAACCACTTCTTCCGGTGCTTCCGAAGGGTTTAGTCTCGACCTTCAATCGTATGAAATTTCAAATACACGAATCGTTTACGATGATAGGGTGACAGGCATGCGCCTAGAAATTTCGGATATGCAACACACGGGGAACGGCGACCTTTCACTTGCCAATTCAGAATTGCAGACCAATACCGATGCGTTGGTCTCTTTTGAGATGGACAGCACCAATTATTTAAACAAAAATAAAATCAAGCTGGATGCGCTTATCGGTATCGATTTAAAGGAGAACAAATATTCATTTCTGAAGAACGAGCTCGTAGTCAATCAGTTATCTTTAGTTTTTGATGGATTCGTAAAAGTCAACGAAAATAGTCAAGAAGTAGCTATCAGTTTTAAGACACCCTCATCTGATTTCAAGAATTTTTTGGCAGTCATTCCTCAAGAATACTCTAAGAACATTGAAAATGTAAAGACGACCGGAAATTTTATGGTTGAAGGAAAGTTCAACGGCATCGTTGATGAAGAGCACATTCCCAAGTTTAATGTTAAGATCAATTCTGAGAATGCATCTTTCAAATACCCCGACTTACCGAAATCGGTGCGAAATGTGTTTATCGATACCGAAATCAATAACACCACAGGCGTTACAGAAGATACCTATGTCGATATTAAAAAATTGTCTTTTATGATCGATGAAGACAGGTTCAACATGAACGCAAGAATCACCGAGCTTATGGGCAATACTAAGGTAAATGCCCATATTGACGGCAAGATGAACTTAGCCAATATCAAAAAGGCCTACCCCGTGCCATCAAACCTAGATTTAAAAGGATTGTTGACGGCCAATGTTACAACAGTATTTGATATGGCATCCATAGAAAAAAAGCAATACGAGAAAACCAACACCAATGGTAAGCTTAGTATTCGCGATTTTGAATACAACTCTCCTGAAATACCAAATCCTGTAAAATTGAAAACCACCGCCTTGACTTTTAACCCGAAGACAGTAACTTTGAACGAGCTGAACGGAACCACGGGTCAAACGGATTTTAATGCGACAGGAACCATCAACAACTTGTTGGGTTTTATGTTCAACGACGAAAAGGTAGAAGGTAATTTCGTTTTGAAATCAAACACTTTTGCATTAAACGATTTTATGGTTGAGGAAACTTTTTCTGAAGAAAATAAAGATGAAACTGAAAATGCGTCGACTTCTACAGGTGAAAAAATAAAAATCCCCTCTTTTTTGGATGCCAATATCAATGCTTCTGCAAATACGGTGCTATATGATAATTTGACCTTAAACGATGTAAAAGGAAATTTGCGTATTAAGGACGAAAAGGCGACCCTTTCCGATATGACCTCCTCTATATTCGATGGTAAAATGGCCTTTAGCGGCGAGGTTTCTACGAAACAGGAGACCCCGACTTTCGCTATGAAGCTGGACATGGACAATTTAGAAATTGGGGAAACATTTAATTCTTTAGCGTTATTCAAATCAGTGGCTCCCATTGCGCAAATATTAAAGGGTAAATTGGATTCCGATATTGAACTTTCAGGAAACTTGACCGATGACCTGCTGCCAGATCTTTTGACCTTGAGCGGAGATGTTCTGGCTAATGTGATGACGCGGGAAATCAATTCTGAAGAAGCGCCATTACTATCTGCCCTAGATGGTAAACTCAGTTTTATCGACCTAAAAAAATTGGATCTTGACGATTTGAAGACAAAACTTTCGTTCGAGAACGGTGTGGTCAGTGTCAAACCATTTACGCTAAAATATCAGGATATTGCCATCAATATAGGCGGAAGCCATACATTCGATAAAAAACTGAACTACAAAGCAACGATGGAGGTTCCTGCAAAATATTTGGGCGGGGAGGTGAACAAACTGATTTCAGAGATTGGCGATGATGATTTGAAAGATCTCACCATTCCTGTTACAGCAAATATTGGGGGTAATTATTCGAGCCCGAATGTGACTACCGACTTGACATCGGGCGTAAAATCATTGACGAACCAGCTAATAGAGATACAAAAACAGAAACTCATCAACAAAGGAAAAGACAAAGCCAATGACTTGATAGGGGATATCTTGAATAATAACAGGTCGGAAAAAGACTCCACCAAAAAGGACCCTGCTAACGAAGGGGTAAAAGAAGTTCTAGGTGGTCTTTTTGGGGGTGCTAAAAAAGATTCTGCAAAAACCAAAACTGACTCCGTTACCCCTAAAAAAGAGGAAGATGTGGTGAAAGAAAAAGCAAAGAATATTCTTGGCGGCCTTTTGAACGGTAAAAAGAAGTAATCCGATACGGAGAACTAGACCTCTAAGGTGTTGCTTTCGCCGGAGGCCACCTTGAAGATCTAATCTATTATAGTTGTCTGACTAGTAAACTTTTACTACCATTTTACCCTTGTTCTTACCTTCAAAGAGATCCATAAATGCTTGTGGAATGTTTTCGAAACCTTCGACGATGGTTTCCTCATAAGTAAGTCTGCCCTCCTGCACCCACTGTGCGAGCTGCTGCACTGCGGGCCCAAATTCCTTGACATGGTCCCTGACCAAAAAGCCGTGCATCAAGACTGTTTTTCGAACCAATGTTCCTTCATAGCGTGGGCCTATTGGTATTTCCGTTTCATTGTACATTGAAATTGCGCCACAATTGATAACACGACCGTTTTTGTTTATGTTGTTCATAGCGGCATCAAGTATTTCTCCACCTACGTTATCATAATAGACATCGACGCCATTAGGGCAGGTATTGGATATCGCTTTTTGCATGTCGTCGGTGGTCTTATAATTGATGCCATGGTCAAAACCGAACTTTTCTTTCATCAATGCCAATTTTTCGTCGCTGCCTGCAATACCGACGACGTGGCAGCCTTTAATTTTACCAATTTGACCTACAGTACTTCCTACGGCTCCTGAAGCCCCAGATACTAAAAGTGTTTCACCTTCTTTAAGGTCCGCTATTTTAGCTAAACTAATATATGCCGTAAGGCCGGTGAGGCCGAAAACTCCCAAATAGGCTGACAAAGAGGCCTTATTGCCATCTACCTTGTTTAAGCCATTTCCCGAAGAAACTTGAAATTCTTTCCAATCGAGCATGCCATTGACAAAATCACCTTTTTTGAAATTGGAATTTTTTGATGAAATTACCTCGGCTACAATTCCCGATTCAATAGGCTCGTTCAATTGAAACGGTTCGATATATGACTTTACATCGCGCATGCGACCACGCAGATAGGGGTCGACCGAAACATATTTCGTCTTGAGCAAAATTTCGCCCTCCTCCGCAACTGGCCTTTCTTCGGAGGTAAATTCAAAATCGCTAAGTTTCGGAACACCTACAGGCCTACTTTTGAGTTTTATGATACTGTTCATAATTGTTCTTGTTTCTAATGTTCTCTAAGGTAAGGTTATAAAAGGTTGGACAATCACGCAACTAGATTCCTTTTTATTTCTTTAAAAGAACAGAAGGGGTTAAGTAATACCCAAGGAAACATAATATCCTTCGCTTCCGCGTACATTGAAGACGGTATTATCTTCGAAAATAAAATATTGCCCTTTTATTCCTTTTAATATACCGTTATAAGTCGGCGTTTTATCAAGATTGAGGCTTTTAACCTTTATAGGATACTTCAACACGGGAAACTCCAGATTTGTTTCAGTATTAGAAGCAATGAAGTATTCTTCAGCTTCTTGAGGAATGTAGGGTTTTAATTTGTTGCGCCACGCTACCAAATCCTCATCCTGTATTTCATTGGTCAGCATTTTCCGCCAGTTGGTCTTGTCTCCGACATGATTTTTAAGGGCGACCTCCGTGATTCCTGCCAAATACCGATTGGGTACTTCAACGATTTCAATCGCCTCATGGGC
Source organism: uncultured Flavobacteriaceae bacterium (assembly GCA_964600075.1). GTDB lineage: Bacteria > Bacteroidota > Bacteroidia > Flavobacteriales > Flavobacteriaceae > CAZRIE01. Next base: position 12,216 of record CAZRIE010000008.1, read on the forward strand.
ACCCTGATCTATCCAACGGGTAGGTACTTGCGATTTACGGGTTACACCGACCTTGACATTGCTCGAGTTCGCCAAATAGACAATATGGGGCTGCAATTGTGCTTTTTTCTCATATTCTAGATCTCTATCCTCTTTATTCAAATGTGCTGTACTCAGTTCGGGTCGCATAATCCAGTCTCCCGCAGAGGGTGTTTCATAAAAACAGGTTTTACAGAACCCTTGTCGATGTATAGGTCGGTCTCGACCACAATTTAGGCATTGGAACTTTATAAAACTGATCTGCAATTCTTTGCCCAGTATTTGGTTCACATTTAAAAAATCATTCTCGAAGACCATATAGTACTGTATGGGGCTTCCGATTTCGGTCCGCATTTTTCGTAATACGCCTTCGTACTGCATAAAAGGATTTTAGATTTGAAAATGATACGAATTAAAGGTATTTTCGGCAGCTAAAGATACCCAAAAATGCCGATTCCGCTGTTCAATTCGATTGCTTCTTGGTTGATTAAAAAGCGATATCATCAGATAGAGCTTTTTTTAAAGTATCCCGAAGAAGTACAACAAGAGGTGATGCACCAACTTCTAGAGATAGCTGAGGACACTGAAATTGGTAAGCAATATGACTTTGAATCGATTTCCAATTATGAAACCTTTCGAGAAAGGGTTCCGATAATTTCCTATGAAGAAATGGAGCCTAACATAGAACGCACTCGCAGAGGCGAACAGAATATTTTCTGGCCTACTGCTATTAAATGGTTTGCCAAGAGTAGTGGTACGACCAACGCAAAGAGTAAGTTCATACCCGTTAGCGCGGAGGCTTTGGAAGATTGCCATTATAAATCAGGCAAAGATTTGCTCTGTCTGTACCTTAATAATAATGAGAACTCTCAGCTATTCACGGGTAAAAGCTTGAGACTTGGTGGCAGTAAAGAACTTTATGAAGATAATGGTTCGTTCTTCGGCGACCTATCCGCAATCTTAATAGATAACATGCCGCTTTGGGCCGAGTTCAGCAGTACGCCCAGTAGTAAGGTGTCGTTGATGAGCGAGTGGGAAAGTAAGTTGAAAGCGATTATCAAAGAAAGCACCCAAGAAAATGTAACCAGCTTGGCGGGCGTTCCTTCATGGATGTTGGTACTGCTCAACAACGTTATCGAAGAAACTGGAAAGGATCATCTTTTTGAGGTATGGGAAAATTTAGAGGTCTATTTTCACGGTGGGGTAAGCTTTAATCCTTACAAAGAGCAATATAAAAAGCTGTTTCCCAGAAAGAGTTTCAAATACTATGAGATTTACAATGCTTCTGAAGGGTTTTTTGCTATCCAAGACCGAAACAATGCCGACGATCTTTTACTCATGCTCGACTATGGTATTTTTTATGAGTTTATTTCTATGGATAATTACAGAACGGAAAATCAAAAAGCAGTTCCGTTGTGGGAAGTCAAGACCAAGATCAACTATGCGATAATCATTACCACGAATTCTGGTCTTTGGCGTTATAAAATTGGGGATACGGTAAGATTTACCTCTACCGATCCCTATCGTATAAAGGTTACCGGGCGTACCAAACACCATATAAACGTATTCGGCGAAGAACTTATTATCGAAAATGCCGAGGAAGCCCTGAAAATTATCTGTAAAAAGACAGGTAGCGAAATCAAAGATTATACCGCTGGCCCAATTTTTATGATGGGTAAAGAAAAAGGTGCCCACGAATGGATCATCGAGTTCAGGAAACCCCCAGAAGACTTAGATTACTTTACTGAATTTTTAGACAATGCGCTTAAATCGTTGAACTCGGATTATGAAGCCAAACGTTATAATAACATCACTTTGAAAATACCAAAGGTTCATGTGGCGCGAGAAAATCTTTTTTACGACTGGTTAAAGTCTAAAGACAAGTTGGGCGGTCAGCATAAGATTCCAAGATTATCCAATAAAAGGGACTACATCGAAGAATTACTTCATATGAACAAATAAATGTCAAAATTCGTAGTTTAATGTGCAAATTAGCTTTTTGAACTTGACCGAATAGCGAATTTAAACTTAGAATTATGGCAGAAAGACTTGTAATCGTATCCGATATGTGGGGTGCCAAAAAGGGGCTCTGGATTACATCTTACCTTGGTTATTTACAGCAACACTTTGATATAACCTTCTATGACTGCCAACAATTGGCCAATTTAGAAGTGGCCGTACGTTCAGAAGAAAATATTCATAACGCCTTTGTCAATGGTGGTATCGACACTGCTGTTGCACATCTATTGAACAAAGAAAAAAATAAAGCCCATTATCTTTGCTTCAGCATAGGTGGTGGCATTGCCTGGAAAGCAGCTCTTATGGGGCTTCCTATGAAATCTTTATACACGGTTTCGTCGACTCGAATCCGTTCAGAAATCAAAAGACCTGAATGCCCGACTAGGGTACTGTTCGGTGATGCCGATATTTATAGGCCGAAATCGACTTGGTATGAAAAGTTAGGACTCCAGGGAGAGCTTATAAACGGGTTCGGTCATGATATGTATGCCGACGAGAAAATTATCAAAAGGGTCTGTCTGGATCTATTGAATTCGGTTACGTTAAAAGTAGCCAATCAAGAAAAAGAAAAAGCGGTTTAATAACCGCTTTTTTTTGTGTTGCTAGGCAACCGCAATTGGTATAGGAATTTTGAAGCGTTTGTTGACTTGAAAAGCATACCGAAGTTTAGCTTTTAATCTGCCGTGATTTAATCAGGAAACTGCCTTTAATTTCTTAATGGTCTCATGAGACAATTTATTTTCGGCGTAGGGTTTTGTAACCTTGAACTCTGTTTCATCATTACTAGGCATTTCGAACATGGCGTCCGTAAATATGGCCTCACATAGAGACCGCAAACCTCTTGCTCCTAGTTTATAGTCAATAGCCTTGTTCACAATATAATCCAAAGCTTGTTCGGTTATAGTAAAGCTGATATCGTCCATCGCGAACAATTTTTCATATTGTTTGATGATGGCATTCTTGGGCTCTGTAAGAATAGCACGCAGTGTTTTTTCGTCAAGCGGGTTCATGTGGGTGAGAACCGGAAGCCTGCCGATAATTTCCGGAATCAGTCCGAATTCCTTCAGATCCTTCGGAATGATGTACTGAAGAATATTATTCTGGTCAAGATTATCATCCGTTTTGGCCGCACTGTAGCCAATTGCCTGCATATTGAGACGTTTGGTAATCGCGCGTTCGATTCCGTCGAAGGCCCCACCCGCAATGAATAGTATGTTTTCGGTGTTCACTTCAATGAACTTCTGATCGGGATGTTTTCTTCCTCCCTTAGGTGGCACGTTTACGACAGTGCCTTCCAATAACTTCAATAGACCTTGTTGTACGCCTTCGCCAGATACGTCGCGCGTAATGGAAGGATTGTCGCTTTTTCGAGCTATTTTATCGATTTCATCGATAAAAACAATGCCGCGTTCCGCTTTTTCCAGATTGTAATCTGCAGCCTGAAGTAAACGCGTAAGGATGCTTTCAACATCTTCACCAACGTAACCCGCCTCGGTCAGTACCGTAGCATCAACAATTGCTAAAGGTACATTCAACATTCGCGCAATAGTCTTGGCCATTAAGGTCTTACCGGTACCTGTCTGGCCGACCATGATGATATTGCTTTTTTGTATTTCTATGTCGTCTTCCTTCGATTTGGGCTGTAGAAGTCTTTTGTAATGGTTGTATACGGCAACTGACATCACTTTTTTTGTGCGTTCTTGGCCAATAACGTAAGTATCTAAGAAAGATTTGATGTCTAGCGGTTTCTTCAATATTAGCTCTGAAGAAAGATCGTTGGTCTTGGTTTGTCTTGATTCTTCGGCTACGATGCCGTGGGCCTGCTCTATACAACGGTCGCAAATATGCGCGTCAAGACCGGCAATCAATAGATTGGTTTCCGGTTTTTTTCTTCCGCAAAATGAACATTCTAAATTTTCCTTTGCCATAAAAGTGTGTTTTCTATCAAAAACTAAACGCTAGAAATTTCATTTTGGTTCCTCAGACCTATAAGAAAAACCAATTTCAATGAATATTTCGTCGAAATTATTTCTTGTCCCTTACTAAAATCTCGTCTATCATCCCATAATCTTTGGCTTCCTCGGCCTTCATCCAATAGTCACGATCACTATCATCATTTACTTTATCAATTTTTTGTCCCGAATGTTTGGCAATGATCTCATACAGTTCTTGCTTGAGTTTCAGAATTTCCCGTGCGGTAATTTCTATATCGCTTGCCTGGCCCTGGGCTCCGCCCATAGGCTGATGGATCATTACTCTTGAATGGGTCAAACCGCTGCGTTTTCCTTTTTCGCCGGCGCATAGAAGAACCGCTCCCATTGAGGCTGCCATTCCCGTACAGATAGTTGCGACATCGGGCGCGATGAACTGCATGGTGTCATAAATGCCCAAGCCCGCATAAACACTACCGCCAGGAGAGTTGATATATATTTGAATATCTTTTGACGAATCGGTGCTTGCGAGAAACAATAATTGCGCCTGGACGATATTGGCCACTTGGTCATTTATGCCCGTTCCTAAGAAGATGATGCGGTCCATCATCAGTCTAGAGAATACATCCATTGCAACAGCGTTCATTTGCCGCTCTTCGATGATGTTCGGTGTTAGGCTGACCGGGTACATGCTGCTTAAAATGGTATCGTAATAGGTGCTGCTTATACCTTGGTCTTTTATAGCGTAATTTTTGAATTCTTTTCCGTAATCCATGTTTTTTTGTTCGATGTTTGTATACTCAAGGTTAAAAGATAAAAAAAAGTGCCGAAAAATACTTTTTCCGGCACTGTAAAGATACTTATTATTTCGTAAAACTTAGCCGTAAACCTCCTTGACAAAATTTTCGTAAGTTACTTCTTTAATCTTTAGGTTGGCCTTCTCCTTATATAGTTTAATTAATTTTTGGCTCATCAATTGTTCTGATAAACGCTTAACCTCATCTTGGTTGCCCAACACCCGTGCAGCAATATTGTCAAGCTCTTCTTCTTGTGGATTCAGTTGTCCGAACTGCGCCATTTGAGACTTTATAAAGCCTTTGGCGAATTCTTTTAATTCATCGAACTGAATCTGCACATCGTTTTCTTTGATGATCTTACCCTCGATTAGTTGATAACGAAGACCTTTCTCTGATTTTTCATATTCTTCGTTGGCCTGTTCTTCAGATAAGGGCTCTTCACCAGTCATCTGTATCCATTTGGTCAAGAAACCGGCCGGGAGTTCAAACTTTGTATTTTCGATAAAATATTCGGTAACATCGTTAAGCAACTTTTGATCTGCTTGTTGAACGAATTGTTTTTCAGAATCTTCTTTGATACGTCCTTTTAAATCTTTTTCAGATTTAATTTCATCTTTTCCGAACAATTTATCAAAAAGTTCTTGATCCAAAGCGGCGGGCTCCCGCTTATTGATTTCTTCAATAACGAAAGCGGCTTCGATATCGAGGTCAATAGCTTTTTCTTGAGAAATACCAAAAACGCTTGATACCAAATGATCTTCTTTAAAAAGTCCTTTAGATTTCAAGGTAACTAAATCACCGACCTTTTTTCCTTTAAGGGCATCAAGTGCTTTCTTACTTTTGATTTTGTCAAGTTCAAGCGTTGCTTTGTTGTCTATTTCTTCTTCTTCATTTTTCAACGTTCCGGTAACTTCGTCGTTTTTGTCGACTTGATCCTTACTAATTAGTTTGCCGTATTGTTTCTGAAGACGTTCGACCTGCTCGTTCACCATTTTTTTATCGGCAACGATTTTGTATTGGGTAATCGGTTTTTTAGTTTTTAAAGGCACTTCGAAATCAGGGGCTAGGCCTAACTCGAACTCGAAGTCAAGTTCTTCTTTGTCCCAATCAAAATTATCTTGTTGTTTGGGCAATGGATTTCCTAACACATCCAATTTTTCTTCGGTTAAGTATTTGTTCAGGTTATCTTGAAGCAGCTTATTCACTTCGTCGACCAGAACCGCCTTACCATATTGTTTTTTAATAAGCCCCATCGGTACATGACCCTTTCTAAAACCGGGTATGTTAGCCTGCTTCCTATAATCGCTTAAAATACTATTTACTTTTTCTTGATAATCATCTTTGGTAATGGCCACTTTTACGACGGCGTTCAAATCGTCGATCTGCTCTTTTGTAATATTCATCTAAATCTTCTTTTTATTTCCACAAAATGGGATGCAAAAGTAGTACAATAAATGCAGCATACCAAGTTTTCAAACCATTGGAATTCAAACCTCAACTACGATTTTTAATCTTCTTTCAAAAGTGAGAACAGAATAGACTGCAGAAAGGAAAGAAGCAGGCTAAAAAGCAAGGCCCACCAGATACCATCAACAGTAAAACCATCGATAAGTTTGTCGGCCAGTAGTATAATTATGGCGTTGATTATCAATAGGAAAAGCCCGAAAGTAATAATAGTAACAGGCAGGGTAAGTATCACCAATATCGGTTTTACTATAAAGTTCAAAAGGCTTAGTACAATGGCGACGATAATAGCGGTCAAATAGGTGTCCACTGATACATTTGGTAGCACTTTCGATAATACGATTACTGCAAGGGCGCTGAGAAGAATTCGTAGTATGAGTTTCATTTGAAAATATTTAGTTAAAAAAAGAGTAAAGTGGGAATTACCGAAAACACTAAAATTAGAGATTTAATCGCAATAGCTCGATAAGAAATGCTTCATATTTCCTTTATTTTTGATTCTAATTGCAATATGCATTGAAGTATTGTTTAATGCGCTAACTCTTTAAAAAGGACATGGATGTCTCAAAAAACTGTTTCGGATTTTCGGCATGCAGCCAATGTCCGGCATTAGCTATAGTCTCCAAAATTGCTAAAGGAAAGTGTTTCTTGATTTCAGAGATGTCGCTTTGGGCAATGTATTCGGATCGATCTCCGCGCAGAAATAGAGCAGGGCCCTTGTAGCTATCAGTTGCACCTATGTTTTCCCCGATTTCATCCATTTTTTGGCTCAGTACCTCCAAATTGAAACGAAACCCAAGCTTCCCCTTTTCTACCCAATACAGATTTTTTAACAAGAATTGGCGAGTGCCAAAATCTGTAATATGTTTTTCCAATTGGGCGTTTGCATCATTTCTAGAATGTATTCCATTAAAATCAAGTGTATTAAGGCTATCGATAATCGGTTGATGGTGCGGCGGATAATACTTGGGTGCGATATCGGCGACCAACAATTTTTCAGTGTGCTCCGGATAGGCGCAGGCGAATTGCATAGAGGTCTTACCACCCATAGAGTGGCCTAAAATTATGACTTTTTGTAGTCTGTGGTAATCGACATAGCGTTTCAGGTCTTCGGCAAGTAAATCGTAATTGAAATCGGTTGACCAAAAACTTTTACCGTGGTTTCGCTGGTCAATAAGGTGAGTCTCAAAGCCTAATTTCGCATATTGGTTGCCAAGGGTTTTCCAATTATCCGACATCCCCAAAAAACCATGTAAGATTAATAATGGATTGCCCTCGCCCAATATTTGTGAATGGAGAATTTTAGTTTCCATAGATGGTAATCGATTATCAATTAGTAGTTTTCAGTAAGGTAAAACCTGAAACCTCGATTATTTCAATTTGTTCAGATACATGTTTATTACATTGTCCAGGCCTAGATATAAAGATTCACAAATCAAGGCATGCCCGATGGAAACCTCCAACAGGTGTGGAACATTTTCTTTGAAATATTTGATGTTGTCCAAGCTCAGATCATGCCCTGCATTAATTCCTAGCGCATTGCTGTTTGCAACCTTAGCTGCTTCAATGAAAGGTTTTACAGCTTCTGAATGATTTCCTTTCCCATATATTTCAGCATAGCTTTCGGTGTAGAGTTCGATGCGATCAGTACCTGTTTTTGCTGCGCCTTCGACCATTTTAGCATCTGCATCGACAAAAATGGATGTTCGAATACCAGCTTGTTTGAACGTTTTTATGACATCCTTTAAAAAATCAATGTGCTTAACAGTGTCCCAGCCGGCATTCGAGGTAATGGCATCAACCGCGTCAGGCACTAAAGTGACTTGGGTGGGCTTCACCTCAAGAACTAGGTCAACGAATTTAGGAACCGGGTTTCCTTCGATATTGAACTCGGTAGTAACCATTCTTTTAAGGTCTCGGGCATCCTGATATCTTATGTGACGCTCATCTGGCCGTGGGTGTATGGTAATTCCATTTGCACCGAAGCTTTCTATGTCAGCTGAGGTCTTTACCAAATTTGGCATATTACCGCCCCTGGCATTTCGAAGTGTTGCTATTTTATTAATATTTACACTGAGTTTTGTCATTTATCCTATTTTATTTACCATTCATACAAAAATACAACTTAGGCATGCCTTTTGATATATTAAATTAGTATTTTGCGTTTAACAGATAGAATTATGCAGATCCAATCTCATATCGTTACGAACATCCCGACCTTTAAAATCGACGATTCCTTATCAAAAGTTATCGATTTTTTTAAAGAGAATACGCATTCGCATATTGCTATTGTTGAAGATGGAGCCTATTTGGGTGTTCTCGGGGAAAATGACCTTGAGAATTTTGACCGCAGCGAAAAAGTCGAACAATACCGATATGATCTCGACACTTTTTTTGTGCGTAAGGAAACCAATTGGTTAGATGTATTGGAAACGTTTGCACGAAACGAAGCAAACTTGGTGCCGGTCTTGGACGATAAAGGAAGAATCAAAGGTTATTACGATTTGACCGATATTGTCAGCGTATTTATAGATACGCCCTTTTTTACCGAACCTGGTGGTATAATCGTTTTGGCAAAAGGCATTAAAGATTACTCATTCAGTGAAATTGCGCAGATTGTAGAGAGCAACAACACGAAATTGATCGGTGGGTTCATTACCGATTCAAAGAACGACGTTATTCAGATAACCATAAAGATAGCCTCTTCTAATTTGAATGATATTCTTCAGACCTTCCGGCGGTATAATTACAACATTATTTTTGGCAACACCGATGATCAGTTCTTGGAAGATTTAAAAGAACGCTCCGATTATTTGGAAAAATACCTTAATGTTTAAGACATTTGATTGAATATCGCCAAAATCGTCTCTATTAAAAACTTACAATGATTATTTTTGTCTTCGGAGGTCTACTGGCCTTTGAACAAAAAGATAAAGATAACCTATGAAAGTTGCCATTTTCAGTCAAACTTATCAACAGGATACCTTGCAATATGTGATGGAGCTTTTAAGAGAGCTCGAAAAGGAGCAAGTGGTTATATCCATTGAAAAAGATTTTCACGCATTCCTTTCCGAAAATTATAGAGCCGATAGTTATCATAGTTTTACCGATAAAGAAGGATTGGATACGTCTTTCGATATGTTCGTTAGTTTCGGGGGAGATGGTACTATCTTGCGGGCAACGACTTTTGTAAGGGATTTAGGTATACCGATTGTCGGAGTGAATACAGGACGTCTCGGTTTTCTTTCGACATTCAATAAAGAAGAAGTTCGTAGAGTCGTTCAAGAATTCGTAAAAGGAAACTATACCATTGTAGAAAGAAGCTTGGTCGAAGTGAGTGCTGAGTCGAATATTCCGGAGTTGGTGCCAATGAATTTTGCACTTAACGAAATCACCGTAAGCAGAAAAGATACCACTTCTATGATTACTGTTGAGACCTATCTCAACAACGAATACCTTACATCGTATTGGGCCGATGGTTTGATTATAGCTACACCTACAGGCTCCACGGGCTACTCTCTAAGTTGTGGCGGTCCGGTAATAGTGCCGACGGCAAAATCGTTGGTACTGACCCCGATTGCGCCGCACAACCTTAATGCAAGACCCTTGGTGATTTCAGATGATACTCATATTCGTTTGAAAGTTTCGGGCAGGGAAGAGAACCACCTGATTTCGTTAGATTCAAGGATAGCTTCAGTCGAAAACGGCAAAGAGATTTTAATAAAGAAAGCTGACTTCGCCATTAAAATGGTTGAATATACTTCAGAGAGTTTTCTAAAAACGTTGCGGAACAAATTGTTATGGGGTGAAGATCGCCGCAATTGAGCATTTGGCAGACAATAAATAATCGCAAATACTGTTTATCAATTGAGAACATTAATATAACAGCTGGTCGTAATTGTTATATTCGCAAACTATACTATTTATGAAGCAATTCATTATCGTGGTGCTGCTATGCGCATTTGGTGAAGCAAGTTCCCAGACCTATGAGGTAGGTCTTTTCGCCGGCGGCGCTAATAATATCGGTGATGTAGGGCGCACCAATTATATATTGCCATCAAACATTGCCTTTGGCGGATTATTCAAATGGAACAAGGCCAAGCGCTATGCATGGCGGGCGAGTGTTATTTATGGGAAATTTACGGCCGACGATTCAAAATCGAACAGCCCTTCTCGAAAACAGCGAGGGTATGTTGTCGACAACTCGATTTTAGAAGCTTCCGCTGGGCTTGAATTCAATTTCGTCGAATACAACCTGCATAAATTGGGCCCTGCGTTTACCCCTTACTTATACACCGGAGTTACTTATTTCAGATATGACTATAATTACTTCGACGCTGGCCAGCTATTAGATGTTGGCCAGAAAGATGGTTCTTTTGCCATTCCGATGACAGTAGGTGCCAAATTACGTTTGAACCAATTTTTTATTTTAGGTGCAGAAATCGGAGCGCGCTACACCTTCACAGATAACCTGGATGCCAGTAACCCGACCAAATTGAACGTTAGCGAACAGTTGGGAGACCTTCAGTTTGGCAATATTTTTAATGACGATTGGTACGTTTTCTCAGGATTAACCTTAACTTACACCTTCGGCAGAAAACCATGTATGGACTGTTTCGAATGAGGCCGATCAAGCACCACTACGTTTTATGTTCAGAATAGTATGATTGATTTATTATGGACATTTTCGAAGAGATAGATAAACAAAACTTACCATCACACATTGCCATAATTATGGATGGTAATGGCCGTTGGGCTAAACAACGGGGCAAGCACAGGATCTTTGGTCATGAAAACGGGGTGCACGCAGTTCGAAATACGGTAGAAAACTGTGCTAAGCTCGGTGTTGGTTGCTTAACTTTATATACTTTCTCTACTGAAAATTGGAAGAGGCCTAAATTGGAGATCGATACCCTAATGAAACTTCTGGTATCTTCCTTGAAAAAGGAGCTAAAGACCTTCACTGAAAACAACATCAAGCTCAACACTATAGGTGATATCGCATTACTTCCTAAAAAAGCTTTTAGAGAGCTTAAAGAGGTGATGGAAAAAACAAGTAATAATACCGGAATGACACTTACCTTGGCCTTAAGTTATGGTGCGCGCGAAGAAATAAAGAACGCTGTGCAGCAAATCAGTGCCAAAGTTAAAAATAATATAATTTCAATTGAAAGTATTGATGAAACCATTATTAATACCCATCTTTACACGCACAATTTGCCCGATGTAGATTTGCTGATCCGTACCAGTGGGGAACATCGGATTAGCAATTTTTTACTTTGGCAGATAGCCTATGCGGAATTATATTTCGTTGATGTATTTTGGCCCGATTTTAGTGGCGAACATCTTGCAAAGGCCATTAAAAGTTACCAGAATAGAGAACGAAGATTTGGAAAAACTAGCGAACAACTCAAATAACGATATGAAAAGGTTCATGTCCTTTGAACCCTTACTAATACTCCTCCTACTTTTCATTACTACTTTTACAACCGCGCAAGAGCTTTCTTTTGAAGACGGTAAAAAGTATATTTTGGGTGGTCTTGAGGTTACCGGTCTGCAAAGTTATAACGAGCAGACGGTCATGACCTATACGGGTTTGAGGGTCGGTCAGCCAATTACGGTGCCCGGTGACGAAATCAGTGCGGTCATAAATAAATTATGGGGTCTCGAGCTTTTCCGAAATATCGATTTCTATATAACAAATATCGAAGGCGATAAAGTTTTTTTAGAACTTAATATTTCCGAGAGACCAACGCTTTCAGGTGTAAAGATTAACGGCGTCAAACCTAAAAAGGTAGATGAAATAATCAAGGATACCGATCTAAAAAAAGGAAAAAAAATTACGGAAAGCTTAATCGCCAATACCAAGAACTATTTAGAGAACAAATACAAAAAGAAAGGTTTGTTGAATGCTAATGTGACTATTATCGTCGCTAATGATACCACTGAGACCAATGCGCAAAAGATGGTAATCAATGTCAACAAGGGTGATAAAGTAAAGATTAAGAGCATGATATTTGAGGGTAATGAGCAACTTTCCGATGGAAAATTGAAAAAAGCCTTTAAGAAAACTAAAGAAAAGCGGTTTTTGCGTTTCTGGAAAAAATCAAAGTTCATTGAAGAAGATTACCAGAACGATTTGAACCTTTTAGCTGATAAGTATGCCGAGAACGGTTACCGAGATGCACGTATTGTAAGCGACTCCATTATCAAAGTCGATGAAAACAATATCAATCTGAAGTTCGAAATTGAGGAAGGTAATAAGTATTATTTCGGAGACGTCAATTTTATTGGTAATAGCGTGTATACAGACCGTATGTTGGCTGCTGTCTTGGGCATTAAGAAGGGTGATACCTATAATGGTGTATTGCTTCGCGAGCGTATAGCAGATGATTCAAAGCCAGATGCCGAAGATTTGACCAATCTTTACCAGAACAATGGTTATCTGTTTTCGTCGATTAACCCAGTTGAGATATCGGCACAGAACGATACGATTAATTTTGAGATCAGAATCATAGAAGGTAAGGAGACCTTCTTGAACCATGTCGATGTTGTTGGTAATGACCGTACAAATGATCATGTGGTCTACAGGGAGTTACGAACGCGACCCGGTAATAAGTACGATAAAAGCGATATCATTCGAACTATTCGTGAACTACAGCAATTGGGGTATTTTGATGCAGAGCAGATTAAGCCCGATATTCAGAATGCAAATCCGAACGAGGGTACCGTTGATGTAAAATGGAACTTAGTAGAATCGGGTTCAAGCCAAATTGAACTTCAGGGTGGTTACGGAGGAGGAGGGTTTATAGGTACCTTGGGGCTTTCGTTCAATAATTTCTCGATAAAGGACATACTTAAGGGCAAGGAATACAAGCCGGTACCCATGGGTGATGGGCAGACCTTTGCGATGAGGGTACAAGCAAGTAGAACCTTTCGCGTCTACAGTCTAAATTTTGCCGAACCTTGGATGGGTGGAAAAAAGCCCGTCAGGTTTAGTTTGAACCTGTCAAGAACACAGCAGTTTGGGGTGGACTATGCTAATTCCAGTCAAGGTAGAATTGAGGTCGATAAAAACGTAGGTTTCGCTATTACAGGTGTTTCGGCCGGTCTTGCAAAGCGGGTACAATGGCCAGATGACTTCTTTACCATTTCGCATTCACTTAGCTATCAGCTGTACGAATTCAACAATTATGATATTGGATTGTTCAATTTTGGAAATGGAAAATCGAATTCATTGGCCTATACGTTGGGCATCTCAAGAAATGCCACTGGTGGCGGCCGTATTTTTCCAAGAAGCGGCTCTAATTTTGAAATTTCCGCAAAATTCACCCCACCTTACTCTCTTTTTAGCGACAAGGATTATGCATCTCTTCGAGATCGCAGTGCAGAATTAACGCAATTAAAAGCCGAACGCGCACAACAAGGGCTGCCCCTTACTCCGGAAGAAACCAAAGAATTAGAGGAAATCGACCAAGAAAGGTTCAAGTGGCTCGAATACTATAAGCTCAAATTTAAGGCAGATTGGTATACGACCTTATTTGGTGATTTGGTGCTGCGCACCAACGCCGAATTCGGTTTCTTGGGCAATTATAATAATGATGTGGGCGATGTACCATTTGAACGTTTCTTTGTTGGGGGCGACGGTCTTGGTAATTTTACGCTCGATGGCAGGGATGTCGTACAAATGAGAGGTTATGAGAATCAGTCCCTTACGCCAGTTAGTCCAGTAACTGGACAGCAAGAAGGTGGATTGGTGTATAACAAATTTTCGCTTGAACTTCGGTATCCATTGACCCTAAAACCTTCGGCTTCCATCTATGGGCTTGTTTTCTTAGAAGGAGGTCAAGCGTTCAACAATTTTCAAGAGTTTAATCCGTTTGAAATAAGACGATCGGCCGGAGTGGGGCTGCGCATTTTTATGCCGGCATTCGGGTTATTGGGCATAGATTTTGGTTATGGGTTCGACGAAGACCTGCGACCACAATCGGCAGGCCAAGGGCCTAGCGGATGGCAAACTCACTTCATTATCGGCCAACAGTTTTAATGTAAAGAATCGTAACAAAGGCTAAAACGTTCATTTTAAAAGTTTTAGTAATTTTGGCACGATATTTTCTATTGGATAAAACGATTATGAAATGAAAACTAAATCAAACGTTCTTTTAGTATTGGCCCTGACCATGTTTTCATCCTATATCTTTGCGCAGCGAGGAGTTCGGATCGCCTACGTAGATATGGAGTATATTTTGGAGAACGTAGAAGAGTATCGAGATGCTAACGAACAATTGGCGAGCAAAGTCGAAAAGTGGAAGGTCGAGGTCGAGCAGAAACAAAGTGAGGTCGACCAGATGAAGAAAGATTTGATGGCCGAACGCGTATTATTGACCGATGAGCTAATTACTGAACGGGAAGAGGAAATACAGATACTGGAAAAAGAAACAGTAGAGTACCAACAAAACCGATTCGGACCTCAAGGAGACCTGGTATTGCAGAAACGACAGTTGATACAGCCGATACAAGATCAGGTGTTTAATGAAGTTCAAAAGATAGGGGCCAATAAAAAATATGATTTTATTTTCGATAAATCCGCGGATGTCGTAATGTTGTACTCCGAAAATCGACACGACATCAGTGACTTAGTTTTGAGAGGTATATCACGAACCAGAAAGATAAGCAAACCTAAAAAGAAAGCTGGTAAAAGTAAATTGGACGATTTCGAAGGAGAACCCGCTGAGGAGGAAATGAACGCCGCGCTCAAAGAACGAAAAGAAAAAGCAGAGTTGGCGGAGGAAGCACGGGTAAAAACGGCAGACGAAAAAAGAGCGGAACAGTTAAAATTGCGTGAAGAACGTAAAAAAGCTTACGAGGCGCGAAGAAAGAAATTATTGGAAGAGCGTGAAGCGAAAAGAGTAGAGAAATTAGAAGAGCGAAAGCAGTCAGGTGATGAGAATGAAGATAATAGTGAAAATTAATTCGTCTTCACGAACAAAGTGAAGTGAACTGTCACTTTAGAACATAAATTCAAAAGATTGCTCCTTGCCTCGAAACGACAAATGAAAAGTAACTATAAATTAATACTCAAATATTTTTAATTAGAATCAGTATCATGAAAAACGTAAAGAAAATTGCCACAGCCTTAGTATTGTTTGTAGCATTCACTGGTTTTGTCAACGCACAAAGCAAGGTAGCACATATTGATGTAACTCAGTTGTTGACCGGCATGCCCGAGATGAAGACCGCCGAGGCAGAACTTAATAAATTATCGCAAACCTATCAAGCAGACATCGAAAGTTCGATGAAAGAACTTCAAAATAAGGTTACGCAGTACCGAAACGAAGTGGATGGGAAAACTAAGGAAGAAAACGAAAAAAGGGCTCTCGAACTTCAAGGGGTTGAGAGAAATATACAGGAGGCCCAGCAAGCTGCCGAACAAGAACTTCGGAAAAAGCAACAAGAATTATTTGCGCCAATTTCAGATAAGGCCAAAGCAGCTATCGAAAAAGTGGCCTCAGAGCAGAGCTTCGATTATGTTATCGATGCACAACAAGGTGGCGGACTGATAGTGGCCAATGGCAAAGATTTATTAGCCGATGTAAAGAAAGAACTCGGTATTTAAGAAAAGAATCAAACAATAAATGAAAAAATGCCCACTTTGCAGTGGGCGTTTTTTCATTTTTACGAAGAGTCCTAAAGTAGTTTTCGTTTCATGTTTTTCCAGCGAAGCTTACGAATAAATTTCCCTTCTTCCTTAGTGACCAGAAAAGACTTATTTTCTTTTTGAGCTTGGAAGTATCCATACATGTTATCCACAAAAGCCTTTGGTTTTAATTGTTTCATCGCCATTTTAAGTGAAGCGATGACCGTTATCCAGAACCCGTAACGCATGGTGTACATAGCCTTTCCCTGCAAAAGTTTGGCTTTCTGGTCATAGGCCCCTCCTGTGGGCCTTAGGTGTTTAACCTTTAGCGAATCGTCGGTATAAATATCGTAACCGTGGTATGCCGCCAAAAGCTCGTCGACGGTGTCCCAACCCATGGCGTTTCGTAGTCCTCCTATCGCTTTGAAGCAACTCTTTGAATAGGCTTTGAAGGCACCTCGTACATGGTTTTTGTTCATCGGGTGGTTTAGTTGCCATTCTCCTTTTACATCCTTTTCATAGACAAACCCACCAGCGATTCCGACCGTCGGCTGGCCTTTAAAGATATAAGCAATTTTTTCAAAGTAGTTATCGGGTAAAATGACATCTGCATCCAACTTTACCAAAAAATCGTAATCTACGTTCAAAAGATGTTGCCCCTTATTGAATGCATTTATGACCTTACTTCCCGGCAGGTGTTCTGTAGAAGAACGGGTATTAAGTTTCTTGAAAATGGGACTCAGGGCTAGAAATTCATCTATAATAGCTTCGGTGCCATCCGTAGAATTATCATTGACTACAATTACCTTTTTAGGTTGAAGTGATTGCCGCAATACAGAATTTAGGGTGTTGGCCAAAAAACCTTCTTCATTATGAGCGGGAATGACAATATAGTAATTCATGGAAATTAATGCCAAAAAGTGAAATTACGAATTCGAATGTGCAAAAGCTCAATCGCCAGTGCAAATTTGAAACTCGAATTGAACGTTGCTTTTAAAGAAAAAACTTAAAGCAAATTCATGTCATTCTTATTTTTATTTGATGCAACTTAACACTATTATTTTATCTATCATTCGTCATTTTTTATGGCATAAACGATATAATATCTAGGAGTGAAACTACGTAGTAAAGGCCTTAATCCTATTTTCTTTACAGGATTGGCCCATTTGGTCCTGTCTTTTATTATCCATCCCGATTTTTCTAAAAGCCAATCGAATTGCCAATCTTCGAATTCGTGGTAATGTCTGTCCCAAGGGTCTGTTTTACTTCGGTAAGCTGGGGAGAACCATAATTTTAGAGGAATACTGGCCACCAGTTTGTCCGCTTTTATCTGCTGTAATACATTGAAGGGTGCCAATAAGTGTTCGAAAATTTCGAAAGCGGTTGCCACTTTTGCGCTAGAATCTTTAACTGATGAGAAATCCAAATCCAAATCTTCTCCCTTTGTGTTTTCTACCTGATAGCCTTGCTCTGCCATTATTTCTGAAAACGGATTTTCGACACCTAGATCCAAAATGGTCTCATTGATCGAAATATGTTTTTGCAGGAAGGATAACGTATGTTGAAAACGTTTACTCGGATAGGTCTTCTCGTACATCTTTTTTCAAGTTTCAGATTTCGGATTTCAGGTTTATAAATTTGAAACTACAGAAACCCAAATCAAATTTAGACTTTGTAGACAATGGCATTTACGTTCATACCAGCACCGACACTGGCAAAGATAACAACATCTCCCTTTTGTACTTGTTGGTTTTCTAATTTTCCGTTGCGAACCATATCGAAGAGGGTCGGAATTGTTGCTACCGAGCTATTGCCAAGTTTTCCTATGCTCATGGGCATTATATCTTTGGGCATTTCCTTATCGAACAATCTGTAGAAGCGCTTGACAATAGCCTCGTCCATTTTTTCGTTGGCTTGGTGTATGAATATCTTTTTGACGTCATCGATGCCTAAACCACTTTCATCCAAACAATCCTTCATTGCTTTGGGCACCTGGGTTACGGCGAACTCGTAGATTTTTCGCCCGTACATTTTAATGTATTTGGTTTTGTCTTTTGAATCGTTATACGATTTGCCATAAAATAAGAAATAGGCCTCTTCATAAGCAAAGGTGGCACTGGCGTGCGCCAAAATCTGTCCGGTATTTTCTTTGGCTTCTATAATGGTAGCTCCTGCACCATCGGAATAGATCATAGAGTCTCGATCGTATGGATCTACGATGCGCGATAATGTTTCGGCACCAATGACCAGACACTTTTTTGCAATACCACTTTTAATAAATGCGTTGGCCTGTATGACGCCTTCTATCCATCCCGGACAACCGAACAGTATATCGTAGGCCACACATTTCGGGTTTTTAATGCGTAAATGATGTTTGACCCGTGTCGCCAAACTAGGCAATGTATCGCCCTGGGATTGCCCGTGCGCTACATCCCCAAAATTATGGGCGAATATGATATAGTCCAGTTCTTCTTTGTTGATACCTGCATCCGTAATGGCTTTTTCGGCCGCAAGAAATGCAATATCCGAGGTATTCAATTTAGGCCCGACGTAACGTCTTTCACCAATACCCGTTATAGCCTTGAACTTTTCAATAATTACATTGTTCGAGTGAGTTAATGGTGTGCCGTCGGAGTTTAAAAATTCGTGCTGCTCAAAATCTTTGTTAGCGATGGCTTTGGGTGGAATATAACTTCCTGTTCCTGTAATTCCGATAGACATAGTATGTATGGTTGGCTTAGACCTCTAAAGGTAATACAAAGCTATAGTACTCTTATGCATGCATAAGACCTATTACGATGTTCAAGGAAGTTTCCTTTAAGTGTAAGTATCAAAAAAAGCCTTTCCATATTATAAAAAAGTCTTGAATGTATCGATTATTCGAGTATTACTCAGCCTCCGCATAAGCTTCAATAGGCGCACAGGTACATATCAAATTACGGTCTCCATATGCATCATCTACCCTTCGGACCGATGGCCAAAACTTATTTTCTGATATATAGGCCAAAGGAAAAGCTGCTTTTTGTCTACTATAAGGGAAGTCCCAAGTATCGTTGGTGACCATAGCCAACGTGTGCGGTGCATTTCGTAAGACATTATTTGCGTTTTCGTTGGATGCCATGTCGATTTCTTCGCGGATGGATAGCATTGCTTCACAAAATCGGTCAAGTTCGGACAGACCTTCACTTTCGGTTGGCTCGATCATGACCGTACCCGCAACCGGAAAGGATACCGTTGGAGCGTGAAAGCCATAGTCCATTAAACGTTTTGCGATATCGGTCACTTCGATGCCATTTTGTTTGAAGGGGCGACAATCGATAATCATTTCGTGGGCCGCACGACCTTTTTCTCCGGTGTAAAGCACCTCGTATTTACCACTGAGTTTATGTTTGATATAGTTGGCGTTTAAAATGGCGATTTCTGTTGAATGCCTAAGGCCTTTTTCCCCTAGCATCTTAATATATCCATAAGAAATTAAACAAGCTAGAGAGCTGCCCCACGGGGCTCCCGAAATTGCAGTGATGGCTTTGTCACCTCCTGTTTTAATAACCGGGTTTCCCGGTAAAAACGGAACCAATTGTTCGGCCACACAGATGGGCCCAACACCCGGCCCACCTCCACCATGGGGTATAGCAAAAGTTTTATGTAGATTAAGATGACAGACGTCAGCACCAATAGTCGCCGGATTGGTCAAGCCGACCTGTGCGTTCATGTTAGCACCATCCATATAGACCTGGCCGCCATGGTCATGAATCAATTTCGTAATGTGTTTTATCGACGACTCAAAAACGCCGTGCGTAGAAGGGTAGGTAACCATCAAGGCTGCTAAACTATCAGTGTGCTTCTCCACCTTTTCTTCTAAATCGGTAACATCGATATTACCCTTTTCATCGGTCGTGGTGACTACAACTTGCATGCCTGCCATTACGGCTGAAGCCGGGTTGGTACCATGTGCCGATGCGGGAATGATACAAATATTGCGATGGCCTTCATTTCTCGATTCATGATACGCTCGAATCGTCATTAGGCCGGCATATTCGCCCTGAGCTCCGGAATTGGGTTGTAGTGAGGTGTCGGCAAAACCGGTTATGGTAGAAAGGTCTTTCGCTAATTCTTTTAAAATAATTTGATAGCCTTCAGCCTGTTCAACAGGAACAAACGGATGAACGTTACCCCAGCGTGCCATACTCAGCGGCAGCATTTCGGAGGCGGCATTGAGCTTCATAGTACAACTTCCCAAAGAGATCATAGAATGGTTCAGCGACAGGTCTTTGCGCTCCAGTTTTTTAATATATCGCATCAATTCGGTTTCGGAATGGTAGGTGTTGAATACCTTGTTTTCTAAAAAAGAAGAGTTTCGCCGCACATTCGCTTCTATTGTTGATTTGCTAAGAACTTCATGTATTTCTGGGGCATCCTTTTTAATTGCTTCTGCAAAAACGGTAATAATCTGTTGTAGGTCACTTATAGATGTAGCTTCGTTTACCGCTATGGATATGGTATCGTCGCCGACATATAAAAAATTCACTCCGCTTTTTTCAGCAATCGGTCTAACTGCCTTTACATCGGCCTTGACAACAATAGTATCAAAATAAGCCGTGTTCGTTTGATAAAGTCCCATTTTTTCTAAAGCACTTACCAGTGTATTGGCAATGCCATGTACTTTATTCGCTATATATTTTAATCCTCTAGGGCCATGGTAAACGGCGTACATCCCCGCCATGACTGCTAAAAGTACTTGGGCGGTACAGATGTTAGAAGTGGCTTTGTCGCGTTTAATGTGTTGCTCGCGAGTTTGGAGGGCCATTCTAAGGGCAGGCTTGCCATCGGTATCTTTGGTGACCCCGATGATACGGCCCGGAATACTTCTTTTATATTCTTCTTTGGTCGCAAAAAAAGCGGCGTGTGGGCCTCCATACCCCAATGGAATACCAAAACGTTGGCTAGTACCCACGACTACATCTACCCCAAATTCGCCGGGTGGTTTCAACAGCACAAGACTGAGAATATCTGCTGCGACAGCAACTTTAATGTCATTCTCTTTGGCTTTGGCCACAAAACCCGAGTAATTATACACCTGACCATATTTTCCAGGATATTGTAGTAATGCTCCATAATAATCCATTCCAAAAGTGAATTCCTTATGGTCGCCCATTACCAATTCAATACCTAATGGGATAGCACGTGTTTGGAGCAATGAAAGAGTCTGCGGAAGAACTTCTTCAGAAACAAAGAACTTCAAGATTCCTTTCTTTTTTTGATTGCGGCTTCGTACATCGAAAAGCATTGTCATTGCCTCGGCCGCTGCCGTACTCTCGTCTAAAAGCGATGCATTGGCCAACTCCATACCAGTGAGGTCGGTAATAACGGTCTGAAAGTTCAATAGGGCCTCTAAACGCCCTTGGGCTATTTCTGCCTGATAGGGTGTATAAGCAGTGTACCAACCGGGATTTTCCAAGATATTTCTTTTAATAACGGATGGCGTCAAGCTTTCGTGATAACCCAGCCCGATATAGGACCTAAAAACTTGATTTTTCTCCGACAGTTCTTGCATGTGTGTCAAGAATTTGTGTTCACTCATTGGGGCATTCAACTGCAGAGGTTCTTTTAACCGAATATCAACCGGAATGGTCTCATAAATCAATTGTTCCAAACTTTCGGCTTCGACCGTTCGGAGCATGTGGTGAAGGTCTTCTTCTCTGACACCAATATGGCGTGACGCAAATACATCTGTCCTCATAAACTTTCCATAAAAAGATGTGTAAAATTAAGGATTAATTGCTTGAAAATAGTTGATTTATCGTTGAACGACCGGAAAGTTTTTAACCAAAATCAAGGGTTATAAACAGTTTGGTTATTTTTGTTCAATGAACCTGGCGCAACGCGTTTTCGACTTTTATTTAGATGCCAGCGTACATGCTGCTTTTGCGGTCTTTGCCTTGGTCAACGTCACTGGCCTTACATTAAACATTCCGGTCGATGCACATCTCTCTTGGTTTCTCTTTTTCGGTACGGTTACATGCTATAATTTTGTGAAGTATGGGGTAGAGGTAGAGAAGTATATTCTCGTCGCCAATCGATACCATAGAAACATACAGTTCGCTAGTTTTATCGCCTTTGGTCTTGCGGCCTATCATTCCATTTTTCTAAAAATTGATGTTTGGATCTGCATTGTTTGTCTATTGGTTTTAACCGGTTTATATGCAGTACCCGTGCTACCGCATTCAAAAAAGCTAAGAAGCTGGGGTGGCTTGAAAGTTTTCGTAGTTGCACTCGTTTGGTCAGGAGCGACCGTAATTCTGCCGGCTATTTCCGAAGGAGGACCCAACTTTTGGGATATTTGCATAGAAACCGTACAGCGATTTCTATTTGTTCTGATCCTGATGGTGCCTTTTGAAATCCGTGATTTAGTGTATGACAATCCAGAACTAAAAACCCTTCCACAACGTTACGGGGTTGATAGAACTAAAACTTTGGGTGCTTTTGCTACGCTACCGTTTTTCTTTTCGGTGTTTTTAAAAGATTCGATAACCACGGCCGATGTTATCAGTACCGGTGTCCTTTTCTTAGTTTTAGGGGCTCTGATGTTTGTTACGAAACGTAACCAAAGTAGTTATTTCGCCTCATTTTGGGTCGAGGTAATTCCCATAGTGTGGTGGATTCTTTTGTTGGCACTGCAACGACTATTCTAATTCTGCTTTTCTAATTGTTGTTTCATTTTATGCTTCTCTTGCTCCGAAAGACTATGAAGATTAGCTTTTTCACAAAGCGTAGTCAGGTGCGTATTCTCTTTGGTATTTTTTGAACAGGTATTGCACATCAAAAGATGAAACCGCAATTTTACCGTCTCCATAAATGTGGCTTCCCGGTATTGGGTCTTATTGCAAATAATAGCGGCTTTTTCGCAAGAAATCATGATTGGCGTTGTATTAAGTCTGTTTTATTTGGCCCCGGCCTAGTTCTTTTTCGTTAGTTCCTCGTTAAAAAATGATTCTGTGGTTGCCACTATGGACTAATTTTCTGTCTTGACCTAACAAAAAATTATGACGGCTTAACCGACAGAAACAACTGAACACAAACTAGAACCAGTTTTGGTTAAGGCAGCCCATCAAGGCCGTTCTGGCCCTGTGAATCATTACCCACAAATTAGACGGATTAATTTCAAGTTCATTACAAATATCTTCGGTGCTAATTCCCCGAATGGTTTTCATTGTAAAAACCATGGCTTGTTTCTTAGGTAATTTGCTGATACACGATTGTATGGCGAGCCCTAGTTCTTCATTCTCAATGGTACTGTTTTCAAAGGTGCTAAAGGGATCTGCCACTTGTTCTTCTAGCCAATCGCCTTCGGCATCGCTCTGTGAGCTGTAGTTCATTCGTACTTCCGCCTTACCCTTTTTTGAATTGGTCTTTCGATAGTGGTCGATGACCTTTCGTTTCAAAATGGCTATTAGCCAAGTACGTTCTGCGGCATCCCCTTTATAGTTCTTTGCCGATTTCAGGCCTGCCAAAAATGTTTCCTGTACGAGGTCTTTTGCAATCTCGGCATCGCTAATACGACCTATTGCATAATTAAAGAGGTAATCTGCATATGCATCTACCCAAGTGTTGGGATGTAGCTGGTTTTCTGCCATACTTTCATTGTCGTTATCAAAATTACGTGAATTTGATGTAATGACCTTCATATTTTCTATCTTACTCTCTTGATACCTTAATGCCGCCATAATTGTTATTTTTGATTAAACTAAAAACTTATGAGATTTTATAGTATACTTCTACTTCTATGTTCCCTCACTTTGGGATGTGCCCAAAGTAAATCAAAACATATCACAGAATTTTCACAGAAGGATATCAATGACGGGATATTGATAGATGTACGTACGCCGAAAGAGTTTGAAGCAGGCCATCTAGATAACGCGGTGAACATAGATTGGTTCACAAACGATTTTGTGGAAAAATTTAAAACGGCCGACAAAGGAAAACCGGTCTATGTGTATTGTAAAATGGGAGGACGCAGTGCAAAAGCTGCCCATGTTCTTGATTCGCTTGGTTTTGAAAAAGTAATTGATTTAGAAGGTGGTTATGACGCCTTTATAGCGAGAGAGAGAAAATAATATACATATTTGAAAACAGTTTCTAAAGTAGCTTTTTCGCCACGTCCTGCCAAGTGTCGACGCGCTCGTAACCGTTTGTGTGAATATTATGTGGTGAGGTAAATAAGAACGTTCTGCCTTCAAAGTTTTCAAGGTTGTAACTGCGATCGTCTATTAGAATATCACCGCGTAATACATGTTTGTCGCCGCATAAAATTCGTTTTTGCCAGGGGATAAACGAGAAGTACTCATCGAGCCAGTCAGACTTTTCTTCTAATGAGTTAGGAAACTGCATTGCCGCAGAGGCTATATAGACTTCATATTTTTCATTCAATTTTTTCAATACGGCCTGACTATTGACAATGGGTCTCAAGTCACGGAAAAAGCCTCGGTTTCGTGCATGGTTGCGCACGCTTGATTGCCTGTCTTCGGGTACGGTGCGCCATACTTCATGGCCCAAGCAGGTGTCAAGTGTCAAACATTCCTGAAAATCGCGATTGTAGATTTCGATGTGTGCCCCATAGGTGTCTGCCATCACCTCGTCCATATCGACAAATAAAATCATATGCTTAGTTTTTAAAAAGTTCGTTAAAGCCTCTTACTAAAGAAAGAAATCGGAAAAAATTATCCATAAACTTAACCTACCAAAAAAAGAGATTTTCGGAATTCAGGGAATACAAATAAAAAAGAGGGCGTCCCCACGCCCTCTTTTAACGTCAAAAAAATTACTTTTTGATATAACCTTTTTAACCTACTTATGAGATATAAAGGTATGAGAATAAACTTACATTTCATAACTGAATCCGAATATTTTTTTGCTCTTTTCGTAAGAATTTACAATTAATTTACGTTAATAACCCTGCTCTTTCAAGTAATGCCTCCACCTTAGGTTCAGCTCCCCTGAAACGCTTATACAGCACCATCGGATTTTCCGTACCGCCCTTAGAAAGCACGTTATCCTTAAATTTTTTGGCAACCTCCTTGTTGAAAATTCCTTTTTCCTTAAAGTAGGCAAAGGCATCGGCATCTAGAACTTCTGCCCATTTATAACTATAGTACCCCGAAGAATAACCACCCTGAAATATATGCGAAAAAGCTGTGCTCATGCACGTTTCTGACGTGTCCGGATACAATTTTGTGCCTTCAAAAGCTTTAGTTTCATGTGTCTTGATATCGGTAATCTTAGAAGGGTCGGTGCCGTGCCAAGACATGTCCAACAGTCCGAAACTCAATTGGCGCAAGGTCTGCATGCCTTCTTGAAACGTAGCGGACTCCTTGATTTTTTTAACGAGTTCCATGGGAATCAATTGTCCTGTTTCGTAATGTGTCGCAAAAAGTTCAAGAGCCTCTTTTTCGTAGCACCAATTTTCCAGCATTTGGCTGGGCAGCTCTACAAAGTCCCAAAAGACCGATGTGCCCGATAGGCTAGGGTAGGTCGTGTTGGCAAGCATGCCGTGCAGTCCGTGGCCGAATTCATGAAACAATGTTGTTACCTCGTTAAAGGTTAATAAGGATGGTTTGCTAGGGGTGGAACGGGTAAAATTACATACGTTGGAGATATGTGGACGTACATTTTCCCCGTCCTTTTTGTACTGTGGCTTAAAGGAAGTCATCCAAGCGCCACCTCGCTTTCCCTTCCTCGGGTGGAAATCGGCATAAAAGAGCGCAATAAAATTTCGTTCCAAATCGTAAACCCTGAACGTCATGACCTCCTCATGATATTTTTCAATATCGAAAACCTCTTCGAACTGTAGATCGAACAATCTTTCGGCAACCTTGGAAACACCAGAAATAACATTTTCCAATTTAAAATAAGGTTTCAGTTTTTCGTCATCGAGATCGAATAATTTCTGTTTCAATTTTTCGGAATAGTAACTCCCGTCCCATTTTTGCAAGCTGTCGATACCATCTAGTGCCGTCGCGAAATCTTCGAGTTGTTTGAATTCGCGTTCCGCAGCAGGTTTCGCTTTTTCTAAAAGCTCGTTCAAAAAACCATGCACTTTTCCCGGCGTCTCCGCCATACGCTCTTCGAGTACAAAGTGGGCGTGGGTCTTGTATCCCAGTAAATTAGCACGTTCGTGACGAAGATTTCCGATTCGCAGCACGTTTTCCTGATTATCCAAATCGTCATCGTGAAAACCTTTGCTTCCGAAGGCAAGGGATAGTTTTTTGCGTAGTTCGCGTTTTTTGGCATATTTCATAAAAGGAACGTAGCTAGGGTAATCTAAAGTGACCATCCAACCTTGTTTATCCTTTGATTTGGCCAATTGGGCGGCAGCTTCTTTTTCCCCATCGGGTAATCCATCCAAATCATTTTCATTGATCAGATGCATTTCGTACTTGTTCGTTTCAGCAAGAATGTTCTCACCGAATTTCAATTTCAATTTGGAGAGTTCCGTATCGATTTCCCGAAGACGTTTCTTTTTTTCTTCTGATAAGTTGGCCCCGTTCCTGCTGAAACTCTTGTATTTTTTGTCGAGCAGGGTTTTTTGCTCTGTAGAAAGATTCAATGCATCTTTTTGGCCAAAAACTGACTTAATCCTTTTGAACAAGTCTACATTGAGCGTAATGTCGTTACTGAACTCAGAAAGCAGCGGGGAGATTTCCTGCGCTATTTTCTGGATTTCCTCGTTCGTTTCTGCGGAATTCAAATTAAAGAAAACGCTAGAAATTCGGTCGAGTTGTTGTCCGGAAAATTCTAGTGCTTCTACTGTATTTGAAAAGGTTGGAGCCTCCGAATTGGCTGTAATAGCATCTATTTCGGCTCTGGCATCTTCCATCGCCCGTAAAAAAGCGGGTTTAAAATGTTCGTTCTTTATTTGAGAAAACGGGGCGGTATCGAAATTTTCTAATAATGGGTTCATAAAAATGTTTATAGGTTTATGTGTTCATTGGGGGCAAGTTTTTAGGTACTCTCGAAAAAAGAAACAAAAGAAACTTGAAACTTTTTCTTCTACTTGTTACTTCTTATTGTTGACTGACTTCGCTCCATCGATAACTTTTTGCTTTAGGCCTTCTTTATATAGGATGATTTTATCGAGGACGCATTTATCCGCACTTCCGATAATCTGGGCGGCTAGAATACCTGCATTTTTCGCTCCGTTTAGGGCAACTGTCGCTACCGGAACGCCTCCAGGCATCTGAAGGATGGATAAAATCGAGTCCCATCCATCGATAGAATTACTACTTTTTACGGGTACACCGATAACCGGTAAAGGAGACATAGAGGCGACCATGCCGGGCAGATGTGCGGCACCGCCGGCACCGGCAATGATGACCGTATAACCTTTGGTATGTGCGTTTTTGCTGAAATCGAACAATTTTTCAGGAGTTCGGTGGGCCGAGACGATGTCAACATCGACCTCGATATCGAATCCCTTTAAAATATCAATCGCATCCTGCATTACGGGCAGGTCGCTAGTGCTTCCCATGACTATGGCTACTTTGCTCATATTATTTGCTAATTACTTCTATAGTTTCCTTTACCCGCTGCGCAATCTCCCGCGCCTTGCCAATATCTTCGTTTACAATGGTAACGTGCCCCATTTTTCGAAATGGCCGCGTCTGTTTTTTGCCATATATATGTGGAGTCACACCTTCCATTCGCAAAATCTCTTCCATATGTTCATAGACGACCTCACCCGTGTAGCCTTCTGCACCGACCAAGTTGACCATGATGCCGCCAACCTTACTTTCTGTATTGCCCAAAGGCAAATCAAGAATCGCCCGAATATGCTGCTCAAATTGGTTCGTATAGCTTGCCTCTATACTGTAATGGCCGCTATTATGGGGTCTTGGCGCAACTTCGTTCACCAATATTTTATCATCTTTGGTCTGGAAAAGTTCAACCGCCAAAAGACCTACATGCTTTATTTTTTCGGACACTTTTAAAGCAATTTCTTGCGCCTTTTCTGCCACTTTGGTTTTGATACGAGCTGGGCAGATCACATACTCTACCTGATTGGCTTCAGGGTGAAATTCCATCTCGACCACGGGATAGGTCTTTACCTCACCGCTCACACTTCTAGAAACGATAACGGCGAGTTCGTTCTTGAAATCTATCATTTCTTCTGCGATACATTCCCCGGCGGGTAATCCGTCCAGGTCTTCGATTTTGCGTACCACTTTTACACCTTGGCCATCATAGCCAAATTGGGCAGCTTTCCAGATGAACGGAAAACTCATTCCTCCGTTTTCTATACTGTCCTTGATTTCACTTTTGTACGCAAACCGGTTGAAATCGGCCGTAGGAATGTCATTATCCACGTAAAACAATTTTTGCTTTGCCTTGTTCTGTACGATACGCAATGCCTTAGTGGGCGGGTATACCTTTTTGCCCTCATCCTCTAATTTTTCCAACGCATCTAGATTGACATTTTCGATTTCAATGGTCAATACGTCAACATCCTTTCCGAAATCATAGACCGCATCAAAATCCATCAAACTGCCTTTTACGAAAACGTTACAGGCAATTTTACAAGGTGCTTCATCGGAAACATCCATAACCTTGGTGCGAATATCTAGTTTTCTGGTCTCGTACAAAAGCATTTTTCCCAGTTGGCCCCCACCAAGAATGCCCAACGTAAAGTCTGATGAAAAATAGTTTTTTGAATTTTCTGTTGGCATACGTTTCGTTGTTGTTGCAAAAATACGTTTAATTAGGTATAACCCCCAAAACGAACAGTAGGGCATTAAAAAAAAGAAATCAAAACGCTATATTTGGCATTCTTCAAATTCTTAAGCTTTGATAAAACTCCACGATAAACATTTTAAACCCTTTTTGAGCGAAGCGCAAATATTGGCTGCCGTGAAAAATGTGGCCGAAAAAGTTGCTGCAGACTACAAAGACGAAACCCCTATATTCGTTGGCGTTCTTAACGGCGCTTTTATGTTCGTGTCCGATTTTTTGAAGTACTATCCGCACCCCTGCGAAGTATCTTTTGTAAAATTGAGTTCGTACCAAGGTCTGACTTCAACAGGTATCGTAGAGACACTTCTTGATGTTTCGGAAAATATCGAAGGTAGAAGTGTTATTATTTTAGAGGACATCATTGACACTGGCCGTACATTGCAAGAATTGGTGCATTTATTTTCAAATGCTAATGTGAAGGAATTCAAGATTGCAAGCTTATTCTATAAATCGGAAGTTTATAAAGGCGAATATTCAATTGATTATTGGGGCATCGATATACCTGATAAGTTTATTGTTGGCTACGGATTGGATTATAAAGAATTGGGCAGAAACCTTAAAGAAGTTTACCAACTAAACAAAAAGCATATGATCAATCTCGTACTGTTTGGAAAACCGGGAGCCGGTAAAGGTACCCAAGCAGAATTTTTGAAAGAAAAGTACAATCTAAAACATATTTCTACAGGAGATCTGTTTCGGTATAACATGAAAAATGACACCGAACTCGGCAAATTAGCCAAATCATATATGGACCGTGGCGATTTAGTGCCCGATGAGGTGACCATAAAAATGTTGGAAGATGCGGTTGATAAGAACCCGGATGCCAGTGGGTTTATATTTGACGGATTCCCAAGAACTGCGGCCCAAGCAGAGGCTTTGGACACCTTCCTTAAGACCAAGAGCATGAAAGTCGATGCCACCATTGCTTTGGAGGCCAATGATGAGGTATTGATACTGCGCCTTTTAGAACGCGGCAAAGTTAGTGGCCGTACGGATGACCAAGATGAGAACAAGATTCGTAACCGTTTTGAGGAATACAACCAAAAAACAGCGCCGTTGAAGGACTACTATGAGGGACAAGGGAAATTTCATAGTGTCAACGGTATCGGTGCGATTGATGAAATAACCTATCGTTTAGGGAAGGTAATCGAGGAGCTTTAAAAGGAAGGCCGTGTAATGGATTTGGACCTTCAACCCATTCTCGAAAATGATTTGATTTCACTTCGACCTTTAGACCAAGGAGATTTTAAAGCTTTGTTCAAAGTAGCGTCTGACCCCTTAATATGGGAGCAGCACCAAAACAAAGATCGCCATACTCAAGAAGCTTTTACCCAATTCTTTAATGAGGCACTGCAATCAAGAGCTGCTTTTGTAATCATACAAAATAGTACAGGTCAAATTATAGGCAGTTCACGTTTTCGAGTAATCGAAAGGCTTGAATCGGTTATTGAAATCGGTTGGTCCTTTTTGAGTCGTGATTACTGGGGCGGCCGTTACAATAGGGAGTTTAAAAAATTAATGATAAACTATGTGCTACAATCTTTTGAACGTGTGGTCTTTTATGTAAATCCAAAAAACTTTCGCTCCCAACGCGCTCTTGAAAAATTGGGAGCGAATAGAATGGAGGAGTCCGCTAGATCATGGGTCTTGCCTATGGATAAAGGAGTTACCTTTATGATTGATATTCCATTATCATGAATGAGTTATTCTAAGACCGTATCCCTAGCATGAACGGAAATAAATTTGTTATGAAAAACATTCTGTTTCTAGCCTTTCTTTTCCTGGCGCTTTTCATTCAGGCACAAGACGAAGACTACCCATACCCCTCATTGAGCCCCGAAGGGAAAATCACCCAAGTTGTTGGGAACACAAAAATCAAATTGACCTATGAACGGCCTTCGGTACGAAATCGAGAAATATACGGCGGTTTAGTACCTTGGAACAAAGTCTGGCGAACCGGCGCGGGAAAATGTACCCGAATCAGTTTTGACAAACCAGTAAAGGTGCAGGGGCAACCTGTACCTGCTGGTACTTTTTCGGTATTTACCATTCCCATGCCTGATGATTGGGTCGTTATTATCAATGCCGATACTACATTGTATGGCCATTATAACTACGATAGGCAAAAAGATTTGGCCCGCTTTTCGGTGCCTTCAGAAAAGATCGAGCGTCATTATGAAACTTTGACCTTTGCTGTCGATGTTTTGCTTAATAACGCGAAGATGTATGTGTCTTGGGCCAATACCCAGATTACTTTTGATATTGAAACGACCACCGATGATGAAATAATGGGCTTAATCAAAACGGAGTTGTTGACTGGTAAAAGTAAAGTTTCGCAACTGTATGCCGGTGCCGCTTCTTATCTATATTTTCAGGGAGAAGATTACCCCTTGGCTTTACAGCTTGCCGATAAGGCATTAAAATTAAATACTGAAAATACCTGGGTGTACAACACAAAGATTTCAATTTACGAAAAGATGATGTTGTACGATGAAATATTGACCACTATCGATCAGGCCATCGATGGCACGAAAAAGCGATCTTATGAAAGCGAAGAAGCCCGTTTGGTCGATATCGATGCTTATAAAGCTAGATATAAATATTTTGAAGAATTGAATAACTGAAAAATTATATTCTGATAAAAACAGCATAGTGCGTATAAAGAGCAAATGAGAGAAGAAGTTGTAGGAACCAAAGAAGTGTTCAAGAGTTGTTTTTTTGTGGGTTGCGCGTCTGTTATTGTGCTTATCGGAGGTGCATTGGTCTATTTTTTCCTATGGCCTTACTAGTTAAGATGCTGATTTTAAGTGCAATGAATAGAATTCGCCAACTCGTCGAATGTCTTCGACTGTGTGGTGATGCTCCCGTTTTTGAAATAATGCAATAATCATTTATTTATTACTAGTGCACGGTTCTCAAATAACACCAAAAGACCAAATTATGAAATATATTTATTCGGCCGTTTTTCTATTTGTATTCCACATTTCTTTTGGGCAATCCGATGAAACGGAAAAAGTCTATTTCACTACGGGCCTTAAAATCGGAGAGGTTACCGAAACCAGTGCAATCGTTTTGACAAGGCTCTGTAAATCGGAAAAACCAAATCCTATTGTGCATAAACAAGAGGATGCACCAATGAGGCACCCGATTGACTTTGATGATGCCATGCCTGTCACACAAATGGACGGTGCCGTAACAGGAATTTTCGGTGAAGTGAAGATTGAGCTCTACTCCACTACGGATACTATTTCTACTGGATGGAACTACGTTTCTTCCTATAAAGACTATACGTTTAAAAGAACTTTCGAAGGGTTGAACCCCGATTCAAAGTATCAAGTAGTGCTTTCCGGAAGAAAAAATCCGGAGACTCCGATTACGGTGATTAAGGGCCAATTTCGAACCGCTCCCGACGCAGAAAAGATAGTACCTGTGTTATTTACCTCTTCGACATGTCAATATTTTTGGGATTATGACGATCCCATTCGGGGATTTAAGATTTATGACCGAATGTTGGAATTGAGTCCGCTTTTTCACTGTCAGACCGGAGATTACGTATACTACGATAAACCTGGCCCCATGGCTACTTCGGTGGTCAAGGCCAGACATAAATGGCATGCCATCAACGCTTGGCCAGCTCTTGTCGACTTTTATGCCGATACGCCCCTTTTTATTCAGAAAGACGATCATGATATCGGTGACGACGATACCACGCCTTTAAGTCAGCCGTTTGGAGAGATTTCTTTTCAGGATGGAATAGCCATTTGGAACGAACAAACACCTACCCATGAAAGAAGGCCCTACAGAAGCTTACGCTATGGAAAGGATTTGGAAATCTGGTTCGTTGAAGGTCGGATCTTTAGAAACTCCGATAATACCAAAAGCCCCGAAAGTTCGATTTGGGGTTCTGAACAGAAACAGTGGTTTACAGAATCAGTAGCGCGCTCCGATGCCACCTTTAAAATTTTGATGTCGCCCACGCCCGTAATCGGTCCTGATCGTGATTCAAAAAAGGACAATCATGCGAATAGCACCTATGCAGCCGAGGGCAAATGGCTGCGTGGCTTTATCGCCACACAAAAAAACATGTACATTGTCAATGGAGATCGGCACTGGCAATACGTGTCAAAAGACCTTGAAAGCGGTATTCTTGAGTTTAGTCAAGGGCCTTCTAGTGATGAACATGCACAAGGCTGGAAACAAGAAGATAAACGACCCGAACATGAATTTTTAAGGGTGCAAGGCGGATTTCTGGCAGTGCAGGTAGACCGAGTCGATGATGTTCCTAAGATTGCTTTTATGCATTATGATGTAGATGGTCAGGTCGTGAATACGAAAGTGCTTCCGGCCAAATAGCGACCAAATTTTTGGGATATAGTACCAGAAGGCAATGCGAATCCTTTTTAAAGAGAACCCAAATCGCATGATGTGAATTGATTACTTTTGCACGTTGGTCCATATGCTATAAAAGGCCTAAAAGATTCTTGAACAGATTCCCGACTTCTCGGGAATGACAGAAAACCTAATTTATTTATGACCGAAGGTAATTTTGTAGACTATGTTAAGATCCATGCCGAATCGGGTAATGGAGGTAAGGGTTCGGTGCATCTGCATCGGGAGAAGTACATTACCAAAGGTGGTCCCGATGGTGGCGACGGCGGGCGAGGGGGCCATATAATAATTCGAGGTAACGAAAATTTATGGACACTCGTCAACTTCAAGTTCAAAAAACACTTTAAATCTGGCCATGGGGGACACGGTAGCAAGCAACGCAGTAGCGGTGCCGATGGTGAAGATGTGTATATGGACGTGCCACTCGGCACCGTATTAAAAAACCCTGAGACGCAGGAAGTCCTTTTTGAAATCACCGAACATGGCGAAGAAAGAATTTTGGTCGAGGGCGGTATGGGCGGTCGCGGTAATTGGCACTTTAAGACCAGCACGAACCAAACGCCCAGATATGCCCAATCCGGTATTTCCGGTCAGGAAATCGATGCCATTTTAGAATTAAAGGTTTTGGCCGATGTAGGGCTGGTTGGCTTCCCAAATGCGGGAAAATCGACCTTACTTTCCGTAATTACTTCTGCAAAACCCAAAATCGCGGATTATGAGTTTACTACCCTGAAACCCAATTTGGGTATTGTGCGACATCGGGATTATCATAGTTTCGTTATGGCCGATATCCCTGGAATTATTGAAGGTGCTGCTGAGGGAAAAGGACTCGGACATTACTTTCTACGCCATATCGAACGTAATGCGACACTGTTGTTTTTGATTCCTGCGGATAGTAAAGACATTAGTAAAGAATATGAAATACTTTTGGACGAACTTCGTAGGTACAATCCCGAATTGTTGGACAAAGAACGTTTGGTCACTATCTCAAAAAGCGATATGCTCGATGAAGAATTGATGGACGAAATGCGAATGGAACTCGATAAAGATTTAAAAGGGGTTCCCTACATGTTTATCTCTAGCGTAGCACAGCAAGGGATTACCGAATTAAAAGATCGGCTTTGGATGATGTTAAACAGTTAATGTATTCGTAATTAAGAGCACAGCAAAACAATCTGTTGACCGGCATAAGAGAATATTGTTTGGTTGCTTCTTTCTTGGTACTAAAGGAGAAGCTTCACGTTTGCTGCTTACAATCACAATTTAATTCCGTATTTTTAATTAAAAAGTGATGAAAACTATTTTACAGTTTCTAGTTATAATTTTACTAGTTTCCTGCAACACCGTTCGTGTCAATTACGATTACGACAAAGAGACCGATTTTTCGAATTATGGTACGTACGGGTACTATTCCGATTTAAATACGGGATTATCGGAACTCGATACCAAACGCTTGCTCGATGCGATTGATACCGAAATGCAGTTAAAGGGAGCCCGATTCTCCGAAGATCCCGATTTTTTTATCAATATCCAGAGCAGGTCGTTTCAGGCAGCACGAAACAGTTCTGTTGGTGTAGGTGTTGGCGGAACAGGTAGTAATGTTGGAGGAGGTGTTTCCGTAGGTATTCCGATAGGCGGGCAAAATCTAGAACGTGAAATCCGTTTCGATTTCATCGACAGTAAAAAGGAAACTCTTTTTTGGCAGGCCATTAGCCAAGGTACCTTTAAGGAAAATGTTTCCTCCGAAGCACGCGAAGAACGGCTGAAAGGTTTAACAGCAAAGGTTTTTTCAAAATTTCCGCCAAAATAAACGCCTCTACTAAACATCCTTCAGTGTAATACGTAAATAAAACACAGGTTGTAAGAATACTTCTTCTGTTAAAAACTTTCGTTTTCAAGCGCTTCTTTATTCTATAAATTTGGGTATCCTACTGAAAATTCCAGTTCTTTTTGAGCACTGACCGTGTATTACATACTTTTTTACAAAAGAAGTAGATTTCCGCTCGCGTTTTTTCAAAGGAAGTTGAGTTTTACCGATACAAATTATTAATGTAAATCTTAATGAATGCCTAAGCGTGCCATTTACTATGTCGAAAATCATAAAATTGAGATAGTCAAAACTTTTTTTGGTAAAGAGAAAGTGTTACTGAACGGTAAAAAGATCTCGGAAAAGACTGGCAAAGAAAGTATGGAACATACGTTCACCATCGACCAAAATAAATATCGAATAACTCAAAGAAAAGGTTTGCAGGCCGATAAAATGAATACCTATGAAATCCATAAGGATAATTCGCCCGTTGCTTTGATGAATGTCGTTCCGCAAAATTCCATGCAAATGCTCTTGCTTATCATTGCAGTCGGACTTGGCTCAGGCTTTATTTTCGGCGTTCTTATTTATAAAATGTTCTTTCCCGTTTCGATCTAAAAATGAAATTAACCTATTGGTTAGATGGGGCTCAATTGCCAAACATACAGCACTCCTATTTTATAGGCACAATGCCTTATGAATAAAAAGTTAGTAGTATATCAATTTAGTGTAAAATCTTGCGGTTCTAGTTTTGTCCGTTTCCCAATTGGTCAATACTAGATAGCAAAATCTTACTTTCGCCTTACCTTGACCACATATGTAACAATAACGGTACTATCCATTTTTATATGTACGTCGTGAAGACCTGCCTTTTCAAAGGAATACTGTAGCGTGTATTCTTTTTGGTTCTGGGTGATTGTAGGGTTTACGGTTTGGCTTGAATTCCCCTTTTTCAGAAGTAAACTTATACCCTTGCCCTGGGACGTATTGGGTACTGCTAACTTAAAAAGTACGGCCTCGTTTTTCTTCGTGTCAACTATCATTTTTTCCGGTAATATGGGGATAATACTCCACTGAAATGCCTCCTTATAAACCACAGGGCCTTCTAAGAACTGATTAAAAGTTGGTGGTTCTCCCAATAAGGCCCAATCTATCTGGAGTGGATAATGATTTTTTATGAACAAGGCCGGGTCTGCTAAAAAGTAACCGTCGTGATAATCGGGTTTAAATTCAGCCACATTCTCTTCAAGGATAATACGACCTGCAGACCAAGTAGCATCGCATAGGTACCATTTATTGTTCAATTTGACTGCATTCCATGAGTGGTTCGGAATACTCTCAGGGCCTAAAAATAGAGTAGCAGTACGACCATAACCATTTATTATTTTGCAATCGATATCCGCTAAACTTGCCAACTCACATATCAAATAAGCATAACCCGTGCAAGCGGTCTTTCGGTATCGTACAAGTTTTTCAAACACTTTGGGTGTGAAACTGTTGTTCCACTGCAGAAATGCTTCCCTATTTTCTGCTAGTTTTTTGCGCTTTTTGCTAGTTCTAAGGTATGAGCTATAGTCGTTTTCAATATTAGTACAGACCCATGTGTAAAGCGCCCTGAATTTTTCCGTGTCAGTGGCTAGACCATCGGTCAATTTATAGGTAAGTAGTGGTAGGTTTGCCAGACTTGCGCCCTTGTGAAGCAAGGCAATACTATCCGCTTTCTTAAAATCTGAATGGATAAAATCAGAACGCTGTCCATAAGACAAAACAGTTACGGCAATAAAGAGGAGAATGACAGATTTCTTCACTTTTTGAAAATGTCAATAAACTTCTGAAAAATAGTTCGTTTCGTCGTATATATTCCATCGACAACTACTTCGCCCATAAGTTCAATATCGGCATCGTTAAATGCGATATTGATATTAATGATTTTAGAATTACTCGAATTTACTTCGTACTCCTTAGTATCATATCCGATGTAACTGAAAATCAAAACATTACCTATTTTTAAGGTTTTTGGGTACTCGAATTTTCCGTAGAAGTCAGTAGTAATGCCATCGGCGGTTCCTTTTAGAACAACATTGACACCGGCCAAAGGCAAATTGTCTTCATCGACTACCGTACCATTTACCGTATAACTCTCTTGAATGGTTCCACCGATGAATTCGCTTTTTTGAGTGGTGCCTATTTCGGTTTGTTGGTTAGTTTTTAAATCACTCGTCTGCTGCGCAGTCATTTTTGAAACTGCGCAAAAGACCAATAGTAAAAAACTCATTGTTCCGATACCTGTGGTCAAGAAGTTGGCATTTTTGATCGTATCCACGTTATTTTGATAACTGTCTATTTGTGAGTTTTTAAATCGACCATATGTTGATGCGGAAGTAGTACAGAGAGAATCCATAAGTTCTGTTTGTGACATTTCGGTAAAATCAATAACCTCTTTTTCGCAGGATGTACAAAAGCCTCCTTTCGCTGTTTTTATAAATTCTTCAAATCTTTCGGTACAAGGCTTTTTCACGGAAATACTAAATGTTGTTTTCATAGTTCTTTGGTTTAAATTGTATACCACTAAACTATGCTGTAATCTACGTTCTTGAAATCGCTAATTAGGCGATACTCACTTTTGCACGGTAAACCCACCGTTTCAGTGAGCGTAAGCTAATATGCCTGTCTGGTGAAGTTAATGATTTCCTATCTTACCTCAACGCGCACTCCTTCCGAATGGCTTGAAAACTCCGGCGCGTACATGCTCTGAATGGTCGTAATGCCATTACTGAATTCTCCGGCATTATTTACACGCAGGTCATACTCGAAAACATAAACCCCTTTTGGCAAGTAATCAAAAAAGAAATTGGTACTGGCATCCTTAGTGCTTTCGTAATAGCCAAGACCGTCTTGCCATTTGTATTGTGACAATACATTTATAGGTTCAAAGCCAGCGGCCCGCATATCTTTCATATGTACGAATTCCATATCACGGTCGGAACGGAGTTCGATGCGTACACGAACCATATCACCTACTTCCAAATCAGTTGTTTCGGTTATTTCTGAAATCTCTTCTCCCGTATGCGTATTCTTCTTTAAGAATAATTTTTTCTTCAATTTTAAAGGGGTCTCCGCTGAAGTGATTTTATCCAAATCCTCGAAATATTGCCAGTAGAGTGCACCCCAAGCGATACCTTCCCCTTTTTTACTTATCTGTACTTCGGCCATTTTAGGTTTTACTTCGTTGCCATTCCAAGAAGTTTTGAAGTAGCCCGTGCCGGATTCGACTTTGACATTTTCCAGTTGTGTGGGTTTTATTTTTTCTCCTCCTACAAGCACATCTACGACATCCGTCACTGAAAGCCACTCGTTTCCTTGTAGCAATAGTGCATAGATCGCTTCTGTCGTAGCCTTGGTAGTTTTCCATTGGTTGGTCTGTTTATTTTTTAATAACCAGATTTTGAGATTGTCGATAGTTTTTATATCGTTTTCGATTTCACTGAAAGCCTCAATAAGTAAAGCTTGAGTTTCAATCGGAGCCTGATACCAGTGCCATGAAGCAGTATTTTCTTTCCAATACATACCCAATTCTTCAGAGTTGATACTGTTTTCCTTTAAAGACTTCAATATTTTAGCGGATGTCTTTGTGTCATCCATTCGGTGTAAGGCCAATACCAACATACCTTTGGAATAGAGTCCTTTTTTTGTCCAATACTTTTGGGCCTGACCTTGGTAATATGCAGTGATTTCATTTACCTTTTTAGAGGTTTTGAACTCCTTAAAAAAGCTACGCATGTATAAATAATTTATCTGCGTTTGGCTTAAATGATCTTCATTTATATCTGTCGCGTACTTCTTCATTCGGTTGTACGCGGCTATAAACTCCGAGTCTAGATAAGCGATTGCTTTTTGAATCACTGGTTTGGTAACTTCCGTTTCTGCTGCGCTCAACGTGACATTAAGTTTTTTAAGATGCCCCAGACCAATAACTATGTGTTGTGTGATAAACCGATTGTCCGGACCGCCATTGAACCATGCCCATGCCCCGGACGTTTTTTGATTATTTTTCAACTTGTTCAACGCTGTGGCCTGCTCGTTCTTCATTTTATCCAAATTAAACAAAAGTGCGATACGTTTTTTCTGTTCGGTTTCCGATTGAGCATCACGGAGCCATGGGGTCTCTTGGATCAAAAGTGATTTCAGTTCCTCGTTCTTTTCCAGATTACTGATCAAGTCATCGGAGTTCGCCCATTGTTGAAATACGTCCTGAATTCTAGGATTCGAATTCGCGATATGGCTGGCCAAAGTATTCGCATAATATCGGGCAAAAGTCTGCTCGTTACATTCGTACGGATATTCCATTAGATAGGGCAAGGCCTGTACCGCATACCAAGCTGGGTTTGAAGTAATTTCCAATGTTAGCTGGTGATTGCGCAACGTAGTCGATGTATTATCCTTCAATTTTTCTAAAACAAAAGTTTTGGTCTGGTTGCTGCCCACCCACATCGGAAGCGTTTCCGTAACCAACATTCGATTGGTCAATACAGGAAGTACGTTCTGTTCCCCATCACTAAAATCACCTGCTTTGGCAATGATTGTATATTGTATGGCCTGAACCCCTTCTGGAATCTTTAAACGCCAAGAAACTTGGGTGTTGTTCAATGAGTCGACCCTAAAGTTTACTTCACCAAGGCCCACTATGGCTGCTGCATCTTTATCCCCCTCTGCCTGCGGCATCTCCCCCGGGAGAGGAGAAATAAGTATTTTTTTTGAGATATTCTTTCCTGTTACAGCATCTACCAGCTCCAATTTCGCCAGACCAGAAAGGGTCTTGTCGGTTAGATTTGCGATTTTAGTGCTTATGGTAATTTCATCGCCCTCCCTCAAAAATCGGGGTGCATTGGGTATGATTATCAATTCTTTTTGGGTTACGGTTTGTAAGGTGGTCACTGCGCTCTGTAACGATTTGGTATGGGCCAGTAATTGTAATTTCCATTTGGTAAGTGCCTCTGGAGTAGTAAAACTAAAGGAGATATTACCTTCTTCATCGGTTTGCAATTGCGGAAAGAAAAAGGCCGTTTCCTGAAGGTTTTTACGGATTTTCACATCGTCGAATGCGGTTTCTTGTCCTTCTTTTTCTTCGTTGTGCTCCTCTTTGGGTTGCTGTTTTTCCGGTTTGTTTGCCTGACCGCCTTTATTTTCGGTACTACCATACCCAATTGTTACAACCTCATCCAAAGCTGCTTTGTCAGCTTCCATTTCCATAGCTGCACTTTCAGTAGGTGCGCTTATAGCCATCGGGGCAGCACCTCTCATCGTTCTGAATCTAAGATTATTTCCAAAGTACAGTCCGAACCATTCGAACGCATCATAATATTGCGGTTTAAAACTATAGGTTTTATTATCGAGATAGGTTCGAAACGAACTGGTGCCAAAACTGTTATTGGCATTGGTATAGCTATTCGAGTAATAGGTAGGCCGCATCAACGGATTAAAACTCCAGTTATGACCTTGGAAGGCATCCAATGATGCATCGTACATACTGGCTAGTAATTCCGCAGCAACTTTATCGCCTTTTGGACCTTTGATCTTGAACGACCAGATTTCGTCCGTTCCTGGTTGCAGTTTGTTACGAAAGGTTACCGTCTCGATTTCAAGGTCTGTTGGTGGATAGGGCACCGAAACTGCCAAAGAACCCGACTGAAACGAATTGTAGGCCGAAAAGCTATAATTGATGGCAAAACCGCCCAAATCATCAACAGTAACAGGAACAGTAAAAGTTTTCGAATTGTCGCTCAAACGAACCAGCTGCGTATCGATTATTTTCCTGTCTTTTTCTGCAAAAACGGAAACGGTAAGATCCGTGGCGCTTGACGACAAGGTCACTTCTAGGTCGTCGCCAGCGCTATAGGTGTCTTTGTCGGTCTTGATATGGAACAATTGGTTGTCAGCCAACTTTTTGTCATTGTCACTGATTACGGTGGTCTGTGCTACATCTTTGACGATTTGCCCAAACTTGTCCCTGGTTTCCAATTCGATTACATATTTCCCGGAAGCCCATTTTTTAATTGCTCCGATTCCGATTTCTGTAGCTTTCCCTGTATCGAATTTCGCCTGCCAGACCATCTTTCCTTTCTCCCAATTGATCGGGTCATGTTCATTGGAAAAAGCATCATGGGGAAATAGTTTCTTGAATTCCTCTTTGTCCCAAGTTGCATAATCGGGTGCCGCCCAAGGTCTGGGTCGCAGTACATGTTCGGGAGCCTTTAATCTGTACATTTTAAGCGTTCCCTGCGCAGGTACGAACTGTCCGTTCAGATTGCTGGTAGATAGCGTTAACCGATTGTCCTTTTTATCCTTGTACAAAGGGTCTGGCACATTGATAGTTGCCGTTAGGGCGTGGTAGCCGACCGTAACAAATGTAGTTACGCTGTGCGTTTCCCCATTGATGTCCGTTACATCAGCGGTCACCTCATAATTAAAAGTGGGCAGGTTTTTTTTCGATACGCCGTTATCGGGTAGGGCTTTAAAATTAATGGCGTACTTACCTGCGGCATCCGTGGTAGTTTCGCCGTGGGCTATTTCCTGTGGGGTACTATTATAATACGGATAATGCCAATAATACCATCGCGGAAAATAGACCGCTCTTTTAACGCGATAGCTAACCTTAGCGTCGGTGATCATACTTCCGGCAAAAGCTGTTGCCGTTCCGTTTACGGTTACGATGTCGTTTACTTTATAGGTCTCCGTGATAGGCTCGAAAGAAGGTTCGAATTTTGGTCGTTTATACTCCTCTATCGAAAAATCCGTACGGCCGTTCAGTGCAACTTTCTTTGCATTTACTTGTAATGAAAAATTACCTGTTAGACCTGTATTCGGCAGGATAAATTCCCCCGAAAACGAACCATATGCGTTGGTCTTGAAGTGTTGCGTGCCAACGGTTTGTCCGTTAACATCCTTGAGTTCGACCGTAGCTAGCGTATTTTCCAGAATAGCGGATACACCTTGGGTATTCTTTATGGCGATACCCTTGAAATAAAGGGGTTGCCCGGGCCTGTAGATACTTCGGTCCGTAAACAGAAAACAGGAGTAATCGGTATACTTCGGATTGGTGTCATACTTTTCATTGATGTAGTATTCGCCAAAAAAGGCCTTTTCTTCTGAACGGGAAACGACTACGTTGACATTGCTCCAATTTTCGTTGGATAAGGGTATGCTGACCCTTCCCATTTTGTCGGTAGTCAGGGTTTTGTTTAGCTGAGGTTTGTTGTAATTTCTTAAATACGAAAAGTTAAGCTTGGCCCCTGAAATCGGCTCGCCGTTATGTCGGTCGATGACCTGATAAATAAACTGTGTCGCGGTGTGGGTTTCGATCAAGGCCATATCGGTGACCTGAACCGGACTAAATGCAAAGGTTTTGTTTTCGCTGTCTTTTGGGGTAGCTAAAATTACATACTGTCCGTTTTCTAAAGGAGGCAACAAGATTTCCGTATTGTGTTGCCGATAGTCCATCTCATTTTTGACGCTGGCTTCCCATTTTTTGGTGAGGGGTAGTTTTTGAATGAACGCCAACTGCTTCGATTGGGGATACAGGCTGTTCAATTCCTTCA
Organism: uncultured Flavobacteriaceae bacterium; assembly: GCA_964600075.1. Lineage (GTDB taxonomy): Bacteria > Bacteroidota > Bacteroidia > Flavobacteriales > Flavobacteriaceae > CAZRIE01. Next base: position 54,656 of record CAZRIE010000008.1, read on the forward strand.
GTTCGCCCTGTGAAATTTTATGTGCAGTAAGCTGTAATCCATCGAGATTTTTATAATTCACCAACAACCGTGAAGGTTTTTTAATGGGAATGTGTCGCTCAATATTTAATTGCAGGCTCGTGGCCAAAATTTGTGATTTTAGGGCTTTGCACTTGTCCGCTGCCCTACTATCGGGAAATTTTGCGATAACACGTTCACAGAGCTCCAAAGCATCTTTTTGTTTCCATCGGCTTTCTTCGTTTACCTTGACTTGGTAGGTGTTACCCTGTTGATGGTACAATCGTGCGATTTCATAGGTGTACAAAGCGGAGGCTTCATGTTGTTTCAGATTCTCCGCCGAGTTTTGTAGAACCTCTAAGTAGACTTCATCTTTAGTCTGAAATACGGCATTTTGATAAGTGAAACCCAAACGATCGATATCTATAGCTACAAGTGCATCCAATTTTGGCTCTGAAAAATGAAATTTCAACAAGTCTTGATAAATAAGCAATGCCTTTGATTGTAAAGAAGTGGCATCGTGTATATCGATTTTTCGTTGTGTGAATTCATAGGCTTCACATAATAGCTGTGGATCATTGATTTCGAACTTGTCGGCAGGTCTGGTAATACTGTTTTCGGTGGTGCTATAAAATTCGAGGGCGGTATGGGCCAACACATGGAAAAGGGTAGGGCGATAGGTCTCAGAATCGGGTTGATTTTTAAGAATTTTTTTGAAATCCTCTAAACCCGTTTTTTGAAGTTCTGCTTTATTTTCTAAAGAAGCGTCAAAATGAATGCCGATTTCATGGAATAGGGTAGTCAGATCCCAAGTTCTAAAATCAGTTGTATCGACTTTGGTTTCCGTTTTGGTACGATTGTAGAATTGATGGCGGTTTTGTTGGAAATAGCGCCAGAATAGTTTTGCCAAATAACTTTCCAAAATATTTTTTGTCGGGAATTGTGCCTTTTCGATTTCCGATTTGAAATTGTTGATGATGCTTAATTGCGCATCCTCCTCAAGGGTCATCACATATTTTGAGGCGTACAGCAATGCCTTTACGGTTTGGGCCGAATTCTTATCCTTTTTTGCCTTTTTAGAAATGGAATCGACAACTTTTAAGGCGGATTTGGTCAATGCTTCGCTTTCAAGTTTTTGCACCTTTTTCCAAAGTGCTACATATGAACCGTCATTGCCTTGTGCCTGTGCCATTTGAGAAAAAAGGAGTATCGTCAATAATAGGGATAGCTTCTTCATAAGTATAAAATTACGGAACAAAGATTTACAAAACCCATGCTATGGGCAACTATAACTTAGGGAAGTCAGGTTTTGAATGAGTGAGGCCACTAGCTTCCGAAGGGAGAACTCTCACTCAAAAGGATTTCGCCCTTCAGGGGCTAGGGGCTTATAGCGACTTCAACAACCCACCATCGATAGGAATTTGGGTTCCCGTGATATAGGCAGCTTGGTCAGAGGCCAAAAAGGCCACTAAATACCCATATTCCTTAGGGTCTCCGATACGCTTAACAGGAACTTTCGATTCCATATCCGCGCGAACGTCGCTGGCAGGGATACCCAACTGTTCCGCTTTTTTAGCGTTGAGCTGTTCGATGCGTACGGTGTCAAAATAGCCTGTAAGGATGCTATTTACCGTAATATTATACTCACCGACAGCGGTTGCCAAAGACTTCGCCCATGTAACGACAGCTGCCCTGATAGTATTCGAAAGTGCCAAATATGATAAGGGCTCCTTAACCGATACCGAAGCCACGTTGATGATTCGCCCCCATGTATTTTTCTGCATTTGTTGCAGTGCCAATTCCGTGGTAAAGACTACGGTTTTGAATAGCAGGTCAAAAGCTTGTTGGTAGTCTTCGGTATGTTTCTCCAAGGCGTTGCCTGCAGAAGGGCCTTGGGTATTGTTTACTAAAATATCGATTGTATTGTTTTCGAAATAGGTTGAAATGATAGTTGCATAGCCTTCGAAATCGGAGAAATCGACGACCAGATATTGGTGCTTTTGACCTTGATCGGTAGGAAGGTTTGCAACGATGTGCTTCAATTTATCGGCACTGCGTGACATCAACGTAACACTTGCTCCACTCTCGGCCAATTGTTGGGCAATCGCCTTTCCGATACCTCCGCTGCTGCCACCTACTAGGGCCCTCTTTCTATTTAGGTTTATGTTCATTGGGTATTAGTTAAAAGTTAAACGCGCCTTACCATTAACGATTAGCCATTAATCGAGGCTTTTTTGCTTAACTAAGGTAAAGGAATCTCAACACAAAAGAAAGACCCCAAAGATTAATAGTACGATTGTAACGATCCAATGAAAAAAAATTGTCAGGGTCGTTGGTAGACCATGTGCCGCCTAGAGTTTTACCGCCCCCAAGATCAGGGAAAAGTTGAAAGGTCTTATTGGCTTCGTCCGAGTCTTTGTTACAGACTGTTACGGCACCATCAGTGCCGGCACATTGGGCCAATACATAGTTGAAAACAGGTGCGAATAATACAAGCAACCCTTTTAGAGAGGGGGTCAGTAGATTTGGGTAGGTCAGTACTGCTTATTTAGAACAGAAATACTTCCGGTTCGATAGCACAAAAGTAATTTTGTGGTTAGGCGACGAACAATAAATGTTGTAGACGCCTGGTTTTGACGGGTGAATCTTACGAAATACGCAGCAAGGCAATGTGCAAATCGTGTATTTCATCGATATTTGTTTCCTTTTTACCCATAGTTTTTTCTATCAAATCGTGTTTGCCTTCTCAGAATTTTTCCAAAAATCAATTCCTATATTTGCTGGAAATATGGAGTACATGCAAATTCATTTTATAGCTATCGGTGGTAGTGCCATGCACAATTTGGCATTGGCATTGGAACATAAAGGATATACCATAACCGGCAGTGATGATGTTATCTTCGAACCTTCAAAGACCCGATTGGCCAATAAAGGTCTGTTGCCCGAAACTTTCGGCTGGTTTCCCGAAAAGATACATACTGCTCTGGATGCTGTTATTTTGGGCATGCACGCCAAACCTGATAATCCAGAACTTTTGAAGGCAGAAGAATTGGGGGTAACGATATATTCCTATCCGGAATTTCTTTACGAACAATCCAAGCACAAAACAAGGGTTGTTATTGGTGGTAGCCATGGCAAGACCTCAATTACATCGATGATTTTGCACGTGCTCGACTACCACGATAGAAGGGTAGATTATATGGTAGGGGCACAATTGGAAGGTTTCGAGCGAATGGTTCATCTGACCGAAGAGAACGATTTTATTGTTTTGGAAGGCGACGAATATCTCTCTTCACCCATCGATAGAAGGCCGAAATTCCATTTGTACAAGCCTAATATTGCCCTGCTGAGCGGTATTGCCTGGGATCATATCAATGTCTTCCCGACTTTCGAAAATTATGTTGAACAATTCCAGATTTTCGTAGATAGCATCGTTAAGGGAGGTAGTATTACCTACAATATTGAGGATGCCGAAGTGAAAAAAGTTGTGGAAGCGTCGGAAAACTCCATTCGAAAATTACCTTATACCACAGCCAAATACGGGGTCGAAAACGGACGAACGTTTTTGGAAACACCTGAAGGCCCAATGCCAATTGAAATTTTCGGAAAACACAATTTGAGTAACCTTGCCGGTGCCAAATGGATCTGTCAGAATATGGGTGTCGATGAAAACGACTTCTATGAGGCCATCGCTACCTTTAAAGGAGCTTCAAAGCGCCTAGAAAAAATTGCGCAAGGGGGTTCAAGTGTGGCCTACAAAGATTTCGCGCATTCACCGAGCAAGGTTTCGGCAACCACCAAGGCCGTAAAAGAACAATATCCCAATCGAAGATTGGTCGCTTGTCTTGAACTGCACACATACAGTAGTTTTAACCCGGAATTTTTAAAGGAATACAAGGGGGCTTTGGATGCTGCTGATGAAGCTATTGTTTTTTACCTACCTGAATCTGTTGCGATAAAGAAATTGGCCGCTGTCACACCTGAGCAGATTTCGCAGGCTTTTGAACGTAACGACTTAAAAATTTTCACAGACGCTTCCGCTTTCAGGGATTTTGTTTTCGAACAGGATTTTACGAATTCCGTTTTGCTGCTGATGAGCTCCGGTAATTATGGGGGATTGGATTTGGAAGCCGTAAAATCCAAGTTTCCCAATTGATTGGCGAAAAAATAGTGTGAAGAATTGTCAGTACGATTCGCATTGGAACGCGATTTGCTAGCGTAGTATTATGCATGTCGTAAAAAGGTTTTATAGTATTATGGTAAAAAAGGTTTCCATTGTATTGATTGCCATTATGCTTGGTGTTTCTAATGCTATATTAGAAGAAGACAGAACCCTTAGTGACACTAGTAGCTATGTGACGCGGACGGAGCTGCCAGCTGATGATGATCACTTGTCGATAGATAAACGAAGCAGCTAACCAATTCAGATACTAGAAATTTTTATATATTTTTAGTGCGATATCTTTGGCCGATGAAAGAAAAACCAACTTCCTTTTCAATAAAACATTGGTCTGACGATGACAAGCCCAGGGAGAAATTGGTGCAAAAAGGGAAGTCCGTTTTGTCGGATGCTGAGCTGATTGCTATACTTATAGGTTCAGGTAGCAGAAACGAAAGTGCCGTTGAACTTGCCAAACGAATATTGGCGTCGGTCAACAATAATCTCAATGAGTTGGGCAAGCTGTCGATTAACCAATTAATGCAGTTCAAAGGTATCGGTGAGGCAAAGGCCGTGACGATTGCCGCTGCCTTGGAGATGGGTCGGCGCAGAAGGGGAGAGGACGCCCAGAAAATCACCAAGATCAATAGTAGTAGAGATGCCTTTGATCTGCTACGGCCCAAAATGGGGGAACTCGAGCATGAAGAGTTTTGGATTCTATACCTAAACAATGCAAATAAAGTGTTGCACAGCTCGCAATTGAGCAAGGGCGGCCTGACCGGTACTTTGGTCGATGTACGTATTGTTATGCGCCAGGCCCTGGAAGTTGGAGCGGTCGCCCTAGTTTTGGCCCACAACCACCCTTCTGGCACATTGCGCCCTAGTGAAGAAGACCGTAAAGTAACGCAAAAATTAAAACGCGCTTCCGAAGTGTTAGACGTAAAAGTTTTGGATCATTTGATTATTACCCAAAAGGATTATTTTAGTTTTGCCGATGAAGGGATTTTATAAAAAGAGTTCCAAGTTTCAAGTTAAATACAACATTAACCTGGAACCAGGAACGATAGAAACCAGAAACCGTTGATTTAGAATTTTTAAGAATCTATGCTGCTTATATACACCCATAAAATAACGCCGCGCTTCTCATATATCATGAAGCAGCTTTTTACGCGCATTTTGGGTATCGAAATTTCGTTTACCACGAAGGTCGAAGATTTCATTAAGCATTCCGAAGCCAAGATAACCTATACAAAGCAACCTTTGCAGAACGAATTTTTCGTACGTAGCAACGATTTGCTTTTTGAGCAGGGCATCAATGACCTCGAGATTATAGTTCGCGACTGGGAGGGTACCCCTTGTTTCTTTAGTGCAGGCGAGCGTAGCAATATCCCTTTCGATATCTTTTCGGCCAGTTTTTATCTTTTAAGCCGATATGAAGAATACTTGCCCCATGTAAAGGATAATCACGGTAGATTCCCCCCAAAAGAAAGTATTGCCTATCAGCAAAAATTTCTGCAAATGCCTGTAGTGGATATTTGGGCCAATAAATTGCTAGAGCATCTAAAAGAACGTTTCCCTGATCTTGAATATAAACGGAAGAAGTATCAATTTACGTCTGTATTAGATGTGACTACATCACATAGTTATGCCTATCGTGGTTTCGTTCGCGGCGTAGCAGGGCTGTTTTACGATTTAGGCTCACTAAAATTAAAGCGCGTTGTCGAGCGGATCAAGGTATGGTTCTATCCTAAGAAAGATCCGTACGATAATTTCTCCCTTATCATCGATTTACATAAAAGGTACCAGGTTAAAAGCATATTTTTCTTCCAATTTGCCACGCTTTCCACGTACGACAAAAATGTTTCTCCCAACAACAATAAGTTCAGGTTTTTGATTAAATCCATAGCGGATTATAGTAAAATCGCGTTGGCAGCGTCATACAGTTCCTTCAATAATATCGAACTATTGAAAAAAGAGAAGAAAAACCTATCAGGGGTCATCAATAGGTCCATAGATGCTTCTCGTATGCGCTATAACCGTGTCGATTTGCCACAGACGTACCGAAATTTGGTAGAAGCTGAATTTACGGATGACTATACCATGGGCTATACACATGAGATTGGATTTCGTGCTGGAAGTTGTACGCCATTTTATTTTTATGATATCAATCTTGAAATTCAGCAACCCATACGAATCCATCCCTTTGCACTGCATGACTATGCATTGACAAATTTCAAGAATAGCGATGAGATGTTATACCAAGTAGACTTTTTGTATAAACAGGTGAAAAAGGTAAATGGAGGTTTTACTACCGTTTTTTCAAATGAACTTTTAGGTGGTACTTCACAAAAAGTCGACTGGAAAAATTTATATACCACCCTTTTAAAAACCTATAATGTTTAAGACTGCGATTACCGACGTTTTTTTTGATCTTGATCATACTCTATGGGATTTTGAAAAGAATTCTGCACTGACCTTTAAAACGATATTGGCGGAATATAATATCGGTATTGAACTTCAAGATTTTTTGAAGGTTTATGTTCCCGCCAACCTTGCTTTTTGGAAACTTTATCGGGAGGAAAAAATCACAAAGGAAGCTTTGCGCTATCAACGTCTAAAGAGCGTTTTCGATGATTTGAAATATGAAGTTTCCGATGAGATTATAGATAGATTGGCCGTAGACTATATAGAGAACTTATCATCTCATGGCCATTTGTTTCCCAATACCACAACGATTTTAGAGTATCTAAAACCAAATTACAAATTACATATTATCACCAACGGCTTTCAAGAAGTACAGGATAAAAAACTTAAGAACTCCGGTATTTATAATTATTTTGACCAAATCATTAATTCTGAGATGGCAGGGGTGAAAAAACCCAATCCTTTCATTTTTGAATTGGCCTTAAAAAGAGCAGGTACACGACCCGAAACTTCATTGATGATCGGTGATAATCTTGAAGCCGATATTCAAGGTGCTATGGCAGTAGGTTACCGCGCAATACATTTCAACGCACATAATGGGCCGCAGCATGAATTTTGCGAAATGATTGATGATTTGATTGAAATAAAATCCTTTTTATAGAGTTATATTGGTACGACCGAATCTGTCCATTCTAGGCAGTAAATGGTTTTGCCATGAAGGGAATCTTAAAATACATCTTCTTTTGTCTAATATCTTTATCGGCACTGTCTTCTTGTATTGAAGATCAAGATTTTGGGCAGTACGATCAAATTGAGATTACCCCAATATATCAAGGTAGTTTAATGTACATCGAGGCTCCCGAATCGTTGGTCAACGATGCGCCCACGAATGTCGTTTTCTCCCGAGAATTTGATTTTGAAGCTTTTAGCTCTGATGACTTTACCGAAAGGGTTATCGAGGGTACACTAACCTATATTGTTGAGAATACGACAACTAAAGAACTGAGTGTTACGGTCGAACTATTAGATGCCGATGGCAATGCTCTTGATATTGAAATTCTACCTGTCGAACCGGCACCAATGGAAGAGTTCCAAAGAGATGTTGCCTATGGCGATGCCGGAAAAAGCATCGATATTATTAAAAACACTACTACTATACGGGTAAGCGCTATCAATTTAAGCGATAACAGCAGTATCTCCGATCTGCCAGAGCCCAAGATTATCTTAAAATCAGATGGTAAATTCAGAGTCCGACTGAAATGAGGGCCATCACGCTATTTTTTATAGGCCTTTTTTGGGTCAGTTTTGCCATACATGGCCAATATAAACAAGTGTTGTATGATTTTGTTGAGATTCCACAGGCTGCAATGGTCAACCCTGGAGTACTGACCGATTTTCAATTGTACAGTGGTATACCTGTAGTTTCAGGAATATATGTGCAAGGAGGTTCGAGCGGTATTTCGGTAAACGACCTTTTTGCGAACGACGGCCTTGATATAAACGATAAGATCAGAGATCGCGCCATTTCCGCGATGAATCCAAGAGACGAAATCAATAGTACGTTTCAATTGGAACTACTGAATTTTGGTTTTAGGGGAAGAAACCCTGATAACTTTTATACAGCGGGTATTTATATCTTGGGGGACGCCATTACGTATTGGCCTCAAGATTTTGCCATTTTGGCCTTCGAAGGCAATGTCGATAGGTTGAACCAGCGTTTTGATTTGGGAGACCTCAAAGCCCGAGGTGAAATGGTAAATGTTTTTCATTTTGGCCTTAATAAAAAAGTAGATAACGATCTTACCGTTGGTTTAAGGGGGAAACTATACTCTAGCATGCTTGATTTTAATTCGACAAAAAATAAAGGTTTTTTCGTAACAAGGGAAGGCCAGAACAATAGTTTTGAAAATACTTTAAATGCCGATATGAGGTCACGGTCATCTGGCTTTAATGAAATACAGAATGCGGCAGATGACGGCACACTTCCAGGTGTTCTTGCAAAAAGGGCGTTTTTCGGTGGTAACTTGGGGCTGGGCGTTGACCTTGGTTTTACCTATCAGTTGAACAAACAAATGATACTCACAGGAAGCCTTTTAGATCTTGGCTTTATTTATCACACGAATGACGTATTCAACTATACGTTAAAAGGAAATACAACTGTAGAGGGTATTGAGGCTATCCTACCTGATGAGATATCTAATCCCGACACCGGTTTTTGGGAAAAATTTCTGGATGAAGTACCTGTTGAAGATGATCGAAAAAACTATGTAGCTTTCTTGCCGACCAAGCTCTATGCTTCTTTACGCTATAATTTTGGTGAACCCTTTGAGAGCAGGGCGAATTGTGAATGTGGGGTCAATACCTCTAGTAATTCTATACGTTCAAAATACACCAATAGCCTGGGCGGTCAATTGTTTATGGTAAATCGTCCACGGGGCCCGCAGGCCGCTTTGACTGCGTTTTATCAGAGACGATTTGGCAATTCTATGGCTATTAAAGCTACCTATACCGTAGATAAGTTTTCTTATACCAATCTCGGTCTTGGTCTCAATTTACAGGCTGGCTATGTAAATTTCTATGTTATGGCCGATAATCTATTGTCCTATCGCAATATCGCAGCTAGCCGATATGCTTCTTTTCAGTTAGGATTAAATATCATATCTTGGGGCAAGAAATGATACCAGCGCTGCCCCTATTTCTATAGGTTCTAGTTTTGGCACGCTTTTTTCATATTACTTTTATACAAATAGTTAAATTCAAAAATTGTGAATCATTTATTCCTCGCCTGTTTTTTCATGGTAAGTCTTATCGGTATGGCCCAAGAACAACTTAATGATTATAAATATGTAATTGTTCCCAAAAAATTTGATGCGTTCAAAAGAGAGAACCAACATCAGACCAGTACCTTGACCAAGTATCTCTTTACCGAAAAGGGATTTTTGACTGTTTACGAAGATCAAATCCCCGACGAACTGAATAACAATAGATGCTTGGGACTTTTAGTGGACCTCATTGACGATTCGTCGCTGTTCACGACCAAAACCGGATTGACCTTGGAAGACTGCCAAGGAAAAGAAGTATTTGCTACAAAACAGGGCAAAAGCAAGGAAAAAGATTATAAAGCTTCATTTGGAGAGGCCCTAAGGGAAGCTTTTACCTCATTTGATATCCTGAACTACAGCTATAATGGTAAAGCCGGCGACTCCGAGCCAGTAACTGTGAGTTTTGAGAACGATGTAAAGAAAATAGATGAAAGTAAAGAACAAAAACCGACATCCGCCAAAAACCAGGACGCTATGGTACAGCAGGAAGCTACATTAGAGAACCAAAGCTATAAGGATAATAGTCCAAAACCTTCCGATATTAAAAAATCGGAACCTGTTACAAACAAAATACCTTCGATTTCTATCGCGATGCTTAGTGGCGCTGCATTGTATGCCCAAGAATTACCAAATGGGTATCAACTGGTCGACAGTACCCCTAAGATTCAATTAAGGATTTATAAAAGTTCGTTGCCCAATTACTATTTGGCCAAGGCAGGCGATAAGAACGGGGTAGTATTCGAGAAGAACGGAAAATGGTTTTTCGAGTATTATTCAGGCGAAAATTTGATGACCGAAGAATTAGACATTAAGTTTTGAAAACATATGGTTTCAAATATCATATTTATCCTTCCACCGACTTTTTAAAAATTCTTTAATGGCATTCTCCCGTGAATTGTTTCCCGGTTCGTAAAATGAAGTTCGTGATATTTCTTCTGGAAGAAATTCAACATCAACAAAATTGTTAGCGTAATCATGTGCATATTGATATTCTGCCCCATAGCCTAAATCTTTCATGAGTTTTGTTGGCGCATTTCGCAAAGGTAGTGGAACTGATAGGTCACCCGTTTCTTTCACTTTTTGCTGCGCCTTCTTTATCGCCATATAACTGGCATTACTTTTTGGCGAAGTCGCCAGATAAATTGCGCATTGACTTAGAATAATCCGCGCCTCGGGGTAGCCAATGGTCGTTACGGCCTGAAAAGCATTATTGGCAATGACCAAAGCGGTAGGGTTGGCGAGCCCGATATCTTCTGAGGCGGAAATGAGCAAACGCCTAGCGATAAATTTGACGTCTTCACCTCCTTCTATCATTCGGGCCAACCAGTATACCGCTCCATTGGGGTCACTGCCCCGAATCGACTTGATAAAAGCCGAAATTATATCATAATGTTGCTCCCCGGTCTTATCGTAGAGCACCGTATTTTTTTGAACCTTGTTCAAAACCAGGTTATTCGTAACCGAAATGGTATTGCCTTCCTCAGAGTTTACGATCAACTCGAAAATGTTCAACAATTTTCTTCCATCACCACCCGAAAGCCTTAGTAGGGCTTCGGTCTCTTTAAGTTCAATTTTTTTTGACTTTAAAAAGGTATCTTCTTGCATTGCTCTTTTGAGCAGATTTTCAAGATCCTCCTTGCCAAAAGCATTCAAGGTATACACCTGACATCGGGAAAGAAGGGCTGGAATCACTTCAAAACTCGGGTTTTCAGTGGTCGCCCCGATCAAGGTAACCCAGCCTTTTTCTACAGCTGCCAAAAGCGAATCTTGTTGTGATTTGCTAAAACGGTGTATTTCATCAATAAACAAAATAGGGTTCTTGGCCGTAAAAAGACCACCACTTTGCTTTGCCTTGTTGATAACCTCACGAATATCTTTTACCCCGCTATTAATGGCACTCAACGTGTAGAAAGGCCTTTCGCTTTCGTTGGCTATGATATTCGCCAAAGTTGTTTTACCCGTTCCTGGAGGTCCCCATAATATCAGTGAGGGTATGATTCCTTTTTTTATTTGGTGCGTCAGGGAGCCGTCTTTCCCTACAAGGTGGTGCTGGCTGATATAGTCATCCAACGTTTTTGGGCGTATGCGCTCTGCCAAAGGTCTGTTCATTTTGTAAAAATATAATAAAGTTATCAGAAGCGTGTTTAATCAAGTAGTCATGATAGTGTTGTTAATCGTAATCTAAATTATACTTGGCGATATGACGATTTTTCAGTTTCACAACAATTGGCTGACTTATTGCTAATTTAGGGCTATGTCGGAAAATCATTATTTTAAATTCACCAATGCTGTTATTATCGTTCCCCTGATTTCGGTTTTGCTGATTTGGACAGTTTTTTTGGTAGAACTTAGATATCAGATCAATCTGAACCAGTATGGTATTTACCCTCAAAAAATTTCCGGTCTAAAGGGTATCATTTTTAGTCCGTTTATTCATGGTTCAGTGGAACATCTTTACAATAATAGTATTCCCCTGGTAGTCCTGACAGCTTCCCTTTTTTATTTTTATCGCAATATTGCGTTACGAGTATTGCTTATCGGGCTTATCACCTCCGGGTTGTTTACCTGGGCCATAGGCAGACCATCTTATCATATCGGTGCCAGCGGAATAATTTATCTGTTGGCCAGTTTTATTTTTTTTAAGGGAATCTTTACCAAACACTATCGTTTGGTCGCTTTGTCTTTGATAGTCGTGTTTATTTATGGCAGTCTACTCTGGTATATTTTTCCTATTGAGGACGGCATTTCATGGGAAGGCCACCTAGGGGGCTTTTTAGCCGGTCTCTTGTTGGCTTTTTTTGTCAAGGCCCCTATGCCGCCGCCTAGAAAGTTTGATTGGGAAGACGACAATTACAACGAGGAAGCCGATGAATTTTTGCAACAGTTCGACGAGGAGGGTAATTTTATTGAAAGGGCCCATAAAGAAATTGATGATGAACCTATCAAAATCACCTATCACATTACAAAAGGACCAAGAGATAGCGATTAATGCTAAAATTTGTCTTCTGTCGAAAAAGGCCAGAAGAATAGAATTTAATCAAAAGCGCCCTCTGCCACTGTTTTTTACCACTTAATTGAAAACAGGAGCCCTAAACCTTCATCCGCTGGCGAACCACTTCATATAAAAACACCGCACAGGCCACGGAAACATTCAAAGATCCAATTTCGCCAAGCAAAGGAATTTTAGCTAAATAATCTACAGTCTTTAGGGTAGAAGGGGAAATTCCTCGATCTTCGGAACCCATGACTATGGCACACGGGGTATTAAAAGAAACATCATAAACAGCCTTGTCGGTCTTCTCACTGGCCGCAATGACCACTATTCCGCTTGCTTGTAAGTAAAACACGGCATCCTTAATGTGGTCTACCTTGGCAATGGGTACTTTAAATGCGGCTCCTGCAGAGGTTTTAATTGTGTCGGCGGTGACCGGTGCTGCCCCCTTTTTTTGTATGATGATGCCATCGACCCCGGTACATTCGGCCGTTCTGATAATGGCTCCGAAATTTCGAACATCCGAAAGTTGGTCCAATAACAGAAACAAGGGTACTTTCCCGCTCTCCGATACTTTTTCCACCAACGCTTCCAACTCATAAAATTTAATAGGCGAAATAGTGGCTACAACCCCTTGGTGGTTGTTCTTCGTCAACCGATGTAGTTTCTCGACAGGTACATACGACATATTTATGCCATTCCTTCGCACCAATCCTTCAAGTTCACGTGATAGATCACCTTTCAGTCCCTTTTGGAGAAAGATTTTATCAATCGGTTCGTTGGCATTTATGGCCTCAATAACCGCTCGAATACCATAAACTTGGGTGGTTTTTTCCATAGGTTCAAAAGTATGGAAAAATTAACTCCTATGTACTGTTTATGTACTGTCGAAATTGATGGGGATGAAGTCTATGGTAAAAGAGAATATTGGTGAAAAGTGAGTAACACTAATTTAGTATGGCTGCGCTACTACTATAGCCATAGCCTTATTCATAAATAACAAAATCTTCGAAAAAATCTTGCCAAGCCACCCAAGCAGCGGTATAGGCTTTCGGGGAATCTAACTGAAAATTTTTGTCGGGGCCATCGATAATCAAGCCTAATGCATTATAGATATTTCCTTTGTTGTCTTTGAAATTGAACGAATTGGTAGTGTCTTGTGAATATTCCGTAGCGTTGTCAACAAAATATGCAGAAACGAAATTAAGTTCTTTATTCCCTACGACCAATACCTTTTTTCCAGTAATCAATGTTGATAGTAGAGTCAACCCCTCATTTTCGAAAAGGTCGTAATTAAAAACGTGAACAACGATATTATTGATTCCCGATAAAATACCATATCTATAAAAATCACGATTGGTCGGCTCGGTCTCTACATTTATACCAGATTGGGCATCTTCGACAATTTCGTTATATATTTTAGCATCCGGGAATTGTGTTTTGACCGTTTTCCAGTCCGTTTCTACCACATTGTATGTACCATGCGATTTAAAGTCATGTTTTCCGCTTACACCTCTCATTAACATTTGTGACCAGATCGAACCGCTCTCGACATCTGTAGGCATAATATTGTCGTGGAACAAATACCCCGATGCCTTTATGGTCATCGTTTCACCGTCTATTTCTCGATCCCAACAAACCGTACTTCCGGTCAATGGACAATGGGTCAGGGCATATTTTTTATCCTCAAATTCGTTATTGATAACCTCATAGAGGCCTATAAAGGCATTGGGGTAGGCTCTGAGTTCGTCAGGGCCCAAACTAATCAATGCAGTTAGATGATTGTCAGGATAACCTACGTCATCAACACTGGCAAAAGAACTATTGGTAACTAAAGGAAATGGAGAATATGGCCCTAAGACATCTGCTTCAGGAATGGAAAAAGAAATTTTTTCTAATGGATTTTCATCAGGCAGAGCTGTATTGATTTCAGGTGTATCCAGTGGTGCATCTGAACTACTACAACTAAAATGTAATACCGAAATGGACAATAAAAGTAAGTAACGATATATTCTATTTTCCTGTTTCAAAACTATTTTAAGGATTAGTCCTGTTTTAAAGTGTATCCTTACTTTTCGGCCAAAAAAAAGCCCGCTAAAAATAGCGGGCTTTCATAATAATTCTTGACTTCAAACCTTAGTTGGCATCCCAAAAAACTCTAGATGACTTTTCATCGCCACCCATAGCGCTTGCAGCTGCTTCCCAACTTGCACCATTTCTCGATGGCTCATCAACAGGGTAGGTATATCTTCTTGGGACGAGCTCATTTGAAATTGGAGGGATCGTCATAGCCGGGAAACCATATAATCGATAGGTAGTCCAAGCTTCAAATCCTCTATTAAATAAATGAATCCATTTTTGAACAGCGAGGCTTTCTTGCCAAGTAGCACCCGCAGTAGTATAGGCCACTTCTGGCTTGGCCAAATAGGCCGCAGCACCTTCAGCGCCCCAAAACTCAAAAGAGGCGGTTACGGCATCGTTATAATGCCTTTCGGCATCTCCAACAGCACCAGCCAAACCAAGTTCGGCTGCTTCGGCCATCAAAAATGAAACCTCAGGATAGTCCATTAACATACCAGGTGTGTCAGCGGTATGGAAAATCTCACCAAGGTGAGTATGGTCACCATAAGGTGCATTTTGACCGTAGGCGCCACCAACATAGACTCCTTCTCCTAGATTATCATCGTAATAAACTAATCTTCTAGGGTCTTCCAAAGCATTTAAAATATCTACATGTGTATCAGCCGGAATAAAATCCTGTCTTCCACTTTCTACTAAAGATTGGTAAACGGGATTGTTATTTGGTGCTGCCGCTAAATAGGCAAAGGATGCATTGTCTTCGTTAGAGGCAAAAACTCCGCCTGCAATGGCCTCTGCAGCCATTGTGGCCGATTTAGTGCGCACTGCCATTCTTAGCTTTATTGAATTGGCAAACTTTTTCCATTTAGCCATATCCCCGCCATAGACCAAATCAGAAGTACCAAAAGACCCTTCACCAGTATTTATTTTTGCAATAGCATCGTTTAATTGCGCGATGATAGTAGCGTAAATGGTTTGGTCGTCATCGTAGGCCGGCAATACGTTGTCTATATCCAACGCTTCCGTAAAGGGAACATCACCAAAAGTATCAATTAACACCTGATAGGCAAGCACTTCCAGTATCGCGATAGTAGCGTATTGATTATTTCTAGTCGCTACTGAAGTACCATCATCCGTTACTTCCAATACTGCCCTGGCCTCTTTAAAGTCCCGAAGTACATCCCTATAGGTAACGTCGAAATGCCAACCCGGTTGATCACGGGTTATCAAATCATAATTGGTTTCATCGGTATACGTGGTCTCCGTCCAATTTTGGGCAAAAAGCCTAAAAATGTTACGGTTTACACTCGTCTCGGTCATTAAATCGGCAAAGTTCCTGGTCGCATTCGCAACCAATGTTTCGGCTGGTACCGAAGTAGCCGATTTCGTGTCAACATTTAAATCTCCAAAATCGGAACAGGAGAAGAAAAATGCAATCGTTGTGAGAATTACAAAAGTTTTTTTCATAGTTTTTTATTTAAAAGTCAAATCTTACATTAAATCCATATTCTTTGGCCGTAGGATAAGGGCTTGATTGGTACCCTTGTGAATTACCGGAGCTAAGTCCTGCCTCAGGGTCACTATAAGGAATATTCTTATCGATAATCCAAAGGTTTCTACCTACCAAAGAGAAGGTCAAATTGTTGATCGGTATATTTTTTAACAATTCACTTGGCAGTTTATAAGAGAAAGTAATCTCCCTCAATTTTACATAACTGGCATCATAAACATGAAATGCGTTTGGAGCTCTACTCCACCTCCATGGCGTATCAAAGCTACTGAAATCTGCCCTAGTCGTATTTGGCGTACCATCTGGATTGACACCGGCCAACAATATACCGCCGCCATCTGCTATTGCATCACGTTTCGGATTTCCCAATTCATTTACACCAGCAGTAACATCGTAAACACCAGTACCAAAACCGTACCACGTATCCAAAGAAAACACATCACCTCCATTTTGTATATCGATCAAGAAAGTGAACGATAAGTTTTTGTAACGTAATATGTTGTTTATACCAGCTCTCCAATCAGGATTAAAATCACCAATGGGTTGTGGGGTATTGTCAACTACGAAACGGCCCGTGTCTGCGTCTATTACGGGTTCACCATTCAGAAAAGTATAATTAGTTCCCCAAATACTACCGTAAGGCTCACCTTTAGTGGCATTTACAGTTACGCCCCCTTGTGATGAGCTAAGTTGTACGTTGTCAACTCCATCAAATAAATCGATGACCTTACTTTGGTTTTTTGCCCATGTTGTATTGATAGACCATTCAAAGTTTTCAGTTCTTATAGGTGTAAGATTTAAAGCAACTTCAATACCTTTATTTTCTATATCACCCGAATTTACCACTTTTTCGCTAAATCCGGTAGCTCTACTAACAGGAACCGGGAAAATTTGATCTACCGAATTCGTTTTGTATAAAGATACATCGAAATAGATTCTCTTGTCTAAGAAGCTCATTTCTAAACCTACCTCAAAAGATCTGGTCAACTCGTTCACGAGATTTCTATTGTTGGCCTGACGATCTACCGAAAACAAAGGAACAGAATAGTTGGTAGGACTAAAATAAGCGTCGAACACCCGTAACGGAGTGGTACTGTTACCAACTTCTGCATAATTGGCGCGAAATTTACCAAGGTTTAGCCAGTCAGCCTCATCAATCAACTTGGAGAACACGAACGAGGTCGAGACTGCAGGATAAAAGAAACCATTGTTTTCATTCGGAAGCGTAGACGATATATCGTAGCGTCCCGATAAATCCAAATATAGGAAGCGATCATAACTAAAAGATGCATTTGCAAAAAAGCCATATTGCTTTAGTTCACCCAAATACTCTAAAGGTGGAGGCAAAAGGTTTTGTGAATTGCTCAAAGAATATAATCTAGGCACTACCAAGCCACCACTGGTAGCTGCTCTTATCCATTCGATACGCTGTGAACGGGCCGTAGCACCGACAACACCAGCTAAAGAAAGTTTTTCCGATAGTTCAAATTTATAGTTGAACAAAAGATCGTAGTTCAATTCACTTTGAGACCGATTATATCTTTCATACCTACTAGGATAGTTTTCACCAGCTGGAGTACTTGCCGGGGTACTACCTACTGCATGTCTTTCTTCCTGTAGTTCGGAATAAGTGTCCAACGACACTCGGCCGGTAATATCGAGCCAGTCGGAGACGTCGTAGGTCAAAGCAGTATTACCGAACAATCGGCTTCTTGTATCGGTTTGAAAGTTCTCATTTAAAACCCAATATGGATTGTCGAAGAAGATTGGCGCTTGCCCCTCAGGAGTTAATGGGTCTCCTGCGTAGTTCCAAGTAATATTTCTTCTCGTTGCAAAATAAGCATCTTTCTGATCCTCATAATCTACGTTACGTTGGTTCCATTGCCTAAAACTTTGCATCAGGTTATTACCACTGTAACCGGTGCCATAGCGCCCTTTACCATCCGTTTTGGTAAAAGTGGCCTTAACACTGGCCTTTAGTCGCTCTGTTAATTCTTGCGAACCGTTAAAGTCGATCGTATTTCTTTTGATCTGACTGTTAGGAACAATACCTGTTTGGTCTAAACTGGTGTAGCCCAAGCGAAACGCTCCGGTTTCGCTACCTGCTGAAAGGGATATGCTACTGGTAGTCGTAACACCAGTTTGGAATACGGATTCGGGTCCATTTTTACCGGCAACATAAGGTGTAGCCTGTAAATAAACTGGAGATTCAGGATAAAATGCATCCCATTGATATACCAAAAGATTTGGATCAAAAGCGGCACCAAAAGATGCATCTTCGGTAAAAGGCGTGGTCAAATCATCTATACCGTCGCCGTCAATGTCCTGTTCGAAGAAATAACCACCCGGACCACTATAAAAGGCACCATAGCCAGCACCATATTCGTTTTGGTACGTGGGAAAAGTGTCTTTGTCATAACTCGCCAACTGAACACCTGAATTGATAGTAATCCCCAATCCTTGATTTTTCTTTCCTGTTTTGGTTGTGATAATGATTACACCGTTGGCTGCCCTAGCACCATAAAGGTTTGATGCAGCAGCACCTTTCAAGACGTTAACGGACTCAATATCCTCTGGATTGATGTCCATCGCGGCATTACCATAATCATACCCCCCCCGACCTTCGGTTTGACCTTGGGTCCTGCCCCGATCGGTATTGGTGTTTGCGTTACTGATCGGTGTGCCATCGACAACGAATAAGGGCTGGTTATTACCGGTCATAGACGTATACCCCCTAAGGATAACGTTAGACGACCCTCCTAGATTGTTGCTTCTTCTTATAGTTAAACCAGCAACTTTACCGGAAAGGGCGTTCACGAAGTTTGTTTCCTTCGCCGTATTAACTTGGTCTCCTTGAACTTCGGTGGTGGCGTAACCCAATGATTGCTTTTCCCTCGATATACCCAAGGCAGTAACAACAACCTCGTCTAAAGCCTCTGCATCTTCAGACAGTTGAAGGTTAATGGTATTCGAGGCTCCTACAGCTCTGGTTTCACTTTTGAAACCAATATAGGAGAATTCCAATGTTTGGCCTTCACCAGCCTCGATGGTAAAGTTTCCATCAAAATCAGTTTGGGTTCCATTAGTGGTTCCCTGCACGACAATGTTAACCCCAGGTAATGGTAGTGCATCCGCATCGGATACCGTACCGGTAATGGTTTTGTCTTGTGCAAACGAAATCTGCACGATTAACGCTAATAGTAACGTTAAAAATCCTTTTTGTTTTGCTCTCATTTTATAATTATTTGAATTAGCTCAGCGCAAAAGTCTTAAATTCACGTTAATAATCCAATTTTTTTTAACTTTAAATTATGCATGCATAGTTTTCAGGCTGTTAGAAAACTATTAATATGGTTTGTTTTTTGTTAATTTTAAACAGAAACGGGTCAACTTGTTAAGAAAATGTAGCCTTGTAGCCGATAATTGTAAAAATGAAAGGTTTATTATGTTAAAAAAGTTTGAATTCGACAAATTTGATCTTTGGTGCTTACTATTTCGCTTTATGCCTCTTTTTCGTTCAATTTTCATATTTCAATTGGCTTTTGTACAAGCTATTGCGTCTTCCCGATGAGGAAATCGTAGGACCTTTGGCTAATCTCTAGCCTATAATTCTAAAAATTTATTCTTGTAAAGAATATTACTTATCGAAAGCTCCTTTGGTAAATAGGCTTTTCTACTTCTTGTAATTATATTATTTTGATGGACGATATATCATGATTTCTTAGGTGCTTAATTGTAACGCTGTCAACTTTTATTTAAATAGGAATCTGATTTTAGAGAGCGTAAAATTAGTTTGGTTCTTCCGAGAAGGTTTTCTGCTATGACAGCAACTTTTTTGTATTCCTCATATATCATATGATATAGTACTATTCAAATGGTTTTTGGTTAAAATTAGGGTGTGCTACTAGCATCGAAATGGATATTTTTCAGGGATGAATTTTTAGCGGGGCAAAAATCTTTGAAAATTAATACATATCAATTTGAATTTTTGAGAAATAGTATTACATTTGCCGACCCTTAAACAAAGGGATTTTATACATATATAATATAGTATGCCAACAATTTCACAATTAGTACGAAAAGGAAGGTCCACGATTACTAAGAAGAGTAAATCGGCGGCTTTGGATTCGTGCCCTCAACGAAGAGGGGTTTGTACGCGTGTTTATACGACTACGCCAAAGAAACCTAACTCTGCCATGCGTAAAGTGGCTAGGGTAAGGTTAACTAATGGTAAAGAAGTCAACGCTTACATTCCCGGAGAAGGGCACAACCTCCAAGAGCACTCGATAGTATTAGTAAGGGGCGGAAGGGTTAAAGATTTGCCAGGTGTTCGATATCATATCGTTAGAGGTGCTTTAGATACTGCAGGTGTCGCAGGAAGAACTCAACGTAGATCAAAATACGGTGCAAAACGGCCCAAGAAGTAAATGATTCAAAAGGGCAAAGGCCTACTCGTGTTATTTCTCTTTATGAGTAAACCCGAGACCTTAACCCGAAATTTTTTAAGATGAGAAAAAAACAGGCAAAGAAAAGACCGCTTTTACCGGATCCACGGTTTAACGATCAATTGGTTACACGTTTTGTGAACATGATGATGTGGGATGGTAAGAAATCAGTAGCCTTTAGTGTATTCTACGACGCTATGGATATTGTAGAAGAAAAAAAGACCGACGAAGAGAAAACTGCTTTGGAGCTTTGGAAGGATGCCCTTTCGAACGTTATGCCCCATGTTGAGGTAAGAAGTAGAAGAGTTGGTGGGGCAACATTTCAGATTCCTATGCAGATTCGCCCGGACCGAAAAATTTCGACCGCAATGAAATGGTTGATCAGTTATGCTAGAAAGCGAAACGAAAAGGGAATGGCTCAAAAAATGGCTGCAGAAGTGCTGGCCGCTTCGAAAGAAGAGGGTGCCGCTGTCAAGAAAAGAGTCGATACCCACAAAATGGCCGAAGCGAATAAAGCATTTTCCCACTTTAGATTTTAATCAGAAATGGCAAGAGATTTAAAATATACAAGAAATATTGGTATTGCAGCGCATATCGATGCCGGTAAGACTACCACAACGGAGCGTATTCTTTACTATACCGGTGTAAGCCATAAAATTGGAGAGGTGCACGATGGTGCCGCTACGATGGACTGGATGGAGCAGGAGCAAGAACGCGGTATTACGATTACTTCGGCTGCTACGACCTGTTCTTGGGAGTTTCCAAAGGAAAATGGCGAGCCTACAGCCGAAGCGCAAGATTACCATTTTAATATTATTGATACTCCGGGCCATGTTGATTTTACCGTAGAGGTAAACCGGTCTTTGCGTGTGCTTGATGGTTTAGTATTCCTTTTTAGTGCCGTTGATGGTGTTGAGCCACAATCGGAAACGAACTGGAGATTGGCTGACAACTATAAGGTGCCGAGAATAGGTTTTGTAAATAAGATGGATCGCCAAGGTGCAAACTTCCTTGAAGTGGGCAAGCAGGTGCGAGAAATGTTGAAATCTAACGCTGTTCCGATTGTATTACCGATAGGTGACGAGGGTGATTTTAGGGGGATTGTAGATTTGGTTAAAAACCGAGCTGTAGTTTGGCACGAAGAGAATATGGGTGCTACTTTTGATGTAGTCGATATTCCCGAAGATATGAAGGCTGAGGTAAAAGAATACCGGGCTGCGCTGATCGAAGCAGTTGCTGAATATGATGAAAATTTGATGGAAAAATTCTTCGAAGACGAAGATTCCATTACTGAAGATGAAGTACACGCCGCATTACGTGCAGCGGTTATGGATATGAGTATCATACCTATGATATGTGGTTCTTCTTTTAAAAATAAAGGTGTTCAGTTTTTGTTGGACGCTGTTTGCAGATATTTGCCTTCCCCTATGGATAAAGAGGCCATCATTGGTATCAATCCGGATACGGAGGAAGAAGAGAAAAGACGGCCTGATTTGAAAGAGCCTTTCTCTGCATTGGCATTTAAGATAGCTACTGATCCATTTGTAGGTCGCTTGGCATTCTTTAGAGCGTATTCAGGAAAATTGAATGCGGGATCCTATGTTTTGAACAATCGTTCAGGAAATAAGGAACGTATCTCTAGAATTTACCAAATGCATTCCAATAAGCAGAACGCTGTTGATTCTATCGGTGCCGGAGATATTGGAGCTGCTGTAGGATTTAAGGATATAAAGACAGGAGATACGCTTTCGGATGAGAAACACCCGATTGTTTTGGAAAGTATGAATTTCCCTGATCCCGTTATCGGTATCGCGGTAGAACCTAAGACCAAAGCCGATGTTGATAGATTGGGTATGGCTTTAGGTAAATTGGCCGAGGAAGATCCAACGTTTCAGGTGAAAACTGACGAGGCTTCCGGACAGACCATTATTTCTGGTATGGGCGAGTTGCACTTAGATATTATAGTAGACCGTTTGAGACGTGAGTTCAAGGTCGAAGTTAATCAAGGACAGCCTCAGGTTGAATATAAGGAAGCCCTTACAAGAGATGCTGACCATAGAGAGGTATACAAGAAACAATCTGGTGGACGTGGTAAGTTTGCCGATATTGTCTTTACAATGGGACCTGCGGAACTCGAAGAGACTACAGGTTTGGAATTCGAAAACAAGATAAAAGGAGGTAATATTCCTCGTGAATTTATTCCATCCGTAGAAAAAGGATTTAAGGAAGCCATGAAAAATGGTCCCCTTGCCGGTTTCGAAATGGATAGTATGAAGGTCACTCTAAGGGATGGTTCTTTCCATGCGGTGGATTCCGATTCATTGTCATTCGAATTGGCTGCAAAAATGGGTTACAAAGCTGCTGCAAAGTCAGCACGTGCCGTATTAATGGAGCCTATAATGAAAATCGAGGCATTGACTCCTGAAATAAACATGGGTGATATTGTAGGCGATTTGAACCGAAGACGGGGAACGATTTCCAATATGAGCGATAGAGCTGGTGCCAAGGTGATAAAAGGTGAAGTGCCTTTATCGGAAATGTTCGGGTACGTAACATCGCTGAGAACATTGTCTTCAGGTAGGGCGACCTCTACCATGGAATTCTCGCACTACGCAGAAACTCCTTCTCATATTGCAGAAGAAGTTATTAAGGCAGCAAAAGGTATAACCGCTTAATTTTAAAAAGATGAGCCAAAAAATCAGGATAAAGTTAAAATCTTACGATCATAATTTGGTGGACAAGTCCGCAGAGAAAATCGTAAAAACGGTAAAGAGTACCGGAGCAGTGGTTACAGGACCTATTCCGTTGCCGACGCACAAAAAAATATTCACGGTTCTGCGTTCACCGCACGTAAATAAAAAGTCTCGAGAGCAGTTCCAGTTGAGTTCGTATAAGCGTCTTTTGGATATTTATAGTTCATCATCAAAGACTATAGATGCCCTTATGAAGTTGGAGCTTCCGAGTGGAGTCGAAGTGGAAATAAAGGTGTGATAAATGTCTCGGTTGCTTAGTGTAGCCGAAGTAACATGTCCTAAGCCGTGTGCGAAGGAAAAACGGAGAAAAAATTAATTCGGGGTCGAATAATTTTTGGCCCTATTTTTTTGTCCGCTAGTTAAGAGTTGTAAATAATGTAATATAAACGGAAGAGAGGTTTTGGTTTCACCAGTGAAATCTAAAATCGAAAGTCCAAAATCTAAAATCAATTATGTCTGGGTTAATAGGAAAAAAAGTTGGCATGACCAGCATCTTTGACGAGAACGGAAAGAATGTTCCGTGTACCGTTATCGAGGCAGGACCATGTGTAATTACCCAAGTCAGAACCGAAGAAGTTGATGGCTATACAGGTCTTCAGTTGGGTTTCGATGACAAGGCAGAGAAGCGTGCTAATAAGGCCGAAACCGGTCATTTTAAAAAGGCAGGCACATCTCCTAAGAAGAAAGTCGTCGAATTTCAAGGTTTTGAAGGGGAATACAAATTAGGCGATACCGTAGGTGTCGATATTTTTGTAGAGGGAGAGTTTGTAGATGTCGCCGGTACATCTAAAGGAAAAGGCTTTCAAGGCGTTGTCAAAAGACACGGTTTTCGTGGTGTTGGCCAAGCGACGCACGGTCAGCATAACCGATTGCGCGCACCTGGATCCATTGGAGCTGGATCTGACCCTTCTCGGGTTTTTAAGGGAATGCGTATGGCTGGTAGAATGGGTGGTGAACGGGTTACTGTTCAAAACCTACGAGTTTTAAAAGTAGTACCGGAAAAGAATCTTTTGGTTGTAAAAGGTGCGGTCCCTGGTCATAGTAATGCTTACGTAACGATTCAAAGGTGGCAATAATGAAGATAGCAATTTTAGATATCAAAGGAAAAGAAACAGGCAGAAAGGCAGACCTTTCAGATGCTGTTTTTGCAATAGAGCCCAATGAACATGCGGTATATTTAGACGTCAAACAGTATTTGGCTCATCAAAGGCAAGGAACGCACAAATCAAAAGAACGTGCAGAGATTGCCGGAAGTACACGCAAAATTAAAAAGCAAAAAGGTACGGGTACGGCACGTGCGGGTAGTATAAAATCACCAATCTTTAGGGGCGGTGGTAGAATCTTCGGTCCAAGGCCTAAAGATTATACGCAAAAATTGAATAAAAATGTGAAGCGTTTAGCGCGTAAATCTGCGCTAAGTATCAAGTCAAAAGAAAAAGCAATTTTGGTGGTTGAAGACTTTAATTTTGAGTCTCCGAAGACCAAAGAATTTGCAGCAGTTTTGAAGTCTTTGGACTTGGAAAACAAAAATTCTCTAATTGTCTTGGGCGATTCAAATAATAGCGTATATTTGTCTTCGCGAAATTTGAAAGATTCCGAAGTTATAATATCCTCAGAGATAAGCACTTACAAGATTTTGAAGGCAAATAAAATTGTATTGTTGGAAGGCGCTTTAGAAGGATTGGAATCGAACCTAAATAAATAGAAAGCAATGAACGTTTTGATAAAACCAATTATAACCGAAAAGATGACCGCCGAGAGCGAGTTGTACAACCGGTATGGTTTCATTGTTGATCCAAGGGCCAACAAAATCCAAATCAAAGATGCGGTAGAGGCTACTTATGGTGTTGCGGTTAAAAAAGTTCGCACCATGAATTATGGGCCGACCAGAAAATCGCGATATACAAAAACAGGTATTCAGCATGGTAAAACCAATGCTATAAAGAAAGCTATAGTCGATGTCGTTGAAGGTGATATCATCGATTTTTACAGTAATCTATAAAGACAAGAAATGTCAGTTAGAAAATTAAAAC
>CAZRIE010000009.1:0-53116 GCA_964600075.1 uncultured Flavobacteriaceae bacterium
CTAGTGCCCAAAAGATTTTATTTCGGAGTTTTTCGGCAAGCTGCTTCATGATATGACTATTGTTTGCAATATAGCGGTTAATTTTTTTCAAAAAAAGAAAAACCAAAAACGCACACTTTGAAAGATTCAAAAATCGTGGTGGTGCAATCAACATTGCTTTCAAACGACTTAATTTAAAACTTTGGTCATGAGCAATATCTTTATTTCCTGTCTGCTATTCAGTATTCTCATTTCATTGCATGGAAAAGCTCAGGACATGAATCCTGAAAAATTACAGGATATTATTAGCCAAGTTTCGGATACCTTGGTGGCAAACGGAAATTCGTACCGATTTATCTATAACGATAGGCCTCAGATATGCATTTATGACGAAAATGCCAATCGCATGCGCATTATCTCTCCAGTTGTCGAAATGGCAGACATTGGCGAAGAAGAACTTCTAAATGCGCTGGTCGCCAATTTTCATTCTGCCCTAGATGTCAAATATGCCTTGAGTGATGAGATTATTTGGTCGGTTTTTATCCATCCGTTAAGAGAGCTATCCGAGTATCAAGTCAGAGATGCCATCGATCAAGTTTATAATGCTGCCGCTACATTTGGTTCTACGTATTCAAGCACAGACTTGGTCTTTCCTGGAAATTCTAAAAAGAAGGAGAAAACCGAACCCAAGAAACTCATCGAGAGAGGCTAAAAAGTGTAGGCCGGTACTTTCCCGATAACTCCCTTAAAAAAAGCTTTGTACGATTTAAAATCCGTTTCTTTATCCCCCGAAGTAAAGTAAGGCTCAGACACCTTAACCTCTTTTTTACCAAAGTCAAAGGCGACAAGTACAATAGGTACTTCAGCGGCCTTGGCGATATAATAGAATCCTGTTTTCCATTCGGCAACTTTCTTACGGGTGCCCTCGGGGGCGAGGGTAAGTCGAAATTTTTTTCGTTGTGCGAATACCTTTGCGGCAGCAGTAACGGCATCATTGTTTTTACTTCGATCTATGGGCGCCCCTCCCATCCGCTTAAAAACCCAACCGAATGGTGGTTTAAAAAGGCTCTTTTTACCGACCCAATTAATTTCTTCGTTCCATACTTTCCGAATTAGCAACCCTAAGAAAAAATCGATCCAACTGGTATGGGGTACAACAGCAATCACAAACTTGTCTAAATGGCCAGGGAAAGCACCTACGGTTCTCCATCCCAAAACCTTAAAATAAATGAATTGGGCCAGTTTTTGCATTGATTAGGATTAAGGAGTTAGCGGTTTAGTGTTAGCGAGATACGGATTAGTGAAACGATCAAAAGGTAAAAGAGTTATGAAGCTAAAATTTCTAGTTCAAAAAGTGCAGGAGCTTACTTCTTTGCTTACCGCCTTCTGACTGCCAACTGCTACTGCTTACAACCGACTTTTCAAAAACTTATATTTTCCGATAAATGTATTCCAACTTTTCAGGGGTGATGATTTCTCGCCAGTTCTCGCCAAGGGCATTCTCCCATAATGGCTCCATCCCCAAAGAAACTGAAATCATGGTCTCAAAATCGCCATCCGTTAAATTGGCACAAATACCTTTTGGCAAACGTATACCATGTTTTTGTCTCATACGATTGAAAAGTGCTACCCCTTCAGGATAGAATTCTTCTAAATGTTGAAAAACCAAGCAATTACCGATACCATGTTTGACCCCTAAAAGATAACCAAGGCCATAACTCATCGCGTGCGCAACGCCTACTTGTGAATAGGCAATACTCATGCCGCCATGCCAAGAGGCCATCATCAGTTTTTCATGTGACTCATCGGCTGTAAGATTTCCCAAATAAACCTCTTTACATAGTTCAAGGGCCTTCTCACCATAACTTTGGCTAAATGCGTTCAGATAGGTGCCGTTGAGCGATTCGATACAGTGAATGTAACAATCCATTCCGGTATAGAACCACTGTTCTCGCGATACGCCTTGGGTCAGGTCGGGATCTAATACAACTTGATTGAAGGTGGTGTAATCCGAATTGATACCCAACTTCTTCTCAGGTCCTAGAAGTACCGTTGTTCTAGATACTTCTGCACCAGTGCCGCTAATGGTTGGTATTCCTGCATGATATATAGACGGATTGTGTACCAGGTCCCAACCTTGATATTCAGAAGAGCTGCCCTTATTTGTCAACAGAATTGAAACGGCCTTCGCGAGATCTAATAAGGTGCCCCCACCAATACCGACAATACCGGAAGGAAGCTCGTGAAAATCTTCTCGAATTTTCTTGACCAAAGCATCTACCTGAGATGTTTTTGGCTCTTCCTGAGCAGAGATAAATATAAGCTGGTCGTTAAAAATCAGAGGTATTCTGAAGACCAATTCATTTCCTTCAAAAACATCATCGACCAGAAAGATAAAGGGTGCTTCGGAATGTTTCCTTTCGGGCATCAATATGTCGCCCAACTGGTCAAAACTACCCCTTCCGAATACCACTCTTGGCACCATAGGAAAGTTTTTGTAGTCGGTTTTTTTAACGATGGCTTCTTGCCTGACCTCCAAATCTTTCTTAACCTCCATAAGCTTATTTCAAATACTTCAAAATATCTGTCAATTTATTAATTTTAAGATACGTATACTCATTTTCTTCAATTTTTACTTCCTCATGTTGCCAAGTAGTATGAAAAGGAACATGCACTGCCTGGGCTCCAACGTTCAACAGAGGAAGCACATCGGATTTGAGGGAGTTACCTATCATTAAAAATTCATTGACCGATATTTCTAAATGATTGAGCAAATGTAAATAGTTTTCTTCTTTCTTATCGCTTAAAACCTCAACATGATGAAAATATTCCGACAGCCCCGATTTTTCGAGTTTTCGTTCTTGATCTAATAAATCTCCTTTAGTCAAAACTATCAAACGGTATTTATTCTTTAATTTATCCAATACTTCACGTACGCCGCTCAACAACTCCACAGGGTGCTGCAACATATCTTTACCTAGATTCAGAATTTCAATAATCGTTGCTTGCGAAACACGATTATTTGAAATTTCGAGTGCAGATTCTACCATCGACAACATAAACCCCTTTATGCCGTAACCATAGAGCTCTAGATTTTTTATTTCCATCTTAAAAAGCTCTTGATCTACCTTGTTTTTGGTTTCATAGCCCTCTAGCAGATTAGTGAACTTCTCTTCAGTATCCCTAAAATAGGTTTCGTTGACCCACAAGGTGTCATCGGCATCAAAACCGATAACTTTAATTTTACTATAGTCTACCTCCATGCTGCCTGTGCCCTTTTCAAATCTTCCGGTGTATCTATTTCTATACCGGATACTGTTGTCTCGACCATCTTGATTTTTTTACCGTACTCCAAATAGCGTATAGCCTCAATTTTTTCGGTGGCTTCCAAAGGCAACATCGGCAATCTTTGAAAATCCATCAATGCTTCTTTACGAAAAGCATAAATGCCCTTGTGTTTGTAATATATACTTTCAATTTCGGTATTTCTTGGGTACGGAATGGGAGAGCGCGAAAAATACAGGGCGAAATTTCGGTTATCGACAATAACCTTTACCGTGTTAGGGTTACTGATTTCTTCGGTATCGGTAATTCGCACCATAAGCGAGGCGAGGTCTATTTCTTTTTCAAGGTCGTTTTTAAATACCTCTAAAACCCCGACCAAGCTTTCCCTATCCGTAAAGGGTTCATCACCCTGAACATTTACAATAATATCAACATCCATGTCGGTTACGGCCTCTGCAATACGATCACTACCACAGTCGTGTTCCTTTTGGCTCATTAATGCGTTTCCTCCGGCATCGGTTATGGTATCAAAAATCACGGGACTATCCGTAATTACATAGACGTCATTGAACAGTTCGGTTTTTACAGCGGCCTCATACGTACGCAGAATTACGGGCTTCCCCGAGAGATCTTGCATCAATTTTGCCGGAAATCGCGATGCCGCATAACGGGCCGGTATCATAGCTATAGTTTTCACAATGGTAATTACGTATTATAAATTATTGATTACTATTCAAGAATAGGTGCACGTTCAAGTTCAAAGGTTAAAAGTGAATTTGGATTTGGATTTATGAAAATTTTGAACAACAACCACCTACTGTTTACTACAACGGCATACTGCTTGCTACTTTTTCCCTCTTGGCCTTAGTTTTCTATAAATCCTGAAAATCACAAACAAAATTACGATAACCAAGACTGCTGCCAGCATGGGCGCAAAAATAGCAGCTGTGGTAACTACCAAGGCCGTACCGGTTTCTACCGTTGAGATTATCGGGTTTCCCAAACCTCCAGTGGTTGCTGTCGATGCCAATCGGCTCGTGGCACTTGCGCCCTTTATTGCCGTAGCAGTGCCCCCACCGGCGATAATTGCCAACGACCAAGTTACAACGGGGTCAAGGTTAGCTACGGTCGAAACCATAACAGCCGTGCCGGCTATAGCCGCCATAGGCACCGCAAAACTATCTAAAAGATTGTCAATCCATGGAATGAAATAAGCAAATATTTCAATTACAGTTGCCACGCCCAATGTTATGACCGCCGTAAGACTACCGATCCACTGCCAATTATCATTAAGATCACACAACCCAAAGTAAGAGGCCAGACTCAAAGCAAACAAAGGTAAGAACACGCGAAACCCTACCGAAGCGGCAAGGCCCACACCCAATAAAATACTAATTATTGTTTCCGAAGTCATTTGAAAAAAGTTCAAGTTCAAGCACAATTATGAATTTCAGGGGCCAAAGCTATTGCCTCTTTCAAACGCACAAAATACTTTGAATTACGAATTTAACTTATTCCTCCCCAACAAAAAAATCGCTCTTGAACCCTATAAGATATAGTTGTTTTTTTGCACGGGTCACGGCGGTATACAACCAACGCAGATACTCTTTGTCAACACCATTGGGCAGATAAGGCTGTTCTACGAAAACGGTATTCCATTGACCACCTTGTGATTTATGACAAGTAATTGCGTATGAAAATTTTACCTGCAATGCATTGAAGTACTTATTATTTTTTACAGCCATAAATTTCTTGTACTTCGATTTTTCGTGGGCATAGTCTTTCATCACTTCTTGGTAGAGCCTATTACCGTCTTCGTATGACAACGATGGGGTAACGGCTTGAATAGTGTCCAATAACAAAACCGTCTCAAAGGGAATTTGATTAGGGTAATCGACCATTTGCACCTTGACTTCAGCAAACTTGAAACCATATAGCTCTTTAATCGAAAAGATTTCTAAAACTTCAATAATATCGCCATTGGCTATAAAACCAGCCTCTGAATTGGGCTTTAACCAAAAATAATTATTCTTAACGACCATCATATAATCCCCGACCGCTAGTTCATTTTCAAGGAATAGAATACGGCTGCGTATATTCTCATTGTAGCTGTTGGCCCTTTTGTTCGAGCGAACTATAAAGGTGGTTTCTTCTTTGCCATTTTCCGAGTAGGATGCATCAATAGCTTCCTGTATCTCATAACCATCGATGAGCCTTACGATATCTCTATACGGATCTACATCAAATTGAAATGTATCGAAAAAACTTCCCTGCAACTGCTCGCGGAGCATAGTTGCGTTGATAAGTATGCCCGAATCTTCAGCCTGGCGAACAACTTCATCCAATTCGAGTTTGATTACCTCTTTGTTGTAGTTTAAAGACAATTTGTCGGCGTCCAATGCCGGACTTAAATCTAAGTGTACGGGGGGTAATTGTGCGGTATCGCCTATGAGTATCAATTTGCAGTTATGCCCAGAATAAACAAACATTAAAAGATCGTCGAGTAGAGCACCGTTTTCGAACAATTTAGAATCGATGGGGGCATCTGGTATCATTGAGGCTTCGTCAACAATAAAAATAGTATTGCGATGCTTATTGGGCGCCAAAACGAACTGCACTCCACCACCGCTTTGCTTTTTCGGAAAATAAATCTTTCTATGTATGGTAAACGCCTGCGTATTCGAATAATTTGACATCACTTTGGCCGCCCTACCTGTTGGGGCCATAAGAACAGCTTTTCGGGTCGTTTTCCAAAGACTGTTTACGACGGTACCTATCAAAGTCGTTTTTCCCGTTCCAGCAAAGCCCTTTAGTAAAAAAACACTCTCGGTATCATTCGATAATATGAACGTGGCGAGCTTTTGTAATGCGACCGATTGTTTGAGTGTCGGATCGTGAGGAAATCTCTCAACTAATAAACGATAAAAAGAAGCATCGGTAAGGGTTGCCATAGTCATCAAAGATAAACAGGATTTTTGGTCGAAAAACTTTTGCGATTGAAAAAAAATTGTAGATTTGTGTTAACCACTAAATTTAATTAACACTGAGAAAATGAAGACCATAATTCAAATTGTACTTTGGATAGCTTGTGTAGGATTTGGATATCTTATATACCAATCAGTAACAGGACCCATCGAATTCAATAAAGTCAAGGAAGAGCGTTTCGCCAAGGTAATTAACAAGTTAAAGGATATTAGAAAATCCCAAGAGGCCTACAAAACGGTAAACAAAAGATACGCTAAAGACTTTAAAAGCCTTATAAAGTTTATTGACACCGGTAACTACACCATTACACAGCAACGCGATTCTTCGTATATGGAATTTGATAAGACCTATCAAATCGATTTGTTAAGAGAAGTGAAGATTATCGATACACTGGGCACCGTATCGGTTAAGGATTCGCTATTCAAGAGTGATACTCGCTACAAAAACCTTATGGACATACCCAATGCTGCAAACGGTGAAAAAATTGAAATGGCAGCTTCGATTGTTGAGAAAAGCGGCTATAGGGCTCCAGTATTTGAGGCCAAAGTCGATAAAACAATATTGTTATACGATCAGTCCCCGACTCTTTTAGCAAAGGAGAATGCCGAAATCGGCGTTGACGAGGTCAACGGTGCATTTATAACGGTTGGATCTTTAGATGAAGTTAGTACCAGTGGTAATTGGCCACCTATTTATGATAAAAAAGGAGATCAACAATAAAACTGGGGAACCGGTTAAAGATTTTAATAAATTGTCCATTCAGGTTAGCTTGAATGGACTTTCTTTTTGTGTTTTCGACACCATATCGAAGACTATTTTGAGTTCTGAAAATGTCGTGTTCGCCAAGGAACTAACACCATATGAGGTTCTAAAGCGTTTGAAGCAGCTATTTACTAGTCAAAACGTACAAAACAGTCAATTTTCAGAAGTAGTGGTCGTACACCGAAACAATCTATTCGGCCTTGTTCCGAAGGCGCTCTTCGAGCCTGATGAAATGGCCAACTATCTGAAATTCAATACCAAAATACTTGCCAATGACCATTTGGCCTATGATGATCTTGAAAGTTATGAAATGGTCAACGTCTATGTTCCGTTCGTGAATATCAACAATTATATTTATGACCTCTTTGGTGAATTTACGTTCAAACATAACGGTACGGTAATGGTAGAGTCACTTTTAAACGGGCACACTAATTCAAAACAGCCTATCTGCTATACATATGTTCATGAAAACCAGATAGACATTACGGTCATCGCCAAAAAGAGGCTTTTGCTGTTCAATAGCTTTAAGTTCGTAACAAAAGAAGACTTTTTGTACTATTTGCTATTTACATTAGAGCAGTTAAAGCTAGATACCGAGTCAATATTACTAAAGCTTTTTGGAGAAATCGAAGAAGGTGACGACATTTATGAGATGTGCCACCGCTATATAAAACACATATCTATTTCTCTTCCTTCGTTTACCCGTCACACG
Source organism: uncultured Flavobacteriaceae bacterium (assembly GCA_964600075.1). Classification (GTDB taxonomy): domain Bacteria; phylum Bacteroidota; class Bacteroidia; order Flavobacteriales; family Flavobacteriaceae; genus CAZRIE01. The sequence continues at coordinate 7,724 of CAZRIE010000009.1, forward strand.
TACGCGAATACGGGTGAAGAAGCCATTGATTTTACTGTCATAAACGCCCTTTGATGCGCATTATATCAGGCCTAAATAAAGGAAAACGACTTACCGCACCAAAAAAATTGCCTGTACGCCCAACTACAGATATGGCTAAAGAGGCGCTCTTTAATATCTTGAATAACCGGTACTATTTTAATGAGATTTCAGTGCTCGATCTTTTTGCCGGAACAGGAAATATCAGTTATGAATTTGCTTCTAGAGGCACGCGGGAGATTATTGCCGTTGACAACGACTACGGATGCGTAAAATTTATCACTAGTACCTCACAAATACTAGACATGAGCATCACAGCCTTAAAGAACGATGTATTCAATTACTTAGAAAAATCAAAAGTAAAAGCCAATATTATATTCGCCGACCCGCCCTACGATATGGCTTTGGAAGATTTTGAAAACATACCTACCTTGGTTTTTGAAAATGACTTGCTGCTAGAAAATGGAGCCCTAATAGTCGAACATGCCAGCCAAATGGATTTGTCGCACATAGCCAACTTTACGGAGAAGCGTAAGTATGGTGGGAGTGTTTTTAGTTTTTTCGGAAATCCTGAGTAACAAAAGACAGATTCTCGCCTGCGCGGGAATGTAAACTAAATTCAATTAAAAAGCAGGCCATAAGCCGGATTCTGTAAGACCTCAAAGTGGCCTTCCCTATCATTTATCTAGCCCCGATATTGCTATCGGGATCGAACCGCCTACCCTTCGGCTCGGGCGTGCAGCCCTCAAACACCGATTTACATGACGTTTCACCGCATAGAGTTTACCTGATTTCACTACAGCATAACCTGTACATTCTTTCTGCTGCACTTGTCCTATCCTAATTTAACATCAGAACGACGGGCATTACCCGCTATGCCGCACTATGGTGTCCGGACTTTCCTCTCCCACCCGAATAATAATCCGAGTAGCAGCGATAAGGCGGCCTGCTTAGCGACAAAATTAGACTAATTGTTGATAAATAAAGACTTTATCCGTTCGAAATAAAGCACTCGAACCTTAGCTATTTTTATATTTGTAATTCGCAGAAATGCATCATTTAAAACGCAACATTGGAACCCTTCATCGTATCGGCACGAAAGTACAGACCCCAGACATTTAAAGATGTTGTGGGGCAGCAAGCCATTACCAATACGCTGAACAATGCCATCGAACAGAACCACTTGGCGCAGGCTCTATTGTTCTGTGGCCCTAGAGGGGTCGGGAAAACCACCTGTGCCCGTATTTTGGCAAAAAAAATAAATCAAGATGGCACTGAAATTGAAGATGAAGATTTTGCATTTAATATTTTTGAGCTGGATGCCGCTTCCAATAATTCCGTCGACGATATTCGAAACCTTATTGACCAAGTTCGAATACCACCACAGGTAGGCAAATACAAAGTGTATATTATCGACGAGGTACACATGCTTTCGCAATCTGCCTTCAATGCATTTTTAAAGACTTTGGAAGAACCGCCAAAGCACGCCATCTTCATTTTAGCGACTACCGAAAAGCACAAGATAATCCCCACAATACTTTCACGTTGTCAAATATTCGACTTTAAACGGATTACCGTCAAAGATGCTGCTGAATATTTAAAATATATATCGGAAAATCAAGGCATCGAAGCGGAAGACGATGCTTTACATATCATTGCTCAAAAAGCGGACGGGGCCATGCGAGACGCACTTTCTATTTTTGATAGGGTGGTCAGTTTTTCTGGAAAACAGCTCACACGAAAAGCTGTTACCGAAAATCTAAATGTGCTCGATTATGACACCTATTTCGCAGCTACCGATTTGATTTTGGAACATAATATCCCCGAGTTGTTGCTCTTATTTAATAAAATTTTATCCTTAGGTTTTGATGGGCATCATTTTATTAGCGGACTTGCCTCGCATTTTCGTGATTTGATGGTATGCCAGCATCACGATACCATTAGCCTATTAGAGGTTGGCGATGGAGCTAAAAAACATTATTTAGAGCAGGCAAAAAAAACAGCAAATCAATTTTTGTTAAAAGCACTGGATATTGCGAACGACTGCGACCTCAAGTATAAGACCAGCAAGAACCAACGACTTTTGGTGGAGCTCACCCTCATGAAATTAGCCTCTATCAATTTTAGGGGTGAAAAAAAAAACCTTGAATCGCCGGCACTAGGCGATACTACTAGAGTTAACTTTATTGCACCCGCAGCTTTCTTTAAGGACCAAAAAACCGGTGTAACGATTGCCGAACAACAACCTGAGACAGTCGAAACAGTTCAACATAAAACTACCGAACCAGCTGCCCAGCACCTTTCTGCCAACTACGAAAACATAAATCACAACGCTGAGGAGACCGCAGTTGCCATGGCGGAAACCGAAATAGAAATTAAAAAAGATTCGAGTGCCGACAAGATTCCTGATTCGGAAACCACCAAAAAATTGAATATCGATATTGCATCGAAACGTATTTCCGCCTTATCTATTTCTAGTTTGAAGGCCAAGAAAGCGCATGAGGATAATAGAAAAGACGAGAGTATTGATGAAAGTCAATTGCCTAAAGCCATTTTTTCAGAAGAAGATATGCAACAACATTGGGCCGATTTCGTACACGATATCGATATCAAGGGACGAAAAATATTAGCATCAAATCTAAACGCTGACGTTCCGAAACTGCTCAAAGAGAGCACAATCTCGATAGAGTTGCCCAATCATACCATGAAAAAAGAGATCGAGCGGGAACAGTACGACCTGATGGAATACCTGAAGGGAAAACTAAACAATCATTTCATCGATCTAAAAATTACCGTAAACGAAGAGCGGGCAAAAAAATTCGCTTTTACACCAGAAGAAAAGTATGAGAAACTTCGGGAGAAAAATCCGGCCATAGATCTACTCAGAAAAACCTTTGATCTAGACCTTTAAGCTTTTCTCGAAACGAATACGCAAGGCAAATATTAATAAAACTACAGAAACAATAAGAAGCCCACAAGCTTCTCTACCCCTTTCGATATTTACGATATCACCTTCTCCAATGGTAAATCCTTCAAATTTATCAGGCCATAATAAAAATGTGCCGACCAGATAGACAACACACAAAACCGCTGAGGTCATAAAGTTTAGCCTTCCTAAAGCAAAAAGTATCGAAGTGAGTGCTGCAACTCCATATATGGCATACCACAATAGGGCATCTGGGTCGTTCTGCTGTACATAAGCCGCCCATATGAAAAGCAGTGCGAAAACAAGGGCTAAAATCTTGAATACATTCTTCATGGGTTTTCGGTTATATGATTTTCCAAAATACTAAAAACTTCGGTCGCATCTACCTGTTTGGCAAAGGAAGCATTTACATTATCAGAAACCAAAATCGGAAAATCGGCTTTGTCTTCCGGTACTCTTCCGTGAGAACCCTTGACCAAACTGGCATCTAACGGAATGATATCCATAACCGTACGAAAGCCCATTTTTTTCTTTAGCAATTTACCGACTACTTTGGCCATCACCAGCTTATCTCTAGGGTTGGTGAGCATCTCGACCGGATCATAGCCCGGTTTCTTATGAATGTCTACCATACGGGCATAATCGGGTGCCTTTTCATCATCCAACCAAAAATAGTAGGTGAACCAAGAATCGGAATCCGCTAAAACTACTAAATCCCCACAACGTTCGTGTGCCAAGTTCGCTTGGTTTATTTCTTCCCCTGATAAGACCTTTTCAACACCGGTTACCGTTTCCAATAGTGCCTTGACCTCTTGTTTTACGGATTGGTCATTCAGATAAATATGCGAAACTTGATGGTCTGCTACCGCAAAGGCGCTGCTTGCCCCCGCATCTAAAAGTTCAAGCCCTCTTTCAACACGAATGGCCACATAACCTTTCGAACGCAAGATACGGTTCAGGTGTATGGGGTTTTTCACATTTGTTATTCCGTATTCGGAAAGAAGAATAACTTGAGCGTTCCGTTGCCGGAAATACTCAACTAATTGACGTACAACAGTATCGATTTCTTTTAGGTCTTTTTTAATTTTATCAAAATCAAGACCGTAACGTTGCAGATTATAGTCCAAATGGGGCAGGTACACCAACGATAAGGTCGGATTATGGATTTCATCTGTCCGGATGGCCGCATCGGCTATCCATTTACTGGACTTAATAGAAGTCTTTGGACCCCAAAACTGAAAAAGCGGAAATGTACCCAAGTCCGTCTGCAAGGTATCACGTAACTCTGCTGGATGGGAATAGATATCAGGAATCTTACGCCCATCGGCCAAATAGTTGGGTCTAGGAGTTACGCTGTAATCGGCGGTCGAATACATATTGTACCACCAAAATAGGTTAGCACACGAAAAATGAGGGTCTTCCTTTTTAAGTTTGTCCCATATTTTTTCGCTTTCCACCAATTTATTCGACTGTTGCCAGAACTTTACCTCACATTCGTCTTTAAAATACCAGCCGTTACCCACGATACCATGTTCAGACGGAGACTTGCCGGTCAAATAGGTAGACTGAGCCGAACAAGTTACTGCAGGCAATACAGGATTAATATAGGCAGATCTACCGTTTTTAAGGAACGTTTCAATAAAGGGAGTATACTTGCCGATAAGGCGTTGCGTCAATCCGACCACATTTATGACTACCGTTTTTTTCATTTAAGTCAACTTGTCTTTTAGCCAGTCTATTTCGCGAATAATAGATTCGGAAAGACCTTTTTTAAGGGCATCTGGCAGCACATCCCACGTATAGGTTTCGATCTCAAGGTGCTCAGACACCGGATGTTGCTTAATATATGCTATTACCTTCAAGATATGGTCTTGGGTAGAATATAGCTCCCCGAACCGTTCTAAAAAAATGGGAACGTGAAAGTGTGCCCTAAGTTCTTCAAACTCCCTTTGACCTTCCAGAACAATGGGAAGGTCATTATACGTCTTAACCTTTCCGTCAATCTTTTCCGTAACCTGGTGCAGATAGGTCGGCTCATCGAAAAGTGCCAAAGCTTCCCAAATCTTATCGTTTCCAGAAGCATTGGAAATAATTTTTAAGGCCGCGCTTACTTGTATCTTTCCGATATTGATTCCTGCTTTCTCGAACTTTTCAAAAGTATCCTCCGGTTCTTCATAGGCCAATGAAAAATGGCAGATGTCGTAGCAAACCGTAATGTAGCGAGAAATAATTGCTATCGCCTCATTATCGTTCTTTCCCAACTTTTGAATCAAGACCGGCGTGACAATTGGTAAAAGATATTTTGAAAAAAAATGAAGCACCTCATCGCTATTTTCAAGCATACCATCGGGTTCTGGTTCGATATCGAGATGTAGATATTTTCCAGAAGTAGTTTCCAAATTATACAGATGGAGAATGATTTCGGTCAAATGTTCGGCTCCTTTGGTAAAGGCCTGATGTGACTCATCTTTCGATTCATGCCAATATTTATAGCTTATTGGCGAAGTTGAGATGCCCCCGGAAATACCATCGGGCAATAACTTGGCCAACTGATCGAACAAACGTTTGGTATATACCACTCGTTCCGTAGTTGTCCAGTCCGGTGCATGCACGTCTTCTTTGACGCGTTCGTTATGAAAGTTTCCATAGGGAAATCCGTTCATGGTAAAAACATAAACCTCATTTTCAACCAACCACTTTTGGAATTCGATAAGATTTTTCCCTACTCCCAATTCTTCGCTCGCCTTATTAGATAAACGGAGGCCCAATCCGAAAGGTTTATTAGCCGATACGTACTTTTTTATTTTAGGAACATGTTCTTTAAGGCTAGCAAAGGTAGTTGCCCAATCAAACCCAGGGTGGATGTTGGTGCAATAGGTGAGCTGAAAATTTTCGTCGATATGCAAGGCTAAGCTACTTTGGGCTTGGAGATTTCGTTTACCAAATTTAAGGCCTTTTTCATAATGTTCATATCGATTTCATGAACATCATGCTTTTTACCAATATCGGATATTAAGGTAATGGTCAATTCACCCCCTAGATGCTCTCTGAACTCTTGGATGCCTTTTAGCAGTTGACCCATTTCCTTTTCCGTCGCAATAGGAAAACTTAAATCGAAACCTATATTTCGAAAAACCACGACAATCCGGTTAAAGTCTTTCTCACTGATCAGGCCTATTAAGTAGGCATACGAAAGGTCTAGAACAATACCTTTGGCTACGGCTTCTCCATGCCGTAACGAATAGTTCGTCATATGCTCAAGCTTATGGGCCGCCCAATGACCAAAATCTAAAGGTCTAGAAGAACCGCTCTCAAAGGGATCGCCCCCTTTCGCGATATGGTTCATGTGCATCTCTGCACATCGATATATGGTATACTGCATGGCTACCACATCTCTATTCGCTAACTTTCGAGCGTTTTTTTCTAAGTATTCGAAAAAAATAGCGTCATTAATTAAAGCAACTTTTAAGGCTTCCGCTATACCGGCGATCCAATCACGCTGTTCCAAGGTTTTCAAAAAATCAGTATCGTTGATTATAGCATAAGGCGGAGCAAAGGTTCCTATAAAGTTCTTCTTCCCGAAGAAATTAATACTGTTTTTGACCCCTACAGCAGAATCGTTCTGGGAAAGCACAGTTGTTGGAACACGAATCAGTTTAACGCCCCTATGCCCAATCGCAGCAGCATATCCTGCCATATCGATAATCGCTCCGCCACCTATAACGATTACAAAAGAATGACGACAAATAGCATATCTATTGATTGCCTCCAGTATGTCGTTTACGTTGGTCTCATCATTTTTACATGCTTCGCCACCTTGCACAACTAGACTCTTGGTATGCAAGAGGTTACTACTATATTTTTCACAATAAGAAGCAATATTTTCCAACAATGAAGGGTGCGCTTCAACTACGCCATCGTCAATAACAAAAAGTAGTTTTACCGGCTCATCTTTATATTCTTGAACAATTTTTTTGAACAAGGTATTTTCACCACCGAACAAATTCTCCGTAAAATGGAGGCTGTAACGGTAGGAAACCTGAAAATTCTGTTCTATAGTCTTAAACATTTTATTTATTTTAGAGGCCTATCAGTTAGTCTCAAGTAACTGCGAAAAGTTTGGATAAGCCCATGGATATAGGCAACAAAGCTAATATGAGCAATCCATACCACCAAACCGAAAATGTAACTCCCAATGCAGCATCCAATACGATTAATGACATAACACCGGCAATTACCGCCTTCTTAATATTCTTGGGCGAATTCTCGGAATGTGCCCTTAACAAGGGTCGAAAAACCAGAAAGCCGAACAGTGTTAAATATGATAACGTTGTCAAAACAGAATCCGTATAAAAATAGGCAATTGCCAGCACAGCTAAGATTACCACGCCGTAAAGAACGCCCGCCAAAACAATGTGATTTTTATTCTTCCCATGTACTTCTCCCCTACTTATTAGTGTTATGGCAAAAATATAAACGATAGGGATTATGGCTAGCCACCAATACGTCAAATTTTCTAAAATCGACATACCCAAAATAAGGTTCAACCCTCTACAGAGCCCCATACTCAAAGGCCCAAAAAAGTCATATTTTTTTGCTATTGCATCATAAAGTAGAATCGAAAAGGCTAGGGTAGTTGCAATAACTCCTGACAAATTAGATACTAAAAAAGCCAGTAGAATTCCAATCGTCAAGACCAGACCTCCATAAACCGCTGCTGATTTCAACGAAATTATCCCTCTCGGAATAGGACGCTCCGGGCGTTCGAGCACGTCAATTTTGTAATCGAAAACATCATTCAATATGACCCCCCCGGCATACAGGAAGACCGAGGCAAAAACCAGATAAAGTACATCAAGAAAAGGGATGGACCCTAAGAAGTCCGTTCTTAGGGTATTCGAAATAATTCCGGCAATGGCAACTCCTGCCAAAATATCGGCGGCCGCAGTAGGCAGGTTGGCAGGTCGGGCCAATCGGGCGTAGCCAAGAAGTACTAGGTTCATTATTTAATCTGGTCAGCGTCGATTCTAGGTTCTTGACCTCTCAAAACGCTATTATCATTAAACAATTGAGCCTGATTTATTCCTACAGGCTTGAGCCAGTGCTCTTCCTTCATCTTACCATTGGTACCGAAAATGTCCAGAGCATTTTGGTAACATGTTTTGACGACGTCTTCTTTGGCAACACCTCTTCTTAACATTAATGAAGCCGTTTTGGGTACGGCTAATGGATCGCTCACACCCCAATCTGCAGAACTGTCGACAATAATATTGGTGCTGCCAAATTTTTTGACCACCTCGACCATACGCTCGTTGCCCATTTTTGTCTTTGGATAGATTGTAAATGCTGCTATGAACCCTCGATCCAAAACATCTTTGACCGTTTCTTCATTGTTATGGTCGATAACCACTTTTGATGGGTCTAGACCATGCTCTATGCATACTTCCATACTCTTCAATGTACCGGCTTTTTTATCACGATGCGGTGTATGAACCTGAACGACCATATCGAGTTCTTTGGCCATATCAAGCTGCATTCTAAAATATCTATCCTCTGCGGGGGTTTGATCATCGTAACCGATTTCACCTACCGCCACAACATTTTCTTTATGTAGATATAACGGCAACAACTCTATTACTTGTTCAGCCAAAGCTTCATTATTGGCCTCTTTTGAATTCAGTCCAATAGTACAATAATGTTGAATTCCGAACTGACTGGCCCTAAAACGCTCCCAACCGACCAGACTACTGTAATAATCTTGAAAAGACCCAACCTGCGTTCTCGGTTGCCCCAACCAGAAAGAAGGTTCGATTATCGCCACTACTCCGGCTGCCGCCATAGCCTCATAATCATCGGTGGTACGCGACGACATGTGTACATGTGGGTCGATGATCATCATTTTATCTTCCATATTCAATTTTTTATATTTTCCCAAGTAACTTTTTGATTGACTACTTGTTCGTATACTTCAGGATACTTTTTCAAAAGTTGTTTCGCCTCGATTTTATCAGAATTGTAGCAGCACAAAGCCCCGACCTTATTTTCTACGGCATTACCGCTTTTCAATAAACGTTCCATATCAACAAGGAGGTTATCATTTAAAAAACCGGAAACCGGTCGCCAAAACAGTGGATCGATATCTCGAGAAGCTGCCCATCTTTCATGTGCGTAGTCAGCTATAATTCGGGTTAAATCTTTGTTTGCCCTACCATCGACTTCCAAAATATTTGAAAGATCAAGTTGCATAAAAGCAGCTTTCAAATACATCTGGTTCCATTCTTGGTCGTTGAAGAATTGTGCCGGATATGGGTTTTTCATACTAATGGCTTCAAAGACCGTAGAAATATTAGTGCGAAGTGCTTCGACAGCCACATGCTTGTAATTTTCGGCATCGGGTAATAAAATCAAATACTTTAAAAACGTTACCAACTCACCCGAATCGGCAACTTGAATAAGGTTTGCAACTTTAGGTCGAAAATAGCTACTATTTTCAATAAGCACCTTAGAAAGTAAATAAATTCTAGCCACTTCAAGCACATCGGAATACTGCTTTTTTAAGTAATCTGCTAAAGCATCGTTTTGAACCTCAATCACCAATACTTTTGTCTTATTTACTTTGCTGGCCAATAAACTATACGTTAGGTAAAGTTCTTTTGCAGATTCTGTATTTATAATGGTGTCGATCTTGGCTTGAAGCCAAGAAATTTGAGCCTCGTCAAGATTCCTCTTTAATAACGACTGTAGTTCTTGATCGGTATGGGTAAACTTCATATTTTTCTTCGACTCTAAAATGGTAAGTCTTTGTTTATCTTTTTTAATCCCTAAAAAAGATAACTCTTTACAAAGCTAATTATTATTAAGGGAATCGAGATATTTGCACGTCAAATTCTCTTCTTCAATACGAAACATTCTTGCTAATTTTACAAAAAATAGAACTATGCTAGGCCTAAAGCTTCCTACTGACCCAAGATGGGTAAATATCGTTGAAAAAAATATCGATGAAATATTAATCGACCATGCCTATTGCGAACAAAAAGCTGCCAGTACGGCAATTTCCTTAATTGTCGGTTTTCCAGAATATACCGAACTGGTAGAAGAGATGATTGCACTTTCACGTGAAGAAATGGCCCATTTTAAAATGGTACACGATAGAATCGTTGCCAGGGGCCAAAAATTGGGTAGGGATAGAAAAGATGAATATGTAGTCGAATTGACGAAATTCTTCCCAAAAGGTGGGAGCCGACCCACGCAGTTGATTCATCGACTTTTGTATGCCGCGCTTATTGAGGCCAGAAGCTGCGAACGTTTTCGATTACTTTCAGAGGAACTTCAGGACAAAGAACTTGCCGATTTTTATTATAGGCTAATGGTCAGTGAGGCAGGGCACTATACGATGTTCTTGAAATTCGCCAGACGATATGGAGACCGTAAGGAAGTCGATGAAAAATGGGGGTCTTTATTGGAATTCGAGGCTTCGATAATGAAAAAGTTGGGTAAAAAGGAGACTATCCACGGATAACAAAAAGGTTGCCAGTATCATGTTTGCAGACCTAAAACAGGAAACATTAGCAGCTGTAACCGTATAATTCTATCCAATTAAGATTTTAGCTTTTTGATATAATAGTCATACGTCGCAAATTGAGATCGTAATTTCGGTTTGTCGTTTTTTAGATAGGCATTATCTTGAGCTTCATTGAAAACTCTTGCCTTCACATTATCATTCCAAGAAATTTCAAAGGTGTCTAGCAATTCTTGTTTGATTTCTTCATCATAAATTGGGCAACCTACCTCCACCCTATTTTCAATGTTACGCGTCATAAAATCCGCAGAGGATATGTAAACAGTGGTATCTCCACCATTGCAAAATATAAATAATCTCGGATGCTCAAGAAATTTATCGACGACACTAATAGCCTCGATATTTTCACTCATTCCTTTAATTCCTGGCACCAAGCAACAAATACCTCGTACTACCAATTGAATCTTTACACCGGCATTACTGGCCTCATACAATTTATCGATCATCTTGTACGAGGTAAAGCTGTTCATCTTAATCTTGATGTAAGCTTCTTTGCCCGCTTTTGCATTTTCAATTTCGGCATCAATTAATTCTCGAAAAACCTTCTGTGTATAATGGGGTGATACGATTAAATGTCTGTATCTATTTATTTTATAGGTCGTTTCGAAGAAGTCGAAAACCTTATTGAGTTCTTTAAGAATTGGTTCATTTGCTGTGAATAGCGTATAATCGGTGTAGATTCTAGCGGTTGATTCGTTAAAATTACCCGTACTTATAAAGCCGTAGCGTTTTATTTCATCGTTCTCTTCGCGTTCGATCAAACATATCTTGCTATGCACTTTTAGACCGGGTACCCCAAAAATCAATTTTACCCCTTCTGCCTGCAATTCTTCGGCATATCTGATATTGGCCTGTTCATCGAACCGGGCCTGTAGTTCAATCTGCAAGGTTACCTGTTTTCCGTTTTTAACGGCGTTCGATAGACAGGCGGCAACTTGAGAGTCATTGGCCAACCGATAGACCGTAATCTTAATGGTTTTTACTTTTGGATCTAAGGCAGCTTCCCTTAAGAATTTCAAAACGTAAGAAAAAGTATGATACGGCGTGTACTGCAAATAGTCTTTTTCTGCAATTTTTTCTAAAAGACTACCTTCTAGACTCAAGCCCTTCACAGGTAAGGGTGTTATTTTATCGTACATTAAATCATTTCTTCCCAAACTCGGAAAGCCCATATAATCACGTTTATTGTGATATCTACCTCCGGGAATAACACTATCTGCATCTTCGATACCCATTTTTTCCTTTAGAAAATCGAGTGTGCCTTTTTGGATGCTCTTATCATAAACGAAGCGCACAGGATCACCAATCTTTCGATGTTCAACGCTAGAGTTGATTTTTTCAATAAAACTTTTACTTAAGTCATTATCAATGTCAAGTTCTGCGTCGCGGGTAATTTTAATCATGTGTGACCAAATCGACTCGTAATCGAACATCGGAAAAACACTGTCCAAACAATAGCGTATTACATCGTCGAGAATAATGATATAGTTCTTATCGCCTTCTTTAGGCAATACCACAAAACGGTCAATGCCTTTTGGTATCTCGATCAACGCATATCTTTTCTCTCTTTTTTCATAAGTACTCTTGGTACGGTCATCGCTTTTCAAAACCATTTTTATGGCCAGATAGGCCGCTGTATCCTTTAGCATGGGAAATTCGGCCAAATCGTTCAAGATAATGGTCATCAACTGCGGACTCACTTTTTGAATAAAGTAATTCTTAACGAAGTCACCTTGTTTCTCAGATAGTTGGGTCTCGTTCAAAAAGAATATATCTTGTTCTTCAAGCTCCTTTTCAACCTGTTTCAAAACCTCTACACTTTTTCGCTGTTGGTCAATTACGATTTTGGTAATTTCCCCAAGTAAATCTTTGGCCTTCTCACCGCCCAAAACACTTTTCCCTGATTTTCCGGCTTCAAAAATTCGCTTTACCGTGGCATAGCGTACCTTAAAAAATTCATCGAGGTTGTTCGAAAAAATACCTAAAAAACGAAGTCGTTCAATCAGGGGGACGTTTTCGTCTTCACATTCTTGTAATACCCTTTCGTTGAAACGTAACCAACTGATTTCTCGATTTATATATTGGTTTTTTATCTTAATCATTTATTTGAGCTGTTTGGGGAAAATAGTTTGCTTTGTTGTTCCTTTGGTAATAGAATTCCACTGGTCTACCTCAAAAATCAAGTGAACCAATCCACTAGTAGGGACATTGTCAATATAGGTATTTCCTAAAGAATTGGCAAGATGTGTAAATGCGTGGTTATGGCCAAAAATCATCACCGTTTGTAATGTGTTATCCAAATTTTTTATGAATTCAAGATCACTGTCTCCAGAGAAATCGTAAAGACCCTCAATAATGCGAAAATCTTCATACGGAAACTCTAGCTGTCGTAAAAAAATCATACAAGTATGTAATGCCCTATTCGCTGGGCTTGAAAAAACAGCATCTATTTCAATTTTTTGTGGCTTTAGCACATTCGAAACTAAAAGGGCATCGTTAACCCCCCTTTCTTGCAAAGGCCTGTCTTTGTCACTTACAGAATATTCCCAAGATGATTTTCCGTGGCGGACTAGTATTATTGTTTTCATGAATCTTATTTTTTGTCATTCCCGCGAAGGCGCGAATATTTGGCAGCTCCTGGTACTTGAAACTTGAAACCCTTTAAACCGGTTAAGGTGCAAGACGTTCCATCTTCCAATCAAAATCTTTTTGCATGGTATAGCGTATACGGTCGTGTAAACGATTCGGCCTACCTTGCCAAAACTCAATGGATTCTGGTTTCACGATATAACCGCCCCAATAGTCGGGTCTTTCGATTTCTTTGCTTTCGTATTCTTTTTCCAACTCTTTTAACTTATTCTCCAAGTATTCGCGGGATGGAATAATACTACTTTGATTAGAAACTATCGCTCCCAATTTGCTGCCTTCGGGCCGAGATTCAAAATAACCATCGGATAAGTTACTAGGAAGTTTTTCAGCCTTTCCCTTAATAATTATCTGTCGCTCCATGTTCGGCCAAAAAAAGGAAATACAAACGTTTGGGTTATTGGCTATAGCCTTTCCCTTCTCGCTCTCGTAATTGGAGTAGAAAATAAACCCTTCATAGGTGAATTTTTTTAAAAGTACTACCCTACTTTTCGGAAACCCGTCAAGCCCAATTGTCGAAACCGTCATGGCATTAGGCTCATCTACCCCGTCCGAAGCTTCCGTTTCATAAAACCATTTCTGAAATGCTTCCATAGGGTTACCGGAAATTGTATTTTCCGTTAAGGCAGTCTTCTCATATGATTTTCTGTAATCACCTAAGTCTTTTTCCATATCATTTTCCATATAAACAAGATACCCAAAGTTCAGTAAAAGAACGGTAAATGAAAAACGGAACTATACTAAAACTCAAAAACTTTCCCGTCGTCGGCTAATTCAACGTTCAGAAAAATTTCCTCCGCCTCTTCTTTAAACAATTCGATGGTTTTGTAGCGTGTAGAATAATGACCTAGAATCAGTTTACCTACATCGGCAGATTTGGCAATTGCAGCCGCCTCTTTGGCCGTTGCATGTTTAGTCTTGCCCGATAAGTGAGCCTCTGAATCAAGAAATGTAGATTCATGATAGAGTGCGTTCACATTTTTTATCTGTCCAACAATATCAGGCTTGTATGCCGTATCACTGCAATAGGCATAACTCTTAGGTATCGTTGGGTCGAAAGTCAGTTTCGTATTGGCTATAACAGTGCCATCATCCAAAATAACATTCTTACCATTCTTGATATTTCTAAAATAGGCCTTATCTATTTTATATTGCGCAATTGCAGCAATGTTCAGTTTTCGTTCTCCTAGTTTTTCCCGAAACAAAAATCCATTGGTATAGATTCTATGATTTAAGGGAATTGTCTCCACAGAAACCTTATCGTCTTGATATATAAGTTCAGACTCTTTACTTGTAAGTTCGTGAAATATTAGCTGATAATTCGTCCACGAATCACCTAATTTGAGCAGAAGGGTGATGGCTTCCTTGATTCCCCGTGGACCATAAATATGCATCTCTTTTTCCCTACCCAACAAACGAAAAGTCGAAATAAGGCCTGGTAATCCGAAGAAATGATCACCATGCAAATGCGATATGAAAATATGACTGATACGGGAAAATTTTATTTTGTTCTTCCGTAATTGTACCTGTGTGCCCTCACCACAATCGATAAGGAACATATGGTTTTTGATTTCCAACAGCTGCGAAGTAGGGTTCGTCATCGTTCGGGGCGTAGCCGCATAACAACCTAGAATATGAAGTTTCATTTTTTCTAGGTTTAGGGCACGTAGGTTATTGCATCTTTAGCAGAAAATTTTCCTTTAAAAGTAAATGCATAAGGAGATTCGCCGTGGCTGTTCAGGTATTGCAAGCGTTGTTTGGCCTCTTCGGGAGAAGGTTCATGACCGGCCTCGACGTACCAAAAACACATGTGCATGTCGGCCATTTTATGAAACCATTCCTTTTTTCGCTTAAGCACTGCCGAGTGCCGCGATGCATAGGTAAAATTGAATAGCGCATCAATTGATTCCCACACTGACATATTGATAATCAAAAAGTCGTCTTCAAAGACACGAAGAGCCGTCGCGTTGTTCTCATCACCGGTCAATCGCCAAACGAATCCCGGGTTTTTTTCGGCAATGTTATTGATACGGTCAAGATTGTTAACAAAATCTGCCATTGCCGGGCTATCGATAGGGGCAAGCATTCTTGCGATATTAACCTGTGCCAAGTGGTATTCACTCATAACTCTAAATCTCTTTCAATCTCTTCCATTTCTATGATATCGTGTGCTTCTTGAATCGTGGGCACCACACATATTTCTTCGGGCACCTCGTCATAAGAAACCTTGTCGGTAACCAGAACAAAAGATTTTTTTGCTTTTCGATGGATGTCGGAAAGCTGTAAAAACTCCAATACGTCATCCGCCTTTAGTTTCGAGAAAGAAAACAGGTTAACAATAAGGTTGTCATTCTTGATTTCAGGATAGGCATCGTTCAGGTTTTTTAGGAAAACTGAAAGAGTCGTTTTTTCTTGAAAAACGATGGTCGTCCCCTTATTGGAATCGAAAATCATAGGATACTTATTTAATTTTTGAGGCTAATAAATAAATCACTGCCATACGAATGGCTACACCGTTCTCGACCTGGTTAAGTATAATCGATTGTTTCGAATCGGCAACATCACTGGTAATCTCTACACCTCTATTAATTGGGCCAGGATGCATGATTACAATTTCTTTATCTAAACTGTCGAGTAGTTTTTTATTTACCCCGAACTGTTGTTTATATTCACGGGTGGTGGGGAAGTAGCTAATATCCAATCGTTCGTTCTGAATGCGCAGCATATTCGCCACATCGCACCAATTCAACGCTTTTAGCAAATCGGTCTCAACTTCTACCCCAAGAGACTCAATATGTTTCGGCAACAGCGTTTTCGGACCGCAAACCTTCACAGTGGCGCCTTGAAGTTTTAGGGCAAAAATATTGGATAACGCTACTCGGGAATGAAGAATATCGCCCACGATTACCACTTTCTTTCCTGCCACATCACCTAGTTTTTCTCGTATCGAAAAGGAATCCAGTAGTGCTTGGGTGGGGTGTTCGTGTGCCCCATCACCCGCATTTATAATCGATGCCTTTACATGTTTTGACAAAAATATGCCCGCACCCGGGTTTGGATGCCGCATCACTACCATGTCTACTTTCATAGAGAGGATATTGTTAACGGTATCGATTAGGGTTTCCCCTTTTTTCACTGAAGATTGCCCGGCCGAAAAATTGATAACATCTGCAGATAATCTTTTCTCGGCCAGTTCGAACGATAGCTTTGTTCGGGTGCTGTTCTCGAAAAAAATATTAGCAATAGTAATGTCTCGAAGCGAGGGGACTTTCTTAATAGACCGGTTGATCACTTCTTTAAAATGGTCAGCGGTCTCGAAAATGAGCTGAATATCTTTTTCTTTCAGATATTTTATTCCCAATAAGTGCGGTACACTTAGTTCGCTCATTTTTATGTATTTATCAAATAGATTACGTCCTCTCCATCATTTTCTTTCCACAAAACCTTTACTTTTTCATTATTTATGGCATCGACCTGCCGACCCCTATAATTGGGCTGTATCGGCAAGTGCCGACTAAAACGACGGTCGATAAGGGTTAAAAGTTCAATTTCGGAAGGCCTTCCGAACGATTGAATGGCCGTAAGGGCGGCACGAATGCTTCTGCCTGTATACAGTACATCGTCAATGAAAACCACTTTTTTATCTTCGACCAAAAAGTCGATTTTGGTCTTTGTTGCCTCAAGCGTCTTATCACCTCTCCTAAAATCGTCCCTATAAAAAGTAATATCTAAAAAACCTACGTCGATGTGCTTTACACCATATTCCTCCTTCAATATTTTGGTCAACCTCTCGGCCACGAAAATACCTCTCGGCTGTATTCCGATGAGTACTGTATCTTCAAAATCGAGATGGTTTTCGAGCAGTTGGCAGGCCAAACGATGAAGTATGATGTTGATTTCCTTTTCGGATAACAATACTTTTTGACCCATACTACCCTAATTCTTTGGTGGAACAAAAATAGCGAATTCTGTTTAAAATCAATAAAGTTTGTTTTACCGTTCTAAGCCCTTGCATCCATTGAAATCAAACAATATTCAAATTCAAATAGTCATTTTGAAACTTGCCTTTAGGGTCATATTTGTTCATTAGCTCTACAAAGGCAGGAAGCCGCTCATATCTTGATTTGAGCAACGAAGGTTCGATTTTAAATACCTTGCCCCAATGTGGTCGTGCCTTAAAGGGTTCTAATGTTGCCTCGATAATCGGAAGAAGTGCAGCGACTTCTTCGACATTCCGCTTCCAAGTGAAGTGTATTGCCACACAATCGGTTTTGTAACAAGGGCTCATCCAGAGGTTATCGGCCGCGATAGTTCGTATCTCGGTAATCATGAGTTGGGGAAATATTTGATTCCGTTTCTCTTCAAGCGCAAGAATTGCTTCTAACGCATTTTCATGAGGAACAAAGAATTCAGACTGTAATTCTTCTCCACTACTTGGAGTAAAGCCCATTTTAAAATGAGGCAAACGATCGTACCACGGTCCAGGAACTCCCATTTGTTCCGTACAGTTTTCTGCTGAAAGCCTTGTGATGGGGTGTAGATTTTTTACAGCTGCCTTAGCTCCGTAGAAATCATCTCTCAAATCTTCGACTTCGTTATCGGTTCTTCTTTTGATCCATACTTGACTAATAGTTTCATTCTGCCAGTCTGTAAAAAGACTAACACTATAGCCACTGGAAAGAATTTTGTCAAAGTTTTCCTTTAATGATTCTAGCGGTAGTTCTTGAAAAATATCTTGTCGCACATCAAAGGTTTTTTGGATTCTCAAAGTCATTTTCGTGATGATACCCAAAGCCCCTAGACTGACTACAAGGCCGTCGAAAACATCTGGCTCTTTTTCCTTGCTAACGTTAACGATATCGCCGTTGCCCGTTACCATTTCCAAAGCGGTTACCATAGTCGCGAGATTTCCGTTTTCGACCCCCGAACCATGTGTGGCCGTAGCACATGCACCTGCAATGGAGATATGCGGTAACGAGGCCAAATTATGAAGTGCAAAACCCCGTTCATGAAGTTCAGGAGCCAAATCACCATATTTCGTTCCAGCCCCAACCGTCACGGTCATCGCTTCTTCGTCAATTGACAACAAGCCTTTAAGGCTTTTTGTGGAAATTTGGTTCATGGGATTATCTGCAATATTATTAAAACAATGACAAGAGCCCAATGCTTTTTGAGTTTCGAGCTTTTTTACCAAAACTTGCACCTCTTCGACCGTTTTGGGTTCATACAAATTCTTGGCTTTATAAGTATAATTGCCTGCCCAATTCTTCCGTGCCGGCAGCAATTCTTGCACCGGTTGTTTTTTTTCTTGCTTGCAAGATACCATTGGTGTCAAAGCTAACCCGGCAGCAAAAGTTCCCGTTGTTTTAATGAATTGTTTTCTTTTCATGGTCCTGGGTGTTATATCAGTGTACTTTCAAATCTACGGAAATCCGATAAGTTTTCACACGATGTTATTAACTTGGCCAACGGAAAACAAAAAGCCCCAACGGAATACCGTTGGGGCTTTTTCAAAATTTTAAGAAAGGACTACTACTTCTTTTTCTTAGAACCGGCTTCCATCTTATCTTTCAACGCTTGCAAAGCTTCGTTGGCATCACCTAAAGTAGGCTTGGCTTCCTCAGCAGCTGTAGCTGACCTCTTTTGGGCAGCTTTAACATTGCGCTTCTCTTCTTCACGGAAGATAGCGGTATGACTGGCAACAACGCGTTTGAAATCTTTATTGAACTCAATAATCTTGAATTCGACCTCTTCGCCCTTACCTAGCTTTTTACCATCTTCTTTTTCCATATGACGTTGCGGAACAAAAGCCGTAATGTCTTCATTGAAGTCTATAGTAGCACCTTTATCCACTATATCGGTAATGGCCGCTTTATGAACAGTACCCTCGGCAAATTCTTTCTCATATTTGTCCCATGGGTTTTCAGTGGTCTGTTTGTGGCCCAAGCTTAGCTTACGACCTTCAACATCCAACTCCAATACTTCTACTTCCATGGTATCGCCTACCGTTACAAACTCTGAAGGGTGTTTGATTTTCTTAGTCCAGGAAAGATCGGAGATATAAATTAATCCGTCTATTCCTTCCTCCATTTCTACAAACACACCAAAGTTGGTAAAGTTTCTAACAATACCTTTGTGTTTAGATGCTACAGGATATTTAGACGTAATATCGGTCCATGGGTCGGGAGTCAATTGCTTGATACCCAACGACATTTTACGATCTTCACGATCGAGTGTCAGTACAATAGCTTCGACCTCGTCACCGACTTTCACAAAATCTTGTGCTGAACGCAAGTGTGTAGACCATGACATTTCCGATACGTGTATCAGGCCTTCAACACCTTCTACAACTTCAATAAATGCACCATAATCTGCGATTACGACCACTTTACCCTTTACTTTATCACCAATTTTGATTTCATCGCTCAAGGCATCCCATGGATGTTTCTCCAATTGCTTCATACCCAATTGAATTCGTGATTTGTTCTCATCAAAATCAAGGATAACCACATTGATTTTCTCATCCAATTCGACCACCTCGTTGGGGTGATTGATTCGGCTCCAAGAAAGGTCGGTAATATGCACCAAACCATCTACACCACCAAGGTCAACGAACACACCGTAAGAAGTGATGTTTTTCACAACACCTTCTAACACCTGTCCTTTTTCCAACTGGCTGATGATCTCTTTCTTCTGTTCTTCAATATCGGCCTCGATCAATGCCTTGTGCGATACAACAACGTTCTTGAACTCATGGTTGATTTTTACCACCTTGAATTCCATTGTTTTACCGACGTACTGATCGTAGTCGCGAATCGGTTTCACATCGATCTGAGAACCTGGCAAGAAAGCTTCGATACCAAAAACATCGACAATCATACCTCCTTTTGTTCTGCACTTGACGAAACCACTAACGATTTCTTCCTTATCATGGGCCGCATTTACACGATCCCAGGCCATAATAGTTCTTGCCTTTCTATGTGAAAGTACTAACTGACCACTTTTATCTTCACGAATGTCTATTAAGACCTCGACTTTATCACCGACCTTTAAGTCAGGATTGTATCGAAACTCGTTCAACGAAATTACACCCTCTGACTTGGCATTGATATCAATAATTGCTTCGCGATCGGTCAGATAAACTACAGTACCTTCTACGACTTCTTCATCAGCTGTGTCAACGAAATTTTCGGTGACCAACTTTTCGAATTCTTCCAATTTGGAATCATCGACACGTTCGATACCGTCTTCGTACTTGTCCCAATCAAAATTTGCCAAAAACTCTTGTGGATCCTGTTTTGGGGTTTCCTGTTTTACTTCCTCCTGTTGTGCTTCGATAGTTTCCACTACCTCCGCTGTTGCTTTTTCTTCAGCCATTTTGCTGATTTAAATTTGTATTCTACGATATTTCAAGAGTAAAACAATACTCGCAGAAGATGTTATGTTATTTTTTTCTTTCCTTTTCCTCTTGATTTCTTTGTAAAAAAGGAGTGCAAAAATACATCTTTATCTCGACTTCGCCAATCTTATCTTCAGTAGCCTTCCCCAAAGCCACAAAATTTGCGCTTTTATCAAAAAATACTCCAATTATCGCTATCTTGAACCCCTTAATATTAACCATTTTAAAAGAGATTTAATATGAGTGTCAAAGCAAAGTACCAAGGGGTTCTTAATCTTGGTGAGCAGTTAGGTATCAAAGATGGAAACGTAACCGAGGAAGGTGGTGTTCTTAAAATAAAAGGTGAGGCCAATACGCAATACGAAAAAAACTTGTTATGGGATAAAATAAAGGAATTAGGGGGCGAAAACCCATCTGATGTCAAAGCCAATATTACAGTTGCCGATAGTTCGGTTTACCATAGACACGTAGTTAAAAGTGGAGAGTCGCTAAGCAAAATCGCAAAACACTATTATGGTGATGCCATGAAATACAAGCAAATTTTTGCCTCGAACACCAATATTTTAAGTAATCCTGACGTAATTCATCCTGACCAGGTTTTGGTGATACCGAATCCGTAAGAAAGTAAACGTTGTAATTTGAAAAATTAGACCTGTCAGGAAACCGACGGGTCTTTTTTTATTCCTTCTCGATATAACGTTGGGCAATGCTCTTCAATCGTTCAAACTGTTCGACCAGACCCATATCGCTATTATCGAACGCAATGGCATCTTCAGCTTTTCGAAGCGGGGAAAATTCACGATGGGAGTCTATGTAATCGCGTTTTTGAACATTTTCTAAAACATCTTCATAAGAAACAGCTTCTCCTCGATCCAATAATTCTTTATATCTACGCGTAGCCCTTGCCTTCGGGGACGCCGTCATAAAAATCTTTAGTTCGGCAGCTGGGAAAACCACGGTGCCAATGTCACGACCGTCCATAACAATACCCTTTTTCTTTCCCATAGCCTTCTGCATATCGACCAACTTATGTCGAACCTGCTCAATTTCGGCAATACGGCTTACATGTTTAGATACTTCCAACGTACGGATTTCCTTTTCGATATTCTCGCCATTAAGGTACATCTCAGAAAAACCAAGGCTCTTATTGGGTACAAAGTTTAAGCCAATTTTGGGAAGAAGCTTTACAAGGGCTTCCAAATTTTCACTACTATGGTCGATAAAACCATTGCGCATTGCAAACAAAGTTACTGCCCGGTACATGGCACCCGAATCTATATACACATAGTGCAACTCTCTGGCCAATTGTTTGGCAAGGGTACTCTTTCCGGTCGATGAATATCCATCGATTGCGATTGTAATCTTTCGCATTACAGCTTTTTCGCGTTCTTTACTTTTTGAGCCGTTAGGGCAATATCAATAACTTCGTGCATATCGGAAACATAATGAAATGTGAGACCTTTAAGGTACTCCTTTTTGATTTCCAGGATATCCTTTTCATTATCCTTGCATAAAACTAGCTCTCGAATTCTCGCCCGCTTAGCTGCCAATATTTTTTCCTTGATTCCGCCAACGGGGAGCACTTTACCCCTTAGGGTTATTTCTCCGGTCATGGCCAGACTCTTCTTCACCTTCTTTTGTGTAAACAGCGAAACCAAAGAAGTGAGCATGGTGATACCGGCACTCGGGCCATCTTTGGGAGTAGCACCTTCTGGCACATGAATATGCACATTGTATTTTTCAAAAACCTCTGAATCGATTGCGAACCTTTCGGCATTCGATTTGATGTATTCCATGGCAATAGTAGCAGATTCTTTCATTACCTTACCTAAGTTTCCGGTAATGTTCAAAGTACCTTTCCCTTTCGATAAGATAGATTCGATAAAAAGAATATCGCCACCAACGCTAGTCCAAGCCAAACCAGTGACAACTCCTGCCACGTCATTGTTTTCATATTTATCGCGCTCCATTCTTGCAGGACCTAAAACTTTTTCCACAATCTCATTGGAAATCTTTATTTCGTACGCTTCTTCAATGGCGATATTTTTAGCCGCATAGCGTACCATTTTCGCTATCTGTTTTTCTAAAGAACGCACCCCCGACTCTCTTGTGTAGCCCTCTACAATTTTCTCTAATTGGCGCTTGCCAATTTTCAGGTCTTTCGGTTTCAATCCGTGCTCTTTCAGCTGCTTGGGCAGTAAATGCCTTTTAGCGATTTCAACTTTTTCTTCGATTGTATACCCTGTAACATTGATAATTTCCATACGGTCGCGAAGGGCCGGCTGAATTGTCGAGAGATTATTGGCGGTAGCTATGAACATAACCTTTGAGAGGTCATACCCCATCTCTAAGAAATTATCGTGAAACTCGCTGTTCTGTTCAGGATCCAAAACTTCTAACATTGCGGAAGATGGATCGCCCTGATGGCTACTGGCCAATTTATCGATTTCATCAAGAATGAAAACAGGGTTAGAAGTGCCTGCTTTTTTAAGGCTCTGTACAATTCTTCCGGGCATTGCACCTATATAGGTCTTCCGATGTCCACGAATCTCGGCTTCATCTCGCAATCCGCCAAGAGAAATACGCACATACTCTCTACCCAAGGCCTCGGCAACCGATTTTCCCAGAGAAGTTTTACCCACTCCCGGAGGGCCATACAGGCAAATAATCGGTGATTTCATGTCGTTTCTAAGTTTGAGAACGGCCAAATATTCAATTATTCTACGTTTGACATCCTCAAGGCCATAATGGTCTCTGTCTAGTATCCTCTCAGCCCTTTTCAAATCGAACTTGTCTTTTGAGAAATTGTTCCACGGCAGGTCTAAAAACAGATCAAGATAATTTCTTTGGATGGAGTATTCCGCTACCTGCGGGTTCATACGTTGCATTTTCGCCAATTCCTTGTCAAAATGCTCGCCAATACTTTTATTCCATTTTTTATTTTTGGCCTTTTTACGCATTTCAAATAGCTCATCATCATGCGAAACCCCGCCGAGCTCTTCTTGAATAGTCTTCATCTGCTGATGTAGAAAGTATTCACGCTGTTGCTGGTCCAAATCACTGCGTACCTTTGATTGTATATCGTTTTTCAACTCCAATTTCTGGAGTTCAAGGTTCATATACTTTAATGTAGCCAAGGCCCTTTCGCGTAGGCTATTGATCTCTAAAAGCTCCTGTTTCTCTTTGACCTCGAGATTGAGGTTCGATGAGACAAAATTAATCAAGAAAGAGTTACTTTGAATATTCTTTATAGCAAAAGAAGCCTCGCTAGGTATATTGGGATTATCACGAATAATCTTAAGGGCCAGCTCTTTTATCGATTCTATAATGGCTAAAAATTCTTGCCCATGCTGATCCGGCCTTTCTTCATTAGTCTCCCTAACCGTCGCTGTCATATAGGGCTTTTCGGTAAGCACCTCGGCAATTTCGAAACGTTTTTTTCCTTGTAGAATGACCGTAGTATTTCCGTCGGGCATTTTAAGCACCCGAAGTATTTTCGCAACCGTACCCAAAACATTGATATCGTTTATACCGGGAGTTTCGGTTCCTTCGTCTTTTTGCGAAACCACTCCTACTACTTTTGAGCCATTATTTGCGTCTTTGATCAAATTGATCGAAGTATCCCTACCCGCAGTTATAGGAATCACGACACCCGGAAATAAAACTGTATTGCGCAATGGTAAAATCGGCAAGGTTTCCGGTAGTATTTCGTTACTCATTTCCTCCTCGTCTTCGGGAGTCAGCAGGGGTATCAGCTCGGCATCTTCATCGATGGACTGTAACGACATATTGTCAAAATTTGAAAATTTAGAATCTCCCATAGTATCTTTTACGGTCATTCTGTCATTCAATTGACAGAAATCTTTTGTTAATCAATCTTCTAAAATACTTGAAAAGCACCGTAACCATTATAAAAACACAATGATTGCCTTTTCTATCGCTCCAACATGGACAATTGTTATGCCACACCCTCAGAAGCCTTTTGAAATTATTTTATAGCAAGAACTGTAACAATCCATATCTTGGTGCATCTTTAATACAAATCATTTACTTTTTGAGCCACAAAAGGGAACATATTGATACTTTATTGCAATTGTGTCTTATTGGGAAACAAAGCGCACAACTCGAACTATACAATCGCTATTACAAGGCCATGTACAATACGGCCTTACGCATTGTAAAAAAGAGCGACGAAGCCGAAGATGTGATGCAAGAATCGTTTCTAAACGCGTTTACGAAATTGCACACATTTAAAGCCGAAGTCACGTTTGGATCTTGGTTAAAACGCATTGTGATAAACAACAGTATTCAACATTACAGAAAGCAACAAAAAAAGAACGAGGTTGCACTTGAAGATGTATTGTACAAGGTCGAAGATAGCGAGGCGGTTGTTTCAGATCAGCATGCGTTTACCGAACTGAAGGCTCAAAAAGTGATGGAAACCATGAAACGGTTAAAAAACAATTACCGAGTTTCTTTGACCTTACATCTCATCGAAGGATATGATTATGAGGAAATTAGTGAGATTATGAACATCAGTTATGCAAATTGTAGAACAACAATCTCTAGAGCCAAAGAAAGTCTAAGAAATAAATTGATACTTGCTTAATATGGAAAACAAGAATTTAGAAAATCTGTTCGAGAAACTAAAAGGTCAGTTCGATATCGAAGCACCTGAAATCGGCCATGAAAACCGTTTCTTGGAAAAATTAAATGCTTCAAATGGGATTGTATCTATCGACAAAAAGAGAAGGTTTTGGCTGAAACCGTTATCGATAGCAGCATCAATTTTGATACTATGCTCCGTTGGAATTGGTCTATATCAATCTAATCTCTCCCTTGAAAAACAGGTTGCTCAGATTTCGCCGGAGGTGTCACGTACTGAGTTCTATTTCGCCAGCCTTATCGAAGAACAGGTCAGTCATCTTCAAAGCGAAAGCAGCCCTGAAACACGACAAATTATCGACGATACAATGGTACAGCTCAAAAAGTTGAAAAATAATTATGGGCTACTGGAGAAAGACCTGATAAATGGTGGAAATAGTAAACTTATTCTAAGTGCCATGATCACCAACTTTCAAACACGTATAGATCTTTTACAAGATGTTCTCGACAAAATTGAAACTATTAAAAATTTAAAAAATTACGATGATGCAAAAATTACGATTTAAATATATGGGCATCCTATTTTTCATACTTCCTATGCTGCTTCTGGCACATAACGGAGAACAAAAAGGAAAGTACACCAAAGAGAAAACCATAAAAAAGGAATTCAATGTCAATGCTGATGTGTTACTCAAAGTTGACAACAGCTATGGAAACCTCAACATTACCTCTTGGAACGAGAACCGTATCCTTATTGAGGTTCATATAAAGACCAACGGCAACAGTGAGGAAAAAGTTCAACAAAAACTGGACGAGATTTCAGTTGATTTTGAAGCGAGTAACAGTATGGTATCCGCAAGAACAGATTTCAACGATAATAATAGTAGCTGGGGATGGAATTGGGGCAAGAAAAACAATGTAAACATGCAGATCAACTATACGATCAAACTACCTATAAAAAGCAATGTCAATCTGAATAATGACTACGGAAGCATTATCCTTGACCGTGTCGATGGCCACGCAAAGATCAACTGCGATTATGGCCGGTTGGACATTGGTGAACTGCGCGGGCGAAACAACCAATTGAATTTTGATTATACATCAAAATCAACGATAGCT
The DNA here is from genome assembly GCA_964600075.1 of uncultured Flavobacteriaceae bacterium. GTDB lineage: Bacteria > Bacteroidota > Bacteroidia > Flavobacteriales > Flavobacteriaceae > CAZRIE01. The sequence goes on from CAZRIE010000009.1 coordinate 34,016, forward strand.
TATATGAACAGTGGTAAAATTTCAGCCGACTACTCCGGATTCACAATCGAAAAGGCAGGAGACCTGGATATCAATGCCGACTATACCAATTCAACTGTCGGCGAGATGGGCAACTTAAAATATTCAAGTGATTATGGCAAAATAGAAATAGGTGAGGCCAAAAACGTTCAAGGTGCAGGAGATTATATTAACGTACAGTTGGGAACGATTCATGGAAATGTCGATATCGTAGCGGACTATGGCTCCTTAAAAATCGAAAAAATAGCCGAAGACGCCGGTAATATAAAGCTTACAACCGATTACACAGGAATTAAAATCGGCTATGACCCCAACTATCATTTTAACTTTGAAATTAGAACGTCATATGCAGGGGTCAGCGGAAAAGATGACTTTGAGACCACGATTAGCGAGGAGAAAAACAACAGCAAGTATTACCAGGGACACTATGGGTCTGCAAGCAGTGGAAATTCAGTTTCTATCTCTAGCGACTATGGAGGAATATCATTTTATAAAAACTAATCATCAACCAGACCCTAAAATAAATTCAGGGTAATAAAATAAAAATCATGAAAAAATTAGCAACATTAAGTTTAGTATTCGCGTTCACAATATCCTGTTCTGCCCAATGGGGAAAAGGTATTAAAGGAAACGGTAAAAAGGTGACCATAGATCGGAGCGTTGACAATTACGACGCCCTGGCGGTATCAGGTTGGTTCGATGTAGACCTTGTTGACGGTAAAGAAGGTGAACTCACCTTGGAAGGCGAAGAAAACTTATTGGAATACATTATTACCGAGGTCGAGAATGGCAAATTGGTCATCAAAGTTAAAAAAGGTGTGAATTTGAAACCATCGAGTTGGAACGAAGGTATACGCATTACCGTACCTGTAGAAAGCATAGATGCCGTTAGCATGTCAGGGTCCGGAGATATTGTTGGAAAGAAAACGATAAAAGCATCGAATTTCAAAACGGAGATGTCCGGATCCGGGGATATTACCTTAGACCTCGATGCAGATTCTATTACTGCCGCAATGTCGGGTTCAGGAGACATGAACCTCAGTGGAAGTGCAATAAATTTTGAGGCGACAATTTCAGGTTCAGGCGACATCAAAGCCTACGAACTCGAAGCCGATAATGTGGAAGCTACAATTTCGGGTTCTGCCGACATCAAGGTCACCGCCAAAGAAATGCTGAAAGCTAGAGTTTCGGGCTCAGGGGATATCAGCTATCGGGGCAATCCGAAAAAAGTGGACACTAAAACTTCTGGGTCGGGAGATATTTCAAAGGGATAATACATCAAAAAACGAACAACAATCAATCTAAGCCTCTTTTTAAGGGGCTTTTTTATTTACCCTTGTCAACAAAAACATCCCGATTAAAAAGAAAAGGCCCAAAAAGATAATAGAATACCGAATGCTTCCCGTTACCTGGGCTACATACCCGTAACTCAACATTCCGATTACGATACCGATTTTTTCGGATACGTCGTAAAAACTAAAATACGAAGTAGTATCAACAGCACCTTCGGGAATAAGCTTTGAATACGTCGACCTTGAAAGCGATTGTATGCCTCCCATTACCAAGCCAACAACTCCTGCGGTTATATAGAATTCCATTGGAATCGTTATGGTATATGCAAAAATACAGACCCCTATCCATATTAAGTTTAATACGATCAAAGTGTTAATATTCCCAAAACGAGCGGAACATTTAGAGGTGATAAAAGCCCCGAGAATAGCCACAATCTGAATCAATAAAATACTAACAATTAGACCGCTTGTTGAGTCCGTTGTACCCCAATCTAGTTCTTCAATACCAAAATATGTGGCAATCAACATAATAGTCTGTACGGCCATACTGTACACAAAGAATGCCCCAAGGTATCTTTTCAAAGGTATGTTGACCTTGATTTTTGCCCATATAAGCTCCAACTCTTTAAAACCGTTGAAGAGTATATCTCTGCTGAACGTTTCTTGTTTGTTTCCTTTTGGTAAGTGATAATAAGTGTACTGGCTAAAGCCAATCCACCATAAACCTGTCAATACGAAGGAAAGACGGGTAGGTTTGGATGCGTCTTGGAAGCCGAAGGAGTCGAATTTTAAAATCATAGCAAGACAGATCAACAACAAAAGTACACTACCGATGTAACCGAACGAATATCCTTTCGCACTAATGGCATCTTGTTGTTCGGGAAAAGCGATGTCGGGCAAATACGAATTATAAAATACTATACTTGACCAAAAGCCGATCAACGCTGTAAAATAACACAATAGTCCGAACCATAAAAACTCCATAGTGAACCAATAGAGACCGATACAAGAAATCGCTCCCAGATAAGAGAAGAATTTCATGAACACCTTTTTATTTCCCACGTAATCCGCGATACCACTTAAAAAGGGGCTCAATACAGAAACCACTAAAAAAGCTGCTGCAGTGACATAGCTAATTAGCGTATCGTTATTAAAATCGATGCCCAAAAATTTTATGGTGTCATTTACCACATTACCATTATCGTCTCTGACCAAGGTGAGTGCCCCATAAAAAATCGGGAAAATGGCAGAGGAAATAACCAAGCTATAAACGGAGTTAGCCCAATCATAAAATGCCCAAGCATTCAACAATTTTTTGCTTCCTTTGGCCAGTGGTTGTTTGGTCATTTAAAAAATCAAAGCCGTTCACAGGATATGAACGGCTTTAAATATACGGTTATTGAAAGAAATTTTTATTCAAAAGTAGTAACTCCAAACTTCTTGGCTTCGGCCTTTGCCGATGGAGCCCAAGCAGTAAGATTAGCTATACGAGTGTCGTTAGAGGGGTGTGTGCTCATAAACTCCGGTGGTGCTTCGCCACCACTATTGGCCTTCATCCGTTTCCATAATTCGGCAGCCTCCACAGGGTCATAACCTGCAATGGCCATTATCTGTAAACCGATGCGATCCGCCTCGGTCTCATGGCTTCTACCGAACGGCAACATAATGCCCACCGTCGAACCCAAACCATAGGCTTGATTAAAAATATTTCTATTTTGCGGATCTTGTATTGCAACATTACCGGCAACTGCGCCAAGCTGTTGCAGTGTACCTGCACTCATACGTTGGGCACCGTGATCCGCCAGGGCATGCGCCACTTCATGGCCCATAACCACCGCAACACCTCGTTCTGTTTGGGTGATGGGGAGTATGCCCGTATAGAATACGATTTTGCCACCCGGCATACACCAAGCGTTGACGGTTTTATCATTTACCAGGTTGTATTCCCATTTATAATCCTTTAAATAGCCTGCATAGCCATTGGCCGTTAGCCATCGTTCCGCAGCAGAAGATATACGTTGTCCTACCTTAGTTATCATCTTGGCCTCGGGAGTGTTTTCGACCACATTGTTCTCGGTCAAAAACTGATCATACTGTGCAAAAGCCATCGGAAAAACTTGACTGTTCGGATAAAAGTTCAAGACCTTCTTACCGGTAAATGGATTTACCTTACAGGCGGAAACGCCTATAAAAAGGGAAAGTATTAATATTATTTTTCTCATAATAGGACTCTTTGTATCTAAAAAAGTGCAAAAAATTATTTTGCCGTAATACGCAATTGGGTAAAATCTTTGCTCACACGAATTATACTTTCTCCATTTGGCATAATGTCTTTCAAAGCAACTTTCTCGTTATCGACCTGCACCTCAGCTACCTTAAAAGGAAGGCCATGTAAATTTATTTTAAAAGTTTCATAGCTAGTAATAAAAGTTCCGTCTTTAAACTGCTGAATGGTCAACCCTTTTTTCTTCCCCAACAGCTTAAAATTTCTTAGGCTGTACTTACCCCTTTCATAGGCATAGCCATCTTGACCATCTTCATACACCGTCGAATTCTCCTCTCCTTCTGAATAATATATATCCAAAATCAATTCCTCGATTTCCAATTCTCCTACATATTGTTGAACGGGGTACTTCGGTATTATAGCTCCTGCCTTTATAAACATAGGAATCTTATCGAGATCGGCTACTACCCATTTTTCTTTCCCACCTTCGACTATCTCATCTGTCCAAAAATTATACCATTCACCTCTTGGCAAATACATTCTGCGCCCTTGCGCGTTAGGCTCTTGTACAGGACATATTAATATCTGTTCGCCAAAAATGAACTCATCGGTTCTAAAGTGGGTCTGCGCATCTTCTTGGTCAAAGCAAACTATAGGTTGCAACATCGGTTTACCTTCTTTTGAATACCGCCAGAACATAGTGTACAAATAAGGTAATAATTGATAGCGCAATTCAATGAACTTTCTGACAATATCGGTAATTTCCTTACCAAAGGACCAAGGTTCTTGATCGCCGTGATCCCCACTGGAATGTACCCTACAGAACGGATGGAAAATACCCAATTGTATCCATCGTGCAAACAGCTCACCGTTTGGCTGTTCAGCAAAACCACCAATATCGGAACCGACAAAAGAATAACCGCTCATACACATGCGCTGCATCTGCACGTTCGCAATCCAAAGATGCTCCCATGTAGCAACATTATCCCCCGTCCAAGTAGAGGAATATCGTTGAGTACCCGAATATGCCGCGCGTGTTATTACCAAAGGTCTTTTCGGGTAGACATACCTTTTGACTCCCTCATAGGTTGCCCTGACCATCTGCATTCCATAAACATTATGTGCCTTTCTATGGCTACAAGGGTGGCCATCATAGTCATGCCGCGTATCTAATGGGGCCGTTTTTGTAGGAACTTCCATAACCGCGGGCTCGTTCATATCGTTCCAAACGCCATGCACACCAATTTCGGCCATAAACTCTTTATACAACTCAGCCCACCATTCGCGTACATCAGGATTTGTAAAATCAGGAAAATTACACTCTCCGGGCCATACTTTCCCCTTCATATAAGGTCCATCGGCCCGCTTACAGAAATAATCTTTTTCCATGGCTTCTTGATAAACCCAGTAATTTTTATCGATTTTTATTCCTGGATCGATCATTACCACCGTTTTGAAACCATCTTCGTTCAGTTCATCGATCATGCGTTTTGGCTCCGGGAATCTTTTTTTGTCCCAAGTGAAGCAACGAAACCCATCCATATAATCAATATCGAGATAAATAGCGTCGCAAGGTATCTTTAAATCCCTGAACTTCTTGGCTATAGCTTTTACGTTGCTTTCAGGAAAATAGCTCCACTTAGATTGGTGATATCCTAAAGCCCAAAGAGGCGGAAGTTCAGGAGCCCCTGTCAGATTGGTATAGGCCCTAACCACTTTGAACATTTCAGGGCCATAAAAAAAATAGTAGTTCATCTCCCCTCCCTCGGCCCAAAAACTTGTCGTCGATCGCCGTTCATGGGCAAAATCGAAATGTGTCCTGAAACTATTGTCGAAAAAGATACCGTAAGCCTGACCACCATGTAGCCCGATATAGAAAGGAATGGCCTTATACAATGGATCATGATCTTTGCCATAGGCATATGAATCGGTAACCCAATTGTTGACGCGTTTTCCCTTTAAATTACTGTGGGTGGCTTTGTCGCCCATACCATAGTAACTTTCTGTATTCTGGGTAATTTTACCCATTTTTACGGTATTGCCTCCGTACTCGTAGTTTTCCTCCCAATGAAAACCCAATTCATCTTCATTGATTATATTACCATTTAAATCGGATATTTGGGTACGCAAGGTTTTTTTATCGACCAACACTTGCAGCACCGCGGTTTCTATGATATACTCGGTACTGGTCTCCAAAATATCAAGATGGCTGTATCCTCTTTTGGCTTCAGGATCGATAGCATACGAAAAATCAGGCTGAAAGTTATTTTCGGTGGCATATCTGAATCGAACAGTACGGTCTTGTATGACCGTAATCTCTAATATGACCCCGTTTTGAGTGGTAAAGTAGAACCTATCCTTGTCCCTATTGTAATGAAGGATTTCGTTGGGATAGAGATTCCCTTTATACTCTAACTCAGTGTTGGTTATCATATGGTAATTATTTTAAAGACTTACAAAAAAAGGGCTTTGACAACCAATTACGAAATGATTTTATGAGGATTTATGAACCAGTAAGGTTATGCTACTCTAGGCTATTGAAAAACAACGATACTTAGTGGTGGAATCGTCATCTCGACAGACTGTTCACGCCCATGCCAAGCCTTTTTCTTGATAGCAGACAATTTACACTCCATACCAGAACCTCCGTACTTTTTATCATCACTGTTTAAAATCACCTTTAGTTTTCCCGATCGTTTAGGAATACCAACACGATACTTTTCTCTGGGTTCTGGTGTAAAGTTACAGGCGATGAAGATGTCGTTCTTCGTATCATGGCCTCTTCGAATATAAGTTAGGACCGAATTTTCATGATCGCCATAGTCAATCCATTGAAAACCATCTGGGCTAAACTGTTTTTCGTACAGTGCCGGATATTCTTTATAGATCCCGTTCAGCGCTTTAATCAATTCTTGAACTCCCGAATGCCCTTCATACTGGGTCAAGTCCCAATCGAGACTTTGTTGAAAGTTCCATTCTGACGTCTGTCCGAATTCGCCGCCCATAAAAATAAGATTGGTACCCGGGTGGGTAAACATATAACCGAACATCAGCCGAAGGTTGGCAAATCTTTGCCATTCGTCGCCGGGCATTCGGTACACCAACGATTGCTTGCCATAAACGACCTCATCGTGAGAAAACGGAAGCATAAAGTTCTCGGTAAACGCATAGGTCATACTAAAGGTCAGATCGTTCTGATGGTGCTTTCGGTAAATTGGCTCTTTTTTGAAATATTCAAGGGTATCGTGCATCCAGCCCATCATCCATTTCATACCGAAACCGAGGCCGCCATACTTCACAGGTTTGGATACACCTGAGAAAGCTGTCGATTCTTCGGCAATGGTCTGTACATCTGGAAAACTACCGTATACCGCCTCATTAAACTCCCTGATAAACGACAAGGCTTCTAAATTCTCATTATTGCCGTACATATTGGCCTCCCATTCCCCTTCTTCTCTTGAGTAATCAAGGTAAATCATCGAAGCAACCGCATCTACACGCAAAGCATCTACATGAAATTGATCTAACCAAAATAGGGCATTGCTAATCAAAAAAGCACGGACTTCATTTCTTCCGTAGTTAAAAATCAAACTTTTCCAGTCTGGGTGATACCCCCTTTTTCTGTCAGGGTGTTCATATAAGTGCGAACCATCAAAAAAACCAAGGCCGTGTGCATCTTCCGGAAAATGGGAAGGTACCCAGTCCAAAATTACCCCAATACCTGCTTGATGCAGTTTATCGACCAATAACTTAAAGCCTTCCGGATCACCGAATCGCGAGGTAGGCGCAAAATAACCTGTAAGTTGGTAACCCCAAGAAGGGTCGTAAGGGTATTCCATAATCGGCATAAATTCGATATGTGTAAACCCCATTTCCTTTACATAGGCCACCAAATCTTTGCCCAACTCAGCATAACTTAGAAATTCACCGTCGGCATTTCGCTTCCAAGAACCCAAATGTACTTCATATACCGAATAGGGGGCATCTAATGCATTTTTCGCTTTTCGGGTATCCATCCATTTTTTGTCCTTCCATTGATAATCCGCTTCCCAAATAATCGATGCCGTACTTGGAGGATGTTCACAATATCTTGCAAAAGGGTCTGCCTTTTCAGTAACCGCCCCGTGATTGTTCGAATAAATTTTGTATTTATAAATTTCACCTACCCCCACATCGGGAATAAAGCCTTCGTAAATTCCACTTCCATCCCAACGTACGTTCAAAAGATGTTCACTATCGTTCCAACTATTGAAGTTACCAATTACCGATACCGAACGTGCAGAAGGTGACCATACAGCGAAATAAGTGCCTTTTACACCGTTCAATTCCATGGGGTGAGACCCCAATTTTTCATAAAGTCTAAAATGCTTACCCGATTTAAAAAGATCGATATCGAATTCTGAAAAAAGGCTAAATACGGTTACTTGCGGCATAGTGTTATAGGTTGTATATCAAGTTTCCGCCAAATTTACGCAACTTTGCGGAAACTTGATATTTTTAATGATTTACTTTGATTTATTCAATTTTATATCAATAAAAGATAAGGATATTTAAAAAATGGAACGCTTTTTGAAACCCTAACTTTTGAAACATAGAAAATCCAATTAAAATTTTATAATATGAAAAAAGCAACTCTTTTGCTCGGTGCATTTCTAACACTATTTTTAATTTCTTGTGAAGGGCCTCAAGGACCTCCGGGCTTTGATGGATTCGATGGTCAAAATGGTCAAGACGGAGCGGACGGTATTCAAGGTCAGGTATTCGAAGTCGATGGTGTTAATTTCGGTTATGACCCAGGTTCAAACTTACAAAGTGCTATTATAGATTTTGCCAACAATACCGATTTTGAAGTATTTGAATCAGATGCAATTTTGGTCTATCGATTTGATGGCGAAATTGAACTCGGCGATGGCAGCTTTGCAAATGCCTGGAGCTTAATTCCGCAAAACTTTTTTGTAGCCGAGGGAACGATTCAGTATACAATGGCACACAACTTTATCGATGTAGAAATCTTTATAGATGGTAATTTCGATTTGGCAAATTTGAGTCCGGATTTCACACAAAATCAATTTTTTAGAATCGTTATTGTACCAAGTAGTTTCTTGACTTCTAAAATAGACAAATCAAATATTGGTTATGTAATGAGTTCTTTGGGTATTACAGAAAACGACGTACAAAAAATTAATTAATAACAGACGCATAAATTAATATTGCCGACCCCGTTTTTTATAGGCGGGGTTTATTATTTTTAAAATTCACGAAACCTTAACGAGACAAATAGCTTAAATACCATTAAATTTGAAAGGATAGGGCGCCGATGACGACAAACCAGAACATTAATTAACATCAAAATACACCATGTACAAAACTATATTATTTACACTTTGTCTCTTCGCGATAGGTTGCAAAGGCAATTCACAGGATAAGGAAATGGCCCAACAAGAACCGGCAAAGCAGGAGAAAGAATTCGCCGTCACCAAAACCGAAGCCGAATGGCAAAAGGAACTTACCGACGCTGAATTCTATGTATTGCGAAAAGCAGCTACTGAAAATCCTTTTACCAGTGACCTATTGGAGAACAAAGAAGCAGGCACTTATGTCTGTGCAGGCTGTGGCACCGAGCTTTTCAAGAGTGGGACCAAATTCAAATCAGGTACAGGTTGGCCCAGTTTTTCTAAGGAAATCGAGGGAAACGTCTCCTATGATGTGGACTATAAAATAGGGTACAAAAGAACCGAAGAACATTGTGCCACTTGTGGCGGTCATCTCGGGCATGTTTTCGAGGATGGTCCCGAACCGACGGGACTCCGGCATTGCATCAACGGAGTGGCTTTGGACTTCGTTCCCACTGCTCAGTAAAAAGTATGCACTGTCAGTAAGCAGCTTTTGTCGATATTGCATACTGCTGGTGGAAACTGCCAACTTTTTTACGTATGAATTATCCTGAAAACTACCTAAAAAGCGCCCTTTTCGAATTCTGTCGATACAAAACCCTGGGTGACCATACGTTTGCACAGCTCAGCGAAAATGAGATACATTGGAAATACGGCAAAAACGACAATAGTATTGCGTTGATCGTAAAGCATATGGCAGGCAACATGCTAAGCCGGTGGACGAATTTATTATCCGAAGACGGCGAAAAACCATGGCGCAATCGGGAAGAGGAGTTTGAAAATCCGTATACCACGAAAGAAAAAATACTGGCCGCTTGGGAGAACGGTTGGCAATGCCTTTTTGACGCATTGGAATCGGTCAATGCGACAAACTTCGACACTATAATCAAGATTAGAGATGAAGACCATACCGTAATAGAGGCCGCAAACCGTCAATTGGCACACTATGCTAACCACGTTGGTCAAATCGTACTTTTGGGTAAAATGATAAAAGGTACGGAATGGGTTTCATTATCAATTCCAAAAGGTGGCTCTTCACACTTTAACAAGATCATGTTTAAAAAGTCATAATGCGCATATACTATTTTAATAGAGGTTTCTGCCAGACAAGTTAACAACTCTGAATACCATCCCACCCGTTTTTTCAATTTCTCCCATACTGCATTTACTGCTTGCCAACCGGTACGGCAGTTTATGTACTTCCATTCCGTCGAATCATATAACATTATTTTGGATTTTGGCACTTGGTTTTTGGTGTTTGATTTCCGTACTTTTGCAGCTGCTTGGCGTCAAGCCGGCTTTTAATTTCCAACAGCAAAAAATAAAAATATGAGCAATTTCGATGTTATTGTTTTGGGCAGCGGTCCCGGAGGATATGTAACCGCCATTCGGGCCTCACAATTGGGACTCAAAACAGCCATTATCGAGAAAGAAAGTTTAGGCGGGGTATGTCTGAACTGGGGTTGCATACCGACAAAAGCATTGTTGAAATCGGCACAAGTTTTCGAATATCTGAAACATGCCGGTGACTATGGTCTAAAGGCCGATAGCGTCGATAAGGATTTCGGGGCCGTTGTAAAACGCAGCCGTAATGTCGCCGATGGTATGAGCAAAGGTGTTCAATTTTTGATGAAAAAGAATAAAATCGAGGTAATCAACGGCTTTGGAACGTTGAAACCCGGAAAAAAAGTATCGGTCAAAGATACCGACGGAAAAGAAACCGAATACAGTGCCGAGCATATTATAATTGCTACAGGTTCACGCAGCCGTGAACTGCCAAGCCTTCCGCAAGACGGTAAGAAAATAATCGGATACCGTAAGGCAATGACCTTGGAGAAGCAACCGAAAAGCATGATTGTGGTCGGTAGTGGTGCCATCGGTATCGAGTTTGCCTATTTCTACAATTCTATGGGCACCGATGTTACCGTAGTCGAGTACCTACCGAATATCGTTCCCGTGGAAGATGAAGACGTTTCAAAGCAATTGGAACGTAGCTTCAAAAAAGCTGGCGTGAAAATCAAGACTTCCGCCGAAGTGACTTCAGTCGATACCAGTGGGGAAGGGGTAAAAGCCACAGTGAAAACGGCGAAAGGCGAGGAGGTTTTGGAAGCTGATATCCTACTTTCTGCAGTGGGTATCAAATCGAATATTGAAAATATAGGTCTGGAAGACGTGGGCATTTCCACAGACCGTGATAAAATTTTGGTCAACGATTACTATCAAACGAACATCCCCGGATATTTCGCCATCGGTGACGTAACCCCCGGTCAAGCTTTGGCCCATGTCGCTTCTGCGGAAGGCATTCTATGCGTCGAAAAAATTGCGGGCATACATGTAGAACCTTTGGACTATGGAAACATTCCAGGGTGTACCTATTGTATGCCCGAAGTAGCATCTGTAGGTCTAACAGAAAAACAGGCCAAAGAAAAGGGATTGGACATCAAGGTCGGTAAATTCCCCTTCTCTGCGAGTGGAAAAGCGAAGGCTTCTGGAAATCCAGACGGATTCGTGAAAGTTATTTTCGATGCAAAATACGGTGAATGGCTGGGTTGCCACATGATAGGCGTAGGTGTTACCGATATGATCGCAGAGGCCGTAGTCGCTCGAAAGTTGGAGACGACGGGGCATGAGATCTTAAAGGCGGTCCACCCCCACCCGACCATGAGCGAAGCTGTTATGGAAGCGGTTGCCGCGGCTTATGACGAGGTTATTCATCTGTAAAAGAAAGTTTATCCGTTTATGGGCTTATACGTTTATTCCCTATAAACTCATCACCATTTTTAACCCATAATCTTTTCAAAATGCTAAATGCTTTTAGAATCACGGCCATCTTAGAAGGTATCTCATACCTATTGATTTTGGCGGTAACGATGCCATTGAAATATTTGGCCGATATGCCCATGCCCAATAAATATGTGGGTTACGCACACGGCTTCCTGTTCATTGCCTATATCATTCTGGCTATTGTTTTTTGGAAGAAAAAGAAATGTAGCATCAAAAAGGGCATCATCTTACTTCTGGCTTCCCTACTACCCTTTGCTACTTTTTATGTGGACAAGAAGTATCTAAAACCAGTTACGAAATAGATGGCATTATACAATTTTGTGCTTTACCATAAGAAATTACCTAAAATGCCGTGCCGACAAAAAAGTATAGACAAATCCCATAGTCACGGTCGACCAAGCCCCGTCATCATTATTTATGGCCGTATAGGAGAAGTTCAGCTCTGATTTAGGGCCCATTTGAAATCCGATCTGTGGGCGATAATAGAATCCGCCCTCATTGCCCTCGTTCAATCCAAAGGCCTGACCTATATCACCCCCAAAAGAAAAGGAACGCGATGGCCATAAACGAACCGATGCGGCGACGGGAACAAATTGAATACTGGGTAATTCTACGCTGACTGTTTCTGCTCGGAACTTTTCGGCAAACCCATGTATAATTCCCACCTTGACTCCTAAATCGAACAATTTGTTCGGTGCCCACATATAGCCAATATCGGCGCCAATTACGACACCGACCAAATCGTTATAATCGCCAAGGGGCAATCCCGCTTGTACTCCGATTTTGAATCCTTCTTGCGAAGCCACTGAAAAATAGGTTAAGCAACACGCTACCAGTAAAATTATTCGTTGAATCATTTGATTTCGCTTTAGTCCAAAATGGAGAAACGCAAAAACCGGCCATCAAGTATTAAACCATACGTTTTTGTTGTAAACGGAAGAAATTAGTTAGCGAAAATGAAGTATTTGGTACGCTGCTATTCAAGAAAACTCTGAATTGCCAAATCATAGCTTTGAAGCCCGAAACCTAAAATAACCCCTTTCGCAACTGCCGAGATGTAAGAGACATGGCGAAACTCTTCACGCTTGTGGGTATTCGAAATATGCACTTCGACCACTGTAGTTTCAATAGCTTTTATGGCGTCACGGATACCTATTGAAGTATGTGTGTATGCCGCGGCATTAAGTACGATGCCGTCATATGAAAACCCTACTTGCTGTATTTTTTCTATAAGCTCACCTTCGATGTTCGACTGAAAGTATTCCAGCTGCACATCTTTGAACTTGAACTGCAAATCGGCAAAATAATCTTCGAAGGTTTTATTACCATAGACTTCCGGTTCGCGCTTACCCAATAGATTCAGGTTCGGACCATTAATAACGATTATCTTCATAGTGAACTCGTTTAAATCAAAATTACCTTTTTTCGGTGTATCACACACCTTACTTTTCTAAAAAATAAACGACCGCTCTAAGCCACCGTCCTGATAGTATCAAAATCTACTTTACAGAAAATAACATGCCCCAATTGAGACAGCCCCATTACGGCTTTTTGTAATATCACATATTTTCGAAAGCCCAAGCCAAAACGTACTTGAAAATATAAGTTTTCGTTCAATCGATAACCACCGCCAAAATTCAGCCGGGCATGTAATTTTTTGGCGTCCTGCCTTTCAAAATCCTCTTCCCAATTATCAACTATAAAAAACCGACTTGCGGGCCTAACTCGATCGCAATCTTACCAGTGATATGGTATTTCGCCATTACAGGTAGGTGTATATAAAACAGATTCACGTTGAATGGCCCTATTTCGGCCCCTTCCAAAGAAAAAAGTAGTTAGGGACGTAGTTAAAACCCGTCCATAAAAGTTGGTATTTCGGCAATACCACCAAAACAGGCACCAAGTCTAGGAGAAATACCGGTAAACCCATCACCGAGCCAAGTGGAAATATTAAGTCCGTATTGCCCCATACTAGCTATACCAAACCACTATATCTTCATAGTAAAAAATCTGCACAGGAAAAATTTGCATTGTTTACATTTATGGAGTGAACTTGTCTTGGGTTATTCTTTTACCTGCGTATTTCGCATTTTGCACCCTGATTTTGGTATTTTTAGCTTACGTAACTATGCCTATGGAATCTAAAAATACCAAAATCAGGACACAAAAGCCTACATTATCGGTTCCAAATAAAAACTCAAGACAAGTTCAATGAACTGGGAACAGGCATTACAAGACTATCGCCACTTTCTGAAAATCGAAAGAGGGCTATCCCTTAATTCAATTAAAAACTATGCTTGGGACGTTGAAAAACTAGTTCAATTCATAAATGAGAATACCTTAAACGAAAATCCGACAAAGATTGGCAAGGAAACTATACAACGATTTATATATGAAGTCGCGAAGTCGATGAACCCAAGGTCACAAGCACGTATTATTTCGGGCCTAAAAAGCTTTTTCAATTATTTGGTCTTTGAAGATTATCGCGCCGATAACCCATTAGACCTTATTGAATCTCCCAAAATAGGAAGGAGACTTCCAGACACTTTGTCTGAAGATGAAATCAACACGCTGATAGAGGCTATTGACCTTTCGAAACCTCAGGGCGAGCGTAACCGGGCAATGTTGGAGACTCTTTATGGATGTGGTTTACGTGTTTCAGAACTAGTGAACTTAAAAATATCAGATCTGTTTTTCAATGAAGATTTTATTAAGGTAACCGGCAAAGGCGACAAGCAACGATTCGTGCCTATCAGCCCTGTAAACAAAAAATATATTTCTATTTACCGACAAGAGATACGAGTGCACCAAGAAATTCAGAAAGGGTACGACGACATCCTTTTTTTGAACCGAAGGGGCAAGCAACTCACCCGTGCCATGGTCTTTACTATTATCAAACAATTGGCTGAAAAGACAGGTTTGAAGAAAAATATTAGTCCACATACCTTTCGGCATTCTTTTGCCACCCATTTGCTACAGAACGGTGCGGATTTAAGGGCAATTCAGCAGATGTTGGGCCACGAGAGCATTACGACGACAGAGATTTATGTTCATGTAGACCGCAGGCATCTGGCAGACGTGATGAACAAGTATCATCCCCGGAAGTAAAATGATGTTTTGTCAATTTAGAATTTATATTTTCCACACACGGAGAACAAATTAGGCGTACTATAATTTCCGAAATTAGCCTTGTTGAAATGTAAATCTTGAGCAGCTTCAAAAGTGAATTTTTCATTGAGATCATAACCGAATCCATTGATAAGTTTTACCCTTGGAGGAGGGGGCCGAAACCCATGTTTATCCTTTTCAGCTTCTATACCTATACCCGAAAACATATAAAGTTTATTCCCAAGATAATGCCTGATACGGAGCCTTGAATCCGAAACATCGTACAAACGATATGTATCATAGAAGCTCTGTAATTCAACCATAAGTTTGGAGTCGAACTCATAGGTAAGGATAAAGTTCGAATGAATTTCACCGTTAAAAAAAACCGGATAAGAGAAGTCTTCTATATAAAGTATATTATTGTTTCTACCATCGATATCTGTATTTTCTCTAGTAGAATCTTGGGCGTATAGTTGAATTACTGAAAAAAATATTAGGCTAGCATTTTAGATTGAATTCACGATTACACAGGTTTCTAGATTTAAAAATAGGAAGTTGTCGATCAGATTCATCTTATTTTCGATAAATTTAACCTTCTATTTAAATCAAAGACTATAAATTTTTGGTTCATTTGACTTTAAACTTCGAACTATTTCTGTAACAAAATTTGAACTTCATCTACTAATACTTCAACAACCTACCGACTTGGCGTGAACAAAGAACTGGAACATCAATTTGTGACGGAACTTGAGAACAATCAGAACATTGTTCACAAGGTATGTACCCTATATACTAACAATCGAGATGCGCATAAAGACCTTTTTCAAGAAATCACCATTCAGTTATGGAAAGCCTACCCCAAGTTTCGGGGCGAATCGAAATTCAGCACTTGGATGTATCGGGTCGCTTTGAACACGGCGATAACACTGTACCGTAAATCGAAAAGAACGATACAGACGCAAGACTACGAATCGGTAATTTTCAAAATAAAAGCTGACGAATATGATGCTACAGAAGAAGAACACTTAAAGTTGATGTACAAAGCGGTAAAACAATTGGGTGATATCGACAAAGCTTTGATCTTTCTGTATTTGGAGGATAAGGATTATCGCGAAATCAGCGAAACATTGGGGATAACCGAAGTAAATGCTCGCGTAAAAATGAATCGCATCAAGACAAAATTAAGAACCATATTGAATCCTTAGAAGGGTATGATGGACGAATTAGAACTATTAAAAAAAGACTGGCAAAATAAGGAAGAACATCTTCCTAAATTGACCTACAACGACATCTACCAAATGCTCTGGAAGAAATCGTCATCTATCGTGAAATGGATACTCATCATTAGCATTCTCGAGTTTTTATTACCACATCTACTATTATTGCTTCCCGGGGTGTCGGAGGGCTTTGAGACTTATGAAAAACTGGGAATAAAAGATTTATGGACTGTAATTTCTATAGGTAATTATCTAGTGATTTTTTATTTTATATTCCAATTTTACAAAAGGTATAAAGAAATCTCCACTTTGGACAATGCAAAAAAGCTGATGGAAAAAATTATCAGAACCAGAAGAACCGTTAAACACTATGTGGTTTATGGCCTCTCCATGGTTTTCGTGACCTGCATAGTGCTGATGATAGGCATTTACCTTAGCGATAATTTAATAGATGCGTTTCCATCATTAAATGATGGGGAGCGAAAGATATCTCCCGAAGAGTTCAAAAGTATTTTTTTATGGACTATGGGAGTCTTTAGTATTTTTATGGTAGCATTTATGGGTGGAGTGTACTTTTTGTTATACGGTTTACTTCTTAAAAAGCTGAATCGAAACTACAAAGAAATAAAGCGGTTGGAAGTTTAGTATCAGGTAAATTTAAAATGTCTTGACTCTAGATTTTCTTACTATTACGATATCGGCGCATTTCGTTTTCTTGCTCATAAGAGAGCAGTTCTCCTTTCGGAATTACCTTTAAAAACGATGGATGTTGCTCGATAGCATATTCCAATTTTTCGATAATGGCGTCAAAGGATTCGTTCTCATAATCGATGTCTAAAGGCTCTTTGATTACCATTGACTGTAGAATCCCCTTTTTCTTTATACGGAGTCCCTTTTTATCGAACGAACGCCGGAAGCCATCGATAACCACAGGTACTACAATGGGTTTATATTTTTTGATGATATGGGCAGTACCCTTGCGAAGTGGCTTCCAAGGGGTAGTTGTTCCTTGGGGAAAAGTAATGACCCAGCCATCCTTCAAAGCTCTTCCAATATTGGAAATATCGCTCATTTTTACTTGACGGTTTATATTCTGGCCTTCTGCCCTCCATGTGCGCTCCACACTTACCGATCCCGCGTAGGCGAATATCTTAGTCAGGAGGCTTTTTTTCATAGTTTCCGAAGCAGCGACATAGTACATATTCAATTTCGGATGCCAGATATAACCGATGTTTTTGATATTGTCATCGCGCCCGCTCAAGCTCGCATTGAATACGTGGAACATGGCCACCACATCGGCAAAGTACGTTTGGTGGTTGCTTACGAACAATACGTTTTTATCTGGTAGCGCACGTATGATTTCTGACCCATCGACCTCAAGGCTGTTAAACTGTTTGTAGCGCGAATGGGTCATTAGGCCCAAAATGCGGATGAGCCATTTCTTTAGAAATAAGATGTGACCGAAAGGATTTTCCTTAAATATGCCCATAGAGTGCTAAATTACGAAATGAGCATAGAATATTGTGAAAAGACGAAAAGAATAAAGACGAAAGATCTTTTTAGAATTGATAAGTCTTCTTCTTTTAGTCTTAACTTCTTTAGCAAAATAGTCCTTTTCTTTCGACGAAGTCGTCTCTACAAAACCTGATGCAATAGCATCTTGATTTCGCTCAACATCATACCGGTAGCTCCCCAAACAGTATAACCATTTAGTTTAAAGGCAGGTACGGCGACGTTCTCGGCATATGAAGTGGTCAGTTTTTGGGTAAAAAGATTACCCTCATCTAAAAAATCGGCCAAACGCACCTCTACCAAAGCCTCAACTTCGGATGTTTGAGGAACAAAGGTTTCTGGCTTTCTATAAAGACCGATGAACGGAAATACTTCAAAATTACTAGGTGGGATATAGATTTCGCTCAACGATTTTACAACTTCGATATTTGATGGAAGTACCCCGACCTCCTCGTGCGTTTCCCTTAGTGCCGTCGCCATCATATCGGCATCATCTTTTTCGACCTTGCCGCCCGGAAAGCCGACCTGGTTGGAATGCACATCTTTCGGATGGCTCTTACGTAAAATTAGCAAGAGATGCGTGATGTTATTTTCATCAGGATAAAACAGGGCCATTACCCCTGCCCTTTTAGGCTGCTTTTTTTTAAATCTTGCATTACGTAGTTCTTCTAAACGAAATTGAGGTGCCATTTTTAAATGCGATGTCTCACCCGGTAACGGTAGATTTTTTATTTTTGGAATCCGAATGGAAAAATCATCAAAGTTCATGGCAGTCAAAAAAGTCGTTTCAATCGCAATATTACCACTTATTTTTCTTGCTTCCTGTGGCGATAAAACAAAAGAACACGTAAAACCATCCACACAAAAAGAAATCAAAAAAGATTCCGTTGACATCGACTCCACTCAAATAAAAGAAGATAGTGAGGCCAAAGAATTCGTGTTGACCGAGGAAAATGCCATTGATTTTTTCTTCGGCTATCAGAAAAACTTGAAAGTAGACAAAGTAAAGATTACGACGCGTTTGGGTAGTTTTACCGTACAGCTCTACGACAATGTGCCGTACCACAAGGCTAATTTTATCTATTTGACCAGAAAAGGGTACTTCAACGAAACCCAATTTCACCGGGTCGTTAAAAACTTTATCATTCAAGGCGGTAATTCAGATGATAGGAAAACCGGGAGAAAGCGATCCGAAATAGGCCGCTACCTACTTCCGCCAGATACAAGAAAAGGCCATAAACATCATCGAGGCACTATATCAATGCCCAGTAGTGAAATCGATAACCCACATATGTTGGCCTCACCATATGAATTCTTCATTGTGGTCACCAACCCTGGGTCGTATCATCTCGACGGCGATTTTACCCCTTTTGGTAAGGTCATCGAAGGGATGGATGTGGTCGATAAAATTAACAATGTCGAAATCGGAGAAGGTGATTGGCCCCAACAAAACATCTATATTCAGAAAGCGGAGGTTGTTGAATAAACGGTAGACAGCAGACGGACGGTAGACGGACGGTAGACGGACGGTAGACGGACGGTAGACGGACGGT
>CAZRIE010000009.1:53216-77356 GCA_964600075.1 uncultured Flavobacteriaceae bacterium
GACGGTAGACGGACGGTAGACGGACGGTAGACGGACGGTAGACGGACGGTAGACGGACGGTAGACGAAAAAATAGAAAACAAGAAAAAAAGACTAAAAAAAGCAGCAGTATTTAATACTCAAAATACTAAACCAATATACTTATAAACTCTTAAACCTATAAACCTGCCTCGCCGGCAGGCCGTTTTGTAAAATTTTTTTCGAATTTACTACCCGAAATTTTTACTTCTCTGAGTGATAAATATTCGGTAGGGCAATCTTGAACTTTACCGCTAATAAACGGGCAACAATAATAATGACTATTGCTGCGACATAGGCATAGGCTCCGTCAAACGGCAACAGTATCAATAGAAAATAACTGCTACCGCCCAAAATACAGGCCGTAGCATAAACTTCCTTTCGAAATATTACGGGAATCTCGTTACAAAGTATATCTCGGATAACACCCCCGAAACTTGCGGTAATCGTGCCCAAAGCGATACACATAATAGGAGAGAGTTCGGCTGCGAGCCCTTTTTCGATACCTAGCATAGTAAAAAGGCCTATACCAATAGTATCGAACAAGAAAAGTGTTTTTCTTAAATATCGCAACTGATTTACAAATAAAACAGCAATGATTACGGTTCCTGCAATGACAAAGACATAGGTCGTTTCCCGCATCCATAGCACCGGCGTATTACCAATAAGCATATCACGTAAAGTACCCCCGCCTACTGCGGTTACAAAGGCAATGATAAAAACGCCGAACATATCCAACTTTTTATCCATGGCGACCAGAACACCTGAGATGGCAAAGGCCATTGTTCCTAAGATATCGATGATGAAATAGAACATAAAAAGGTTTTGGAAGTTTCTATTATTTCGATTACATTCAACCAACATTGAATTTCGAACCATTTATTACCAATTTTTTAGAGTTGTTGTGTGTAAAAATTATAATCCTTGATAACGATATCTACTAAATCGACAGGTTTTAAATCTGCTGTAATATCGGCTACTCTTTTAATCTGGTCGCTCAAAGATACGATGACGTTGTGGTCACCATTGCGTTTTGCTGAATCGTATAGTTCTTTTATGGTCTGCATCTCGCGGTCTTTGAAAACCGTTACCTGCGGAAATCGAGGTTTGTAGTCTTCAGGTAATTCACGCAAAAGGGTGTCTTTTAAAGAAACCCGTTTCTTTTCACTGATTACAGTTGTTCCTGCCGCTATATCCCCTACCCTTTGTCCAGTTCCACGTATCAAGATAGTAAGCACGGCAATACCTCCTGAGGTCAGTACCACATCGATAATCCGGAGTATCCAACGGATAAAATAGCTAGCAAAACTTGGTTTAGAGCCATCAAGCTTTACGACACGAACCTGCATCAATTTTTTACCTACAGTCTGTCCGTCCATAAAACTTTCAAGCAGCACATAGTACAAAAAAGAGGGTAGGCTCAACAACAGATAAATGGCCCACATATCGCCAAAATCGATTTCCAAGGAAACCAGCAACATAATGACAAGTATCAGATAGGCCAATATTATAAAACTATCGACAAGGTAAGCCACCATGCGGTCTCCGAGATGGGCCGTATTCTGGCTTATCGCTATATTTTGGGCAGTTTCTATTTGAAATTGTTCCATAGTTTCGTTTCTTTGGTATAAACCAAAAGTTGATGCGCGAGGCCGCCTTCGTTAAGCAAAATAAAGACAAGTGGGCTACTTTTGAAAGTGCCCTGTCAAACAAAACGAGGTTGGCACCCAATAAATTGTCTGACCTCTACATAGAAATTACCGACCACCTAAGCTACGCCAAAACCTTCTATGCTGGAAGCAATACAGAGTTTTATCTGAACACCCTAGCTTCCCAGGCGCATCAGAAAATCTATAAAACCAAACGCGAGCCCAAAAACCTGATTCTCGAATTCTGGAAGACCGAATTCCCAACGTTATTCTATCACCACCAGCGCGAGCTGCTTATCGCCTTTTTAGTATTTGCATTTTTTACGGCGGTCGGTGCTTTTTCTTCGGCCAACGAAGGTGACTTTGTCCGCTCAATTCTAGGCGATGGTTATGTGAATATGACCTTAGAGAATATCGAAAAGGGAGACCCCATGGCCGTCTATAAAAAAATGGGCGAGTTCAATATGTTCTTGGGGATTACCATTAACAACATCAAGGTAGCGTTGATGGCTTTTGCCTATGGTATTCTATTGGGTATCGGTACCTTGTTTATTATGCTACAGAATGGCATTATGCTCGGATGCTTTCAATATTTTTTTTATGAAAAGGGATTGTTGTGGGAGTCCGTTCGCACAATCTGGATCCATGGTACCATTGAAATATCGGTCATCATCATTGCAGGCTGTGCAGGCCTTGTACTAGCATCCGGAATGTTGTTCCCGGGCACCTATTCCCGCCTGGAATCTTTCAAAAGAGGGGTCAAGAACGGATTAAAGATTATGCTTAGTACAGTACCTTTTTTCATCATTGCAGGCTTTCTAGAAGGATTCGTAACCCGCCGTACCGAAATGCCCGATGCACTCGCTATTTTCATAATTTTAGCGTCTTTGGCATTAATTCTGTTTTACTACGTTATATATCCGAGGCAGTTGAATACAAAGAAAATAGAATAAAGAGAAAAGAAGAAAAACTAAATGTCAGCAATCGGCCCCGAAGCTTCGGGGGTAACCAGTAATCAAAATAATTTTTTCCTAAGCCCATAAACTTTCTAAACCGCTAGGCTTCCATATGAAACTATATATAGAATTCAAAAAACAACGCGAACTAGGCGAAATTCTTTCCGATACTTTCGGATTCCTGCGCAGCGAGTTCAAACCTTTTTTTACAACATTTTTCAAGATTATAGGTCCCTATTTGATTGTGATGCTAATATGCTACGGGCTTTACATGTACCAATTTGGTGACCTTTTTAATTTTAATATGGAACGATCTGATAGCGTATCGAGTGGTCTGATATTATTTGCCGTAGGTGCTGCCTTTTTTATATCGATTATAGCCACCTATGTGCTATCTCAAGCAACGACATTATTTTATATAGCGTCTTATGCGAACAATAGGGGTGTGACCAATTTCGATGAAATCAAAAAAAATGTCTATGGGTCATTTTGGCAATTTATCGGTCTTGGTTTTTTAGTTGTGATATGCGCTGGGGTAGGTTTTATGTTCTGCCTGATTCCCGGTATATATCTTTACGTACCGCTCATTCTTTCTTTTAGCATTATGGTTTTCAATCGCAAGGGTGTGTCAGATGCTTTTAGCTATAGCTTCACCTTGGTTAAAGACCATTGGTGGACAACCTTTGCCTCTATCTTCGTAGTGGGTATAATCGTTACGGTAGCAAGCTATGCATTTGCTCTACCTTCAACGATTTATACCTACGCAAAAATGGGAATACTATCTGGTGAAATCGATGCTGAGAACTTTAATATTGTCGACCCGGTTTCAATGATTTTGGGCATTATCGGAATGTTGGCGAAATTTCTTTTAAATATTATTTCGGTGGTCGCCAGTGTGTTTATTTACTTTGACCTAAACGAGAAAAAGAATTTTACCGGCACTTACGAACGTATCAAAAACTTAGGGGGGACAGATTGATTTCTATGCGCAAACTGCTTCTCTTCTCCGTTCTGTTTGTGCTCTGTGCCAATTCGACAGTAGCACAGCAAGATTCTACACTAGTTACTTATGACTCGGCGCCTTTGGAAGTCGAACAAATCGATACCGAAGACTTACAGAAGTATCAAGATGATGAAGCGTTCAATTATGAAATTAAAAAAGGTGAGCCAAGGTGGTGGGGCGATTTTAAAACTTGGTTGGGCAATCTCCTGCTCCGCATGTTTGAAGGCATATTTGGCGTCGAAAAAGCTATAGGTTTTCTTGCGACATTTTTGCGTGTTGTACCTTACCTTCTTCTCGGCCTGCTTATTTATTTGCTTATCAAGTTCTTTCTCAATGTAAACGCAAGGTCGTTACAACAGGCTCAAAAGAATAACAGTCTAGTCTTCTTGTCGGAAGAGGAAAATATTATCAAAAACGAAGATATAGATGAACTTATCCGAAAAGCCCTTGCCGACAAAAACTATCGATTGGCGATTCGGTACTACTACCTCTACATACTTAAATTAATGAGCGAAAAGGACTTGATAACGTGGGAGCTTCAGAAAACCAATGATGATTATTTACAGGAAATTAAAAAAACAGTGTTAAAGCAATCCTTCACTAAGATTACCCGTCTGTACGATTATACCTGGTATGGAAATTTCCCCATCGACGAGGCTCGTTACAATACCGCAGAAAAGGCGTTTTTGCAGTTACAAAAAATGATCAATGCTAATGCGTAAAAAAGGGGGCATCTATATCGTTATTGCGGTTTTCACAGTTGTTTTGCTAATGGTATTGCAATACAACAAACCCAAAGAGGTAAATTGGTTTCCTTCCTATGTAGCCAACCATAAAACACCCTATGGCACGTTCGTATTGAACGATGTCATTCAGCGGCTTTTCCCTGATAAAATACAACACGTGGGCATACCTCCGTTCGAGTTTTTGAAGGAAAACACCACCGCCGAAGGCACTTACTTTTTCGTGAACAAAACTATCGAATTTGGGGAGGCTGAATTGAACAATCTATTGAATTGGACATCCGAAGGAAATACCCTTTTCATTGCAACAAATAATTTAGAACAACAACTTTTAGATACCCTCAATCTAGAAATAGGTAACCTCTACGGGGAATTTAATGAAGACCAATCACAACGGCATGAATTGGCAAATCCATTACTAAAATCCGAAACGGGTTATATTTTCCGAAAAGACAACTATGCTTACTATTTTCGAGAAATCGATACGGCCGTGACCAGTATAATTGGAACGGTTAACAATGTTACCGCAATTGATTCGGTACAACAACATTTTGATGTAATCAAGCAAAAGTTCGGAAACGGCGAAATCATCTTGAGCACCTTCCCCAAGGCATTTACCAATTATTTTATTTTAAAGGATGACAATAAAAACTACACGGCCGGGCTACTCTCGTATCTCGATGACACCCGTCCCATTTATATGGACAACCACCATAAATCAGGAAAATCGGTATACACCTCGCCGATGTACATTTTTCTCCATATAAAGGAATTCAAGTGGGCCTACTATCTCGTGCTCATTGGAGCGGTAATCTATATTATTTTTGAAGGAAAACGTAAGCAACGAGCTATACCAGTGGTTGAGCCCTTGAAAAATCAGACCTTGGCTTTTACCCGAACCATTGCAGATATGTACTTTGAAAAAGGAGAACAGAAGCAGATTTCCGAATATAAAATTTCTTATTTTTTGGAATACATCCGATCTCATTTCTATTTAAGAACGATTAAAAGGGACATCGATTTTTATCGGAACTTGGCATCACGTAGCTCCCATTCCTTCGAAGAGGTAGAACAGCTGTTCACTTTTATTGAACGCCTGAGAAACCAAGAAAACATATCAGATTCAGAGTTACAAAAACTGAACACATCCATAGAAAAATTTAAAACCAAAGCGCATGGAAAATAACGAAACCCCGAACGAAAGCTTGAATTTCGACAACCGAATTCCACTCGAGGACTTAAAAAATGCTGTCGCAGATATTAAAAAAGAACTCGCCAAGGTTATCGTTGGGCAAGAGACTTTTATTGAACTATTGATTGTTTCCCTGCTAGTAGACGGGCACGTGCTTATAGAAGGCGTACCCGGTATTGCGAAGACTGTTACGGCCAAGCTGTTCGCCAAGACCTTGAAGACCGATTTCAGCCGTATTCAGTTTACTCCCGATCTGATGCCCAGCGATATTTTGGGCACCTCGATTTTTAACGTGAAGAACTCAGAGTTCGAATATAAAAAAGGTCCGATTTTCTCAAATATCGTTCTTATCGACGAAATCAACCGCGCACCAGCAAAGACCCAAGCGGCCATGTTCGAGACGATGGAAGAGCGTCAGGTAACTATGGATGGTCAAACCTATAAAATGGATGTACCCTTTATGGTTCTGGCTACTCAAAACCCTATTGAACAAGAAGGTACTTATGCACTTCCGGAAGCGCAACTCGACCGTTTTTTGTTCAAAATTAAAGTAGATTATCCGTCGCTTGAAGAAGAAATTCAGATTATCCAAACACATCACGAACGCAAGGGCAATACCCCTCAAGAATTGATAAATGGCGTATTGGCCCCAAAACAGTTGGCCGACTTCAAATCGAAAATACAAAAAATAATCGTTGAGGAGAAAATCATCAAATACATCGCGGATATTATTACTAAAACCCGGAACCATCCGCATCTGTATTTGGGCGGGTCTCCGAGGGCTTCCATTGCAACTTTGAACACCGCTAAGGCATTTGCGGCCATAAGCGGGCGCGATTTCGTAATTCCAGAAGATGTGAAACGTGCCTTGGTACCCGTATTGAACCATAGGGTCATTTTGACCCCTGAACGCGAAATGGAAGGTATGACTACCGACAGCGTGATAAATATGATTACCGAGTCTGTGGAAATTCCTAGATAGCCCATGCAGTTTCTAAAATCGTTTTACATACATAATACGTTTTTTACGTACATCGCTTTTTTGGCGGCCTGCTTTGTACTATCATATTGGGTGCCGCTGCTTTATCCGATTGCGTGGTTGCTAATACTCTTGGTACTGGCGCTATTTCTGTTCGATATCTATTTGTTGTATACGTCAGTAAAGGCAATACATGCGGAACGGGTTTTACCAGGCAAACTATCGAACAGCGATTTGAATCCCATCCGCATCAAATTCAGCTCACAATATGATTTTTTGGCCTACCTCTCTATAATCGATGAGCTTCCGGTGCAATTTCAGAAGCGTGATTTCGAGCACAGTACTATCCTGACCAAAGGCGAACTGCGGCAATTTGAGTATACCGTGCGACCTATTGACCGCGGGGAGTATGTATTCGGTAACCTAATTATCTTTGCCTCTTCCCCTTTAAAAATCGTAAAACGCAAATTCGTTTTTCAAAAAGAACAATTGGTACCTGTATACCCGAGTATTATACAGATGCAGCAATATGATTTTTTGGCCATCAGCAATCGCCTTACTGAAATCGGTCTAAAAAAAATTCGCCGGATCGGACATACCCAAGAATTCGAACAAATCAAGGAATATGTGCAGGGCGATGATTTTCGTACTGTCAATTGGAAAGCAACAGCAAAACAGAACGCGCTTATGGTCAACCAATACCAAGACGAGCGTTCACAGCCCATTTATTCCCTAATCGATTCAGGGCGTGTAATGAAAATGCCATTCAACGGCTTAAAATTGTTAGACTATGCTATTAACTCCACACTAGCCTTTTCCAACGTTGCCCTAAAGCGCAATGATAAGACAGGTATGGTCGTGTTTTCAAAAAATATAGAGACGTTTGTACCTGCGGTTCAAAAAATCACCCACTTGAACACCATTTTAGAAAAGCTCTATAACATTACCACTGCATATACGGACTCTGATTTCGGCCTGCTCTACGCACACATAAAACGGAAAATAAATCACAGGAGTCTTTTGCTTTTCTATACCAATTTCGAGCATATCTCCGCTTTAAAACGCCAACTACCTTTTTTACTGGCCATTGCAAAAAAGCATGTTCTTGTAGTCATATTTTTCGAAAACACCGAACTTGAGACCTTGATAGCCAATGACGCCGAAGATCTTCAATCCATCTATCATAAGACTATCGCAGAAAAATTTTCACTCGAAAAACGTCTAATACAAAAAGAACTTCAGAAATATGGTATTCAAACAATACTTACCAAACCTGAAAATCTAACCATAAATACAATCAACAAATATTTAGAAATAAAAGCAAAGGGACTTCTTTAGATTGAACTTTCTATCCTTTGCTTGTGGCGTGCATCAAACTTCAAAGAAGGTTTTTCCTACATGCTTAAGCGAAGAATATCTAAGAAAACTTGAACGTACTAGCATTTACTGCATTGTTAATAACTTTTTGGGGTATTTATGAATTTTCCCCGCCTGACAATACCACTATACGATCGACCAACTGCACAATCCATATGTTCTTTTGAGGTCTACGTTTCGATGAACGGTCAAAAATTTCCGTATTAAATCTTTAATTTAGTAATCCCCCGAAGGTATTTTTTGTGCCGCCCTCAAATAGAATTTTGAACTAAACCTACCCAAAGGGAATGAAAGGCTTATCTCTTTTGTATGCTGACTACTTTAATCTTTTTTCAAGACTAATCCACCGCAAATCGAAGCACCATTTTCGTTTAATAGATTTTAAGGATAAACAGCATAAGACCAATATTCTGCTTAGCCAGACCAAGTGTAATCTTGAAATTCTTCCTCAAGGTCTAATGGTTATGGGGAACTTTACGGAAAGAGATACCATAATTCCAGTTCTTAAGAATGAAATCGAATCGATTACCATAGTCCGGGGAAAAGAAATTATAGATACATTTTATCTGTCTCCCATGCATATACTTTCAAAGTTTGGAATACCGAACCACATATCGAAGTATCTAAAGGTCTATCCTTCGGAATATAAGATTACCGAGACCCAGGTTACAATAAAATGTGAAGACTTCCAACTAAAATTGATAACTAGCGGAAACAGGTTCGAAAAATTACTTAGAACCTTTAAAAAGAGGGGCTACTCAACTATGTTGAATCTCATCGAAAAGCCTAGTTTGAATCTTCTACAGTATAATACGTAAACAATATTACGCTCGATTAAAGTTATGTGCTTTTTTAAAACTTAATGAAACGTAAAAAATATCCCTATGTTTATCTGCACAAATAGTCTGTATAACTAGGTACCATAGCACTACAACAAAGTCTCCAAGAGTTTACTAACTTTAGCCTAAGCTAAAACACGACCATGCAAACTATTTTAGGTTCTGGGGGCATTATTGCCACTGAACTAGCCAAAGCACTTGTGTATTATACTACCGATATTCGTCTGGTCAGCAGAAACCCGAAAAAGGTGAACACGACCGACGAATTGATGTCGGCAGACCTACTGAACAGCCAAGCGGTCAATAATGCCGTTGAAGACTCTTCCGTGGTGTATGTCACTATAGGCTTTCCCTATAGTGCCAAGGTATGGGAAGAAATGTGGCCGAAATTTATCGGTCATGTTATAGCGGCCTGTAAAAAATATGGAGCCAAATTGGTATTCTTCGACAATATTTATATGTATGATGAAGACTATCTCCAAGGTATGACGGAAGAAACCCGGGAAAATCCCCCTAGCAGGAAAGGAAATACCCGAATGCGCGTCGTCGATATGATTCGAAGGGAAGTCAATTCTGATGGTCTCTCTGCCCTAATCGCACGTTGTGCCGACTATTATGGCCCAGGTATAGAACGTAATGGAATGTTACGGGAAATGGTCTTCGAAAAACTTGCCAACAATAAAAAAGCCAATTGGTTATGTTCCGATAAGTACAAACATTCGTTAACATACACCGTCGATGCAGGAAAGGCCACAGCACTTTTAGGCAATACCGAAGATGCTTATAATCAAATTTGGCATCTGCCTACAGCCCGAGAACCCTTTACCGGAAAAGAATGGATTGAAAATATTGCAAAGGCTTTAGCTAAAAAACCTAGATACCAGGTAGCACCAAAGTTTATGGTACAAATTATGGGGTGGTTCGTTCCCATTATGAAAGAAATGGTCGAAATGCTTTATCAATATGACCGTGACTATGTGTTCGATAGCAGTAAGTTTGTAAAGCGATTCAACTTTACGCCAACGCCTTATGCAGATGGTATACGAGAAATAGTTAAGAAGGATTACTCCTCGAAGTGACAACAGACCATTGAAACCCTTCTTTCTATTGCATCCTTAATTCTTTATTGAGACAAAAAAATTGATTCTTATTTGAAGTCACCTTAAGTATTCTATATCTCGACAAACTCTTTTTGGCGCAGGTTAAGCTTACTTCCAAATAAATATAGTATCTTTTGTTGGCATTCCGTCTAACCAATAGAATTCATATGAAAATAAAACAAATAGGGCTACTACTCTTCTTTTGTGCTTTTTTTACAACTGCCAGATCGCAACAATTGCATACTTTGGCACAAGATTTTTTGAACAGCTTATCACCTGAATTAAAAGATAAAACAGTTTTCGCAGTCAACGATGAGGAGAGGCGTAATTTCTATTACACCCCTGTGGTTCGGAAAGGTTCTTCCATGAGAAACTTCAACGAAGAACAACAACAGGCCGCATTAGCCCTTTTAAGTGCTTCAATAAGCAAAGAAGGTTACCGCAAAACAAAGGAGATTATGGCTTTGGAAAGCATCCTTAAAGTTTTGGAAAACAATCCTAAAATGCCTGACGGTTCAGTAAAACGAGACCCACTTAATTATCATTTTTGGATTTTCGGCAATCCATCAGAAGATAAATTTTGGGGTTGGCGCTTTGAGGGTCACCATGTATCCCTAAATTTTGTGGCCTCAAAAGGAATATTGATATCAAGCACACCATTTTTTTTAGGTTCAAACCCCGGTAAGGTTCTTTCTGGGAAACAGAAAGGCCATGAAGTGTTAAAACAAGAAACCGCCTTAGGTTTTGCCTTGGTAAATTCACTTTCCCAAGAACAATTGGCAATTGCTAGATTTTCAGATAAGGCCCCTGCCGATATGTTTACTAGCAACAACCGCGAGGCAATCCGATTAAAACATACCGGCATTAAGTACTCCGTTTTCACAAATGAACAGAAAAAGGCTTTTTCAGATCTTTTACAACTGTATTTAGACAATTATGAAACCAAGTTCTCAAAAGCTTTCAAGAAAAAAATTAAAAAGGCGGGCATGGAAGAGCTCTCTTTTGCATGGGCCGGTGGCCTACAACAAGGTGAAGGGCACTATTATAGTATTCAAGGCCCAACCTTATTGATTGAGTACGACAATACGCAAAACAACAATAACCATGTTCATACCGTGGTTCGAGATTTTACCAATGACTTTGGGGATGACTTTTTGAAAAAACACTACCAAAAAGAGCATAATTGATTCCCAAAGACACTTGGGATATTAACTGTACTTTAGGTTTGAGCTGACTTTGATTTGCATAAATTTTATGAGGAATCATCATTCAAAAAATCAAGTCGTGAAAAACCTATTACTTTCTATCCTTTTGGTTTGCTGCACATTGGCATACAGCCAACAAGACGAACTAATTTCAACCCTCGATTTTGTGCAAATTATACCTGGAAACACAGAGGAATCCCATTTTTAGCATCAGAATAATTGGAAACCGTGCCTACCGATGAGGCGCTTTTTCATCTCGTATTAATTACCAGCTATGCCAACATAAAAACCTATGAAAAAAGGGAAGACCGTTTCTCCGTACTGATCGAACAAGCAGGCGAACTAAAACTGTTGAACGGTAAAAAACCTTTTTAATAAAGAACAGGTCACGCATTCCAATGCAAAAATCAAATCGTGATTACCACAACAAATCGACTTCATATTGAGCAGGCCGATCTTACGGACGGGCATTTCTTCTTCAAACTGATGAACAGTCAAAGCTAGTTGACCCATATCGAAGATCATGGTATACTTTCAGAAGACAAAGCAAGAGCCTATATTCAATAAAGCCTTCCCAATAGCTACGAAGCCAATAGTTATGGCCTTATAAGATATCCATCAAAGAAACTTACGAGCTTATCGGTATCTGTGGTTTTGTAAAACGTGAATATTTGCAAGATGCCGATATCGGGTTTGCCATGCTACCCGAACATGAAGGTCATGGCTAAGTATATGAAGCGGCAAAGGCCATATTTGAATATGGTACGATACATTTAAAATTACATCCGATACTTGCAGTAACCACAGCAGAAAATTTACGTTCGCGAACGCTTTTACATAAAATCGGTTTACGGGAAATCGATATGATTAAACCCTCCGAAACCACCTTAGAATTTTTGCTCTTTTCGAATGTATAAAAAGCTGACCTTGTTCAAAAAAGTAAAATTCACTTTAATCATTTTTGTTATCTTGCACCACCTCCACATCTTAAAAAAATGGCCGAATTACCGATATCGCACTTATGTATACTAGGGTTTGATTTTCAGTTGAAAAGAAATAATATATTCGAATATGAGATTGTTATCAATCAACCGAAATTTTTATTTTTTCGGAATCTTCTTTGCTGTATTATACCTTTTTCTAAGTGTTTTTCAAAGCGTCTTGTACCTACAGCTTGGCATAAAGACAAAGTATCTACATTCGTTTCCTATCTGGTTTTTGATATTGAACATTGTAGCTTTTATAGGGCTATTCATTCTACTAAAATACTACTACTACAAAAAGTATTGGGCGGCTCTGATTGCAATTATACCTTTTATAGGCGCAAGTTTTTGCCACGAGGTAGTGGTCTATTTTATGCTTACGGAACAAAGGCTTGAAAGTCACTTTATCGGAACATACAATGTGCTATTGTTAGCTTCTATATGCTTTGGCCTAAGTCTACTGCTCTCACGTGCTCGAAAAAGAATTTGGTTAAGAGTAGCGGGTGTATCACTACTTATTCTTGGTCTGGCTTTGACGATTACATTTCATGGGAGTCTGAACGCTCAAGATTTTGAATTGAGAGGTATTTTGGATAAAGTACACAATGGCATTTCAATGTTAGGTAGTTTATTATCATTGCCTTTCCTATTAAATTTTCGTGAAGAATTACGAACCTTAAATACCACAAACGAGAAGCAGCCACTATCAAAAATGGTAAAACTCTCCCTCCTGGCTTTGACAATATTCGCTTTAATACCTAGTATGAATTTGACCCGCGATGGTATCGGCAATGTGCTTACCAAAAAAGAACCTTCCGAACGGGCAAAACTATTAGCTCACCCTTTTGAGGCACACACTTTTGTTAACAAAGAAGGTCAATCGCTATCCTATCGTTTGCTGCGACCGTTGAACTATAATCCCCAAAAAAAATATCCGTTGGCCGTGTGTCTTCATCATGGCGGAGGCAACGGCACGGAAAATGTTATCCAGATCGAAACCTCTGAATTAGCGCAGAGTCTGTCTAAACCCGAAAATCGTGAAAAATATCCGGCATTTATCTTCGTTCCGCAATGCCCACCGGGATCCAGTTTTGGAGGTATTCCCAACTACCCAAAAATTGATGATCTGGTTTTCGAGGCTATGGCCGATTTAGAAGCAGAATTCTCCATAAACGAAAAACGGCGCTATGTGATGGGCGTATCGCTCGGCGGTTTTGGATCTTGGAATTTTATCGGTTCACGACCTCAACTTTTCGCTGCCGCTATGCCTATCTGTGGTGGTGGAAACTCAAACCATGCG
Organism: uncultured Flavobacteriaceae bacterium; assembly: GCA_964600075.1. Taxonomy (GTDB): domain Bacteria; phylum Bacteroidota; class Bacteroidia; order Flavobacteriales; family Flavobacteriaceae; genus CAZRIE01. Next base: position 66,560 of record CAZRIE010000009.1, read on the forward strand.
AAAAATATGGTCGACATACCTATTTGGGCCTTCCATGGTGAAATCGATACCAATGTACCCGTAAAATTATCGCGTGAAATGATAGATGCCATACGAAAAGCTGGTGGAAACCCTAGGTACATCGAATTTGCAAACAAGGGCCATAATATTTGGGGTATGGTCGATGAAACCCCAGGTAAACTGGAATGGCTTTTTGCGCAGCAGCGGGATTGATTTTTTTTTACGGAATACAGATTCGGTTACTGTTAATGAGAATTCGGTATTGGGTCAAACCACATTTTAAGAACCTTTTGCCGATACGTTTTCCTTAAATTTAGCGTAATTAAAAGTTAATCACTTTTAGTTTCTACCCACGATCATTATAGCTCCCCCGATTTAAACCTACTTTTCGCTAAAAAACGATGACCAAATGGTTCAAGGCCATTCGGGATATTCCAACTACGCTGGTGGTTCCCGCCAAAACTCGAAGATTAGCTCGGGTTTCAAAGGATTTACCAAATAAATGAGTGTCTTACGCAGGACAATTTTGTTACTAAATTTCTGTAACTTCAATGACCAAATTGAATTACTATGTTACGAAATTTTACTTTACTTTTTTTCTTGGCTTTCTGTATTGGCCTAGGGGCCCAAAAATCAATTATCGGTTTTGAGCAGGACGCTGTCGAGAAGCAATTGGCGCTTGAAAAGGCTTTTGAAGCTGAACTATCGACCAAAAACCTAGACCAGTGGATGCAATTTATGGCCGCCGAACCACATTGGGTAGGTACAGAGTATGGCAAAAAAATTGCAGAATGGATTCAAAAACAATTTAAATCGTGGGGCTATGAGACAAGAATCGATACGTATCAGGTGCTTTTTCCATATCCTAAGATCAGGGAGCTGAATCTTATCAGCCCAGCGACCTACAAGGCCAAGTTGACCCCAATACCCGTAGATGGCGATGAATTCACCGCTCAAGGTGATGCGCTGCTGCCAAGCTATAATGCCTTTTCCAAAGATGGTGATGTGGAGGCCGAACTTGTTTTTGTCAATTATGGAGTGCCCAAAGATTATGAGGAACTCGAAAAACTGGGTATCGATGTCAAAGGAAAAATCGTAATCGCAAAGTATTATGGGTCCTGGCGTGGCATAAAACCGAAATTGGCTGCCGAAAAAGGAGCTATTGGTTGTATTATATATTCAGACCCCAAAGATGACGGTTATGCAAAGGGAGACGTATACCCAAAAGGTGCCTTTAAAAATATGGCTGGGGTACAGCGCGGTTCCGTAATGGACATGCCACTATATCCTGGCGATGTTCTTACCCCGGGGTATGCAGCAACCGAAGATGCAAAACGGCTAGACCGAAAAGATGCACCCACGATAACCAAAATTCCGGTTTTGCCGATCTCGTACGAAGATGCACAACCATTTTTGTCTTCTTTAGAAGGTCCTGTAGCTCCAGAGTCTTGGCGTGGTGCCTTGCCTATTACCTACCATATTGGTCCAGGGCCGGCCAAAGTACGTCTGAAACTTGAATTTGATTGGGAGTTACGGCCAGCCTATAACGTTATTGCAATGTTAAAAGGAACAGACTTCCCTGATCAATGGGTATTGCGAGGCAATCATCACGATGCCTGGGTACATGGCGCGAGCGATCCTGTAAGCGGCATGGTTGTTTTGATGGAGGAAGCGCGTGCCATTGGCAAACTTGCCAAGAAAGGACAAAAACCCAAGCGCACTTTGGTCTATTGCGCATGGGATGCCGAAGAACCCGGTCTGATTGGATCGACCGAATGGGTAGAAGACCATATACAAGAATTACAGCAAAAAGCGGTGACATATATAAATACGGATGGTAACGGCCGTGGATTCTTAAACGTTGGGGGTTCCCATACGCTGCAGGCTATGGTAAGAGAAGTGGCCGGAGATGTAAACGATCCACAGAAAAATGTATCCGTTAAGGAACGGAAAATAGCCCGAAACTTAGTCAATGGAGGCGATGATAGTTTTGATCTATACGCTTTAGGCTCGGGTTCCGATTACACCCCTTTTATACAACATGCCGGAATTGCCTCTTTGAATCTTGGGTTTGGCGGCGAAAGCTCAGGAGGCGAATACCATACGATATTTGACACCTATTCACATTTTAAACGATTTAAAGATTCTGATTTTGCCTATGGAAAGGCATTAGCCAATACTGCAGGAAGAATTACCTTAAGAATAGCGAATGCCAATATACTTCCTTTCGAATTTAGACAGTGGCAGGTGACTATCTCGGGGTATTTGGATGAAATAATGAAAGCGACAGATGCCATGCGCGAAGAAATTCGCAAACACAATGAGCTCGTAGAAAAAAATGCGTATTCCTTGGCTTCCGATCCCAAAAAACCTTATCGGAAAGAAGAAAAGAAAAAAGGTGTTCCCTATCTCGATTTTACACCTTTACAGAACCAAATGAACGATTTAAAGGAAACCATCGAAACCTTTTCAAAAGAGAACTTAAAAAAACTTCCTCCTGAAAAACAACATCTTCTGAACCAAAAACTGATGATGGCCGAACAAATGCTGACCATTGAATCAGGGCTGCCACGGAGGTCTTGGTACAAACATCAAATCTACGCCCCAGGCTTTTATACCGGCTACGGAGTTAAAACATTGCCAGGAGTACGGGAAGCAATTGAGCAAAAAGATTGGAAAGAGGCGCAAGACCAAATCGAAGTATTAACCGAGACGCTTGAGCGGTTCAATTTGCATATTAAAGAAATGAACAAAATATTATAAGCTATGAAATCGAACTACACGAAAATCTATTCCGGAAATCGTTTTACTGCACAGCGCATTGAAGCTAAACTCAAAGAAATCGACATAGCCCCTGTAATCAAAGATGAGTCAAACTCTGCACATTTGGCCGGTTTTGCTGCCAATGTTGACGGTGAGTTGGAACTTTATGTGCACAAAGATGAAGTAGACAAAGCGATGATGATCGTAAGGGCAATATCGGCCCAACAAGAAGATTAATTCTTACTTTTTACTTATACCTATAATTGCCTATTTTTATAGGCTGTATATCCTTGTATCCAAAACTAAAAAATGGCAATAACTTCAAAGCTCGCGCATCTTCTTTCCTTTTTCATAATTTTCGTAAATATCATTTCCTGTGATTCCACCCCGGTGAAACCCAAAGAAACCCCATTGGTCATTCGCGAAGACTCTTTAAATGAGGTTACCAGGGCCAACGAAATCCGGCAGAGTATCACGCCAAAAATCGCCGATGGCCTCGAATTGAGTTTGTGGGCCTCCGATTCATTGATTCTTGACCCGATCGCATTACAAATCGATGATGAGGGAAAAGTGTATTTGACCCGTGCCAATCGTCCGAAACATTCTGAATTCGATATCCGTGGTCATCAAGATTGGATGACACCTTCTATCGCACTACAGTCGGTAGAAGAAAGGCGTGACTTTTTACATGCCACCTTTGCCCCTGAAAAGAGCGCTGAAAACGATTGGCTCACCGACCTCAACGAAGATGGAAGCCATGACTGGAAAGATTTGGCCGTTGAAAAAGAAGAAGTATGGATGTTGGAAGATACCAACGATAACGGTATCGCCGATAAAGCGACGCGCATATTAGAAGATTTCAATGAAGAAGTCACGGATGTTGCCGGAGCGTTGTTGGTTCGTGAAAACGATGTCTTCGTTGGGGTCGGCCCAGATATGTGGCGACTGACCGATACAAATGACGACTTGATACTTGATGAAAAAACATCTATAGCGCATGGCTTTGCGGTACATATCGGTTTTGGTGGTCATGGTATGTCGGGTGCCATAGAAGGCCCGGATGGAAAAATATATTGGGGAATCGGAGACCTCGGAATCAACCTGACTTCGGTAGATGGAGAGAAACACAAATATCCGAATCAGGGCGTTATTGTGCGTAGCAATCCGGACGGCAGTGATTTCGAGGTTTTCGCGAGGGGGCTCCGAAATACCCATGAATTCGTATTTGATGCTTATGGTAATATCATCTCTTCGGATAATGATGGCGACCACGCCGGAGAAAGTGAGCGTTTGGTACATATCGTAGAAGGCTCCGATGCCGGATGGCGCGCTAATTGGCAATATGGCAAATACACAGACCCAAAAAATAACAATTATAAGGTATGGATGGATGAAAAACTATTCGTTCCCCGATGGGAAGGGCAAGCGGCCTATATCATACCACCCATTCAAAATTTCCACAATGGCCCCACAGGAATGACCTACAACCCCGGTACGGCCTTGGGCAAAACCTGGTTGAATAAATTCTTTTTGGTCGAATTCGTAGGTAACCCCGACCGGTCGCATATTTGGTCTTTCGACCTCAAACCTAAAGGTGCTTCGTTCGAGTTGAATACCGATGTGAGTATTCTGAGCGGTGTACTTCCTACTGGTATACAATTCGGTCCTGACGGTGCGCTATATTTAGCGGATTGGATGACCGGCTGGGAACCCAAGAACTATGGAAGAATCTGGAAACTTGATGTTACCAAAGGAGAGAACGACCTGAAAAATGAGCGTAAAGAGACGCAACGCCTCATGACCTTGGATTACGAGAACCAATCGATCGACGAACTGGTCGATTTATTGTCTTATTCCGACATGCGTATCCGTAAAAAGGCACAGTTTGCCTTGGTACAAAGCAATTCAGGATTTAATGCTTTAAAGGATGTACTAAAGGAAGAACAAAATCAGTTCGCCCGAATCCACGCTATTTGGGGTATCGGCCAAATCGCCGCGAAAGATTTAGACAAGGCCGAACCGTTAGTGGAGCTTCTTTCCGACAACGATCGTGAAATCGTTGCACAAGCATTAAAAGTGTTGGGTGATGTAAAATATGTCGATGCGGGCTCGTCTTTTATATCCCTGTTAAAACACGAAGATGACAGAGTAAAATTCTTCGCTGCCCAGGCCTTGGGTAGAATACAAGATAAAGCGGCCGTACAGCCACTGATAGCGATGATCGAGGCAAATAATGATGTCGATGTCTATTTGAGACATGCAGCTGTTTTGGCCTTGTCCCGAATCGGAAAAACAGAGGCTATTGTCGCCTTGGCCGATAACCCTAACCGAGGTCTGCGTATCGCTGCCGTTTTAGTTTTAAGAAGATTACAAGATGCGCAGGTAGCACTATTCTTGAATGACGAAGATGAATATCTCGTAACAGAGGCCGCAAGGGCGATAAATGACGATTGGTCTATCGAAAAGGCTTTGCCAGCACTTGCTAACACGCTTACCGTAGAAAAATTTACTTCTGAACCCCTATTGCGCAGGGCTATCAATGCGGCACTTCGTGTTGGCGGCGAAAAGGAACTCGAAAGCCTTATCAAGTTCGCAAAAAGAAAGGATGTCTCAGGCGTACTTCGTGGCGAAGCTTTGGCGACCATCGGAACTTGGGCGAAACCTTCGGTTCTTGATAGGGTCGATGGACGATATCGAGGGAAAATAGAACGGGACCCCAATATTGTAAAAGAAAAAATCGAAAAGGATATTCCTGATTTCCTAGAAGATACTGATACTGAAATCCTGATCAGTATTTCAAAGACATTGGCAAATTTGGGTATCGAGAGTCATAATCTCGAATTATTCGAAATAATGAAGATCCACAAATCACCCCAAGTAAGGTCAGAAGTTTTAAAAGCCTTGGGAGAGCTCCAGTTCAAAAATATCGAAATGGCCATGCAATTGGGTATGCAAGATAAAGACCAAGAAGTTCGAACGACCGCAGTGGGATTAATTCCCCAATTGGAAATTTCAAGGGAAAACCTTCCTAGCATCGTAAATCCGATTTTTAAAAATAGATCAGTGCGCGAGCAGCAACAGCTCTTAACCGTCCTAGGGGAACTTCCTTTAGAAAAAAGTAGTGATGTTTTAGAACGTTTAATAGGACAGGCCAAATCGAACCGACTCAACGAAAGTGTTATTCTTGATCTTATCGAAGCAGTGGAAGCGACAAATTCTAAAACCTTGATTGCCCAACTGGATGGTATAAAGGAAACCGGAAATTCAATCGACGCGTACCGAGAAACTTTAGTAGGCGGAAACTATCAGGCGGGCAGAAGGGTTTTTGATCGAAACCCTACTGCACAATGCACACGTTGCCACGCAATTGGTGGGGCAGGCGGTAATGTAGGTCCTCAATTGGAGAATATCGGAAATATACTCTCCCGTGAACAAATTCTAGAATCACTTATCGAACCAAGCAAAAGATTGGCCCCAGGTTATGGTAGTGTTTCTTTGGTTTTGAAAGACGGTCAAAAGGTAAACGGTATTCTCGAAGAGGAAACCGAAGAGGAATTAACCCTCCGCACCTCTGAAGCCGAGCCTTTAGAAATCCCCGTATCACGAATCGAAAAACGAGAAAATATGCCTTCGGCTATGCCGGCCATGGGACGGCTTATCTCAAAAAGGGAGCTGCGTGATTTAATCGAGTACCTCGCCAGCTTGAAACAAGAAAAGAGCTCATGATATAATCCTCTTTTTTTTTCAAGGAGAGGTGCCCGCCCCTTCGGTGGGCGTGGTGGTCACCAAGGAACTTAAATGCTCAATTTCATACAAAATCTTCGACATATTGGCATTTTGGCCAGCTTGTGAAAACCCCTTCACCTTTCGGCACCTCCACTTGAAAAAAGGGGAGGCCCTAATTTTACAGCCTTGCTATAAATTTGAAATGCTATGCTTCGCGGCATGAAATTCGGTCATCATTTTGGTAACTATATCAGCTGCAGGTTTGATATCATGAATCAGCGCAGAAACTTGACCTATTTCCAATTCGCCGTCTTCCATATCGCCTTCGAACATACCTCGTTTGGCTCGGCCACGGCCCAAAAGTTCTTTTAGGTATTCTTTTGAAGCACCATTTGCATAGGCCTGCTGCACATCGTGGTAGAATTTATTTTTAATAAGACGAACAGGTGCCAATTCTTTTAGGGTCAAATGAGTATCACCCTCACTTGATTTTACAATTTTTTGCTTGAATGATTCATGTGATGAGGCCTCATAGCTTGCCACAAAACGACTACCTACCTGTACACCATCCGCACCCAAAACCATAGCAGCTAACATGGATCGACCAGAAGAGATTCCACCAGCAGCAATTATTGGAATAGCTATTCTTTCCTTTACCGCTGGAATCAAAGTTAGAGTTGTTGTTTCGTCTCTACCATTATGTCCTCCGGCTTCGAAACCTTCTGCAACTATGGCGTCCACCCCAGCGTCCTGAGCTTTAACGGCAAATTTGACACTGCTCACTACATGCACGACCTTGATTCCTTTTTCCTTTAAAAAGGATGTCCACGTTTTCGGGTTTCCTGCGGAAGTAAAGACAATTTTCACTCCAAGTTCTACACTAATCTCCATCAACTTCTCAATATCAGGATAAAGCATTGGAACGTTAACCCCAAAGGGCTTATCGGTGACCTTCTGGCATTTTTGTATGTGCTCTCGAAGCACTTCAGGGTGCATACTGCCTGCACCTATAAGTCCCAATCCTCCTGCGTTGGAAACGGCGGATGCCAATCGCCAACCACTGGCCCATATCATACCGGCTTGTATAATCGGGTATTGAATCTCAAAAAGTTGTGTGATTTTGTTTTGCATGGTTCTTAGTTCAATCGCAGTCAAATACTATTAGACAGTCGTATTGAACTCTCGACTGCGCTCGAGTGAGAAATACTAAGAAATAACCCCTGAGCCTATCAGTTCATCTTTAATGTACCAAGCTACGAATTGCCCCTCGGTAATGGCTGACTGCTTTTCTTCAAAATCGACATAAAGTCCAACATCGATTTTATAGAGCGTTGCCTTTTGTAAGGGTTGACGATAACGAATTCGAGCCATAACCTGCATAGTCTCATCTACCTGCAATGCCAAATCGGTACGGATCCAATGAAGCTCTTCGTTAGTTACGAACAATGTTCTACGGTACAATCCTGGGTGCGATTTGCCCTGGCCCGTATAAATAACATTTTCTTCGACATCGGTTTCGATAACGAACAAAGGTTCTTTAGTGCCCCCGACATCCAATCCCTTTCTTTGTCCTTTCGTAAAATAATGTGCTCCTTGGTGTTCGCCCACTATCCTACCATCATCGATTTGATAAATAGGCTTGGCGGAATAATAGGCCAATTCTTCTTTTATTGTGTTGAAGTGGGGCAATGTCTTTTGATACTGGGAAACATCAGATGGCACCTCAACAATGACTCCTTTTTTAGGTTTCAATTTTTGTTGCAAGAAATCAGGCAAACGCACCTTTCCGATAAAACAGAGACCTTGGGAATCTTTCTTATCCGCGGTAATCAAATTACTTTCAGCAGCGATACTTCGGACTTCAGGCTTTGTCAGTTCACCAATGGGAAATAACGTTTTTGATAATTGCTTTTGTGACAATTGACAAAGAAAGTACGATTGGTCTTTATTAGTATCGACCCCGGCCAAAAGTTGATAGGTGTTCGCTTCATCTTCATTTTGTAAAATCCCTTTACGGCAATAATGCCCTGTAGCTACATAATCCGCTCCCAATTGCAAGGCGATTTTCAAGAAAACATCAAACTTGATCTCTCGATTACAAAGCACGTCAGGGTTCGGCGTGCGGCCTCTTTCATATTCCAAAAACATATAATCGACGATGCGCTCTTTGTATTCAACACTTAAATCGACAGTCTGAAAGGGTATGCCTAGCTTCTCTGCCACAATAAGAGCATCATTACTATCCTCCAACCAGGGGCATTCTTCGGAAATCGTTACGGAATCATCATGCCAATTCTTCATGAAAAGACCGATAACCTCATACCCTTGCTTCTTAAGAAGGTAAGCGGCTACACTAGAATCTACACCACCTGAGAGGCCAACGACAACTTTTTTCATAACTATTGAATCGAACTGCAAAAATACAAAAAATGAAAATGGTGAAACAAGCGCATATTTATGAAAGAACAAAGTGAAGCCTATCTAAACTGAACATATTCCATCTTGGCAAGGATGCTTATTTGTTAAACATTTTATAAAAAAACATGAACAAACGCAACTTTTCACAAACACTACCATCTACTCTATGAAACAACGCAATATTGAATATCAGGCCTTTTATCACTTAAATTCAGTTTTTTATGATACTAAAATTTTCTTAAATTTTATATTTTTATTGGTCTGACTAAATATTTGTTTAAACTTTGCGTTACATTATTAAACAATTAATTTTAAAACAATTTTTATGAAAAAGCTCCTTATTTTCAAACCGATGCTCCTAATGACAGCATTGACTTTAATTTTTGCATCATGTAGTGATGATGACAATGCTACTGCCCCGATAGTTGAACCCGAACCAAATATTGTGGAATTAGCACTTGCCACACCAGAATTGACGGCATTGGTTGCAGCTCTTCAAGCAGCTGACGGCAATTTGGTCGAAGTTTTGAGTGGTGACGGGCCATTTACCGTGCTTGCCCCTACCAATGCGGCTTTCACTGCTTTTCTCACGGCCAATGGCTTTGGGTCTTTAGATGAAGTGCCCACCGATGTATTGTCGGAATTATTATTAAATCACGTAATTTCAGCAGATCTAACTGCTTCAGATTTAACTGGACTGGGTTCTGGGTATACCAGTACGAATGCTACAGGTGTTGGCGGAAATAATATCAGTATATATTTTAACACGGCTAATGGCGTTAGGTTTAACAACGTTTCTGCTGTTTCAACTGCCGATATTGACGCCTCTAATGGAACAATACATATTGTTGATGCCGTGATTCCAATCCCTTCAATTGTTTCACATGCTGTTGCTAACGAAAACTTCAGCAGTTTGGTAACCGCATTAGGAGCTTCAGACGTTGATCTAGTAGCATTATTATCAGCTGAAGGACCTTATACAGTTTTGGCACCTGATAATGCAGCTCTCGCAACCTTTTTAGATGGCGCCGATCTTGGCGGTATTAATACAGAAGTTTTAACTCAGGTACTCTTAAACCACGTTATGAGTACTACGCTTTTATCTACTGATCTTACGACTGCCGGTGCTGGTTATGGTAATACCAATGCTATGGGCGCCGGAATGAACCCAATGAGCATATACTTCGACACTTCAGCCGGCGTTGTTTTCAATGGCGTTTCAGAAGTAACTTCAGCTGATATTGTTGGAAGCAATGGTATTATACATGCTGTTGATGCGGTTATTGGCTTGCCGACGGTCGTTACTTTTGCTGCTGCCGATCCAATCTTCTCAACATTGGTAGAAGCCTTGACGACCTTGACCCCAGCTACGCCTTTCGAGACCATTCTCGCTCGCACAGAAGGAGATAATTTGGATGGTATCAATCCTGATTATACAGTTTTTGCCCCTACTAATGATGCTTTCGCGGCCTTACCGGAGATTCCGGGCGAGGTAGTTCTTACGCAAGTGCTGTTACATCACGTAGTTGGTGGAGCTAATGTTACTTCCTCAGATTTAACACCAGGTGGTGATACTGTGGCTCCCACATTGGAAGGTGATAATATCACTATAACGCTTCCTAGTGCCGGAGATAATATTGCCGATGTTACCGATGGTGCAGGCAATAGCGACATTGGAATTATAGCAGTCGACGTTCAGGCAGTGAATGGTGTAATTCATGTACTCAATAAAGTACTGATTCCTGACACGACAAATTAATTATCTCAAAGATTTCTAGAAATCTTTTACATGAAACAGTAATGAAGAGGCCGTCAAAAATAGACGGCCTCTTTGTTTAAAGTAAATACGGTTGGTCGACCACGACTATCACGTTATTGATTATAAAGCAT